>JAGAPL010000062.1 GCA_017623255.1 Clostridia bacterium
ATTCTTGCTTCTGCACGTCTTGCGACTTCTGCTTGCAACAGTCAGCCCTATCATATAACCGTTTGCTTGGGTGAAGCAGCAAAAGAGGTTGCCCGTGCAACTCAGGGAATGGGCATGAATAAGTTTTCTCCGGATGCTCCTGTGCAGATCGTTTTGTCGGAGATGCCTTATAAAAAACTGCTGCCATCGGCGCAAAAATGAAAAAGAATGACTATCGTTCAATTGATATCGGAATTGTTGCGGCATATATCACCTCCGAAGCCACAGCGCAGGGGCTTGGCAGCTGTATTCTCGGTTGGCTTGACAGCGATAAGATCAAAAAAATATGTGATATTGAAGGCGAAGTGCGCCTTGTTATATGCGTTGGATATGCAAAGGAAGTTGATAGGCTAAGAACGAAGAAACGCAAGGCCATAAACGAGCTTGCGAAGATAATAGGGGAGTGAACTATGGAAAGACCGTACATTATTTGCCATATGGTGACTTCAATTGACGGAAAGGTCACGGGAAACTTTTTGTATCAGGATAGGTGCCAAAGGGCAACTGAAATATATTATGAAATAAACCGACGACTTAAGAGTAACGGATTTATTTGCGGAAGAGTCACAATGGAAGGCAGCTTCACGGGAGGGTGGTATCCGGAGTTATCCAACTATGAGGAAATGCCCAAAATCGACTATATTCCCAAAGAATTGTCAGGATTTTATGCAATTGCCTTTGATACACATGGGAAACTTGGCTGGAAAACAGCAAAAATCGAGGATGAGGACCCCGGGTATGATAAGGCTCAGATAGTTGAGGTGCTATCAGAGCAGGTGGACGGCAGATATTTGGGATATCTTCAAAAAATGGGAATCCCTTATATTTTTGCAGGCAAAAACGATATAAATGTGGGATCAGCACTCAAAAAGCTCAAAAAACTCATTGGAACAGAAATGTTGCTCCTTGAGGGAGGAAGCATTATAAACGGCGCTTTTTTGAAGGCAGGTGCCGTGGATGAGCTTAGCTTGGTAGTATCACCTACAATTGCCGAAAAAGACGATAAACCGCTGTTTTGGGACAGTGAAATGGTGGATTTTCAGCTTGTTGATGTAGAAAATATAGACGGTGTTCTTGTTTTGAAATATAAAAACGTATAGCGGAGGAAAAATGAAAAATGAAGATACTTATGATAAACGGAAGTCCCCGAGTGAACGGAAACACATCTGTGGCGCTAAATGAAATGGTGAAGGTTTTTGATAAAAACGGAATTGAAACTGAAATAATTCAGGTTGGCGCAATGGATATAAGGGGATGCCTTGGATGCGGTTATTGCTTCAAAAACGGCAAATGTGCTATAGACGATATTGTAAATGAGCTTGCTCACAAATTTGAAGAGTGCGATGGACTTGTGGTTGCAAGCCCTGTGTACTATGCGGCGGCTAACGGCACACTCGTTTCTCTTCTTGACAGACTGTTTTACAGCACTCCCTTCAATAAAACGATGAAAGTCGGTGCGTCAATTGCAGTTGCCCGCCGAGGAGGATGCTCTGCAACCTTTGATCAGCTCAATAAATATTTCACTATATCGGGTATGCCCGTTGCTTCAAGCCAGTATTGGAATTCTGTCCACGGAAGAAAGGTTGGAGAAGCTTCTCAGGATGAGGAAGGCCTTCAGACTATGCGCACATTAGCTGAAAATATGACGTTCCTTGTTCGCAGCATTGCGCTGGGAAAAGAGAAATACGGTATTCCCGAAAAGGAAAAATGGGTAATGACCAACTTTGTTAAATAAGAAATTGGAAAAATGCAAAAGCTGTTGGCTTTTGCATTTTTATATGGGGTATTTTTCAGCAAATAAAAACAATATTCACTTTCGTAGTTAAAGGCCGTTTTTTAACTGTTAAAAATATACTCTCTTACATATAATAACATTCTACATTTTATGGCATAAACATTGACTTTTTTATAAAAAATGATATAATGTATAATTAGGGTAATGTACACTCGGGTACTGTTGTTATTTTTTAAAACAAGTACCATATTTCAAGTTTTTCAGGAGGTTAACGTGCATATTGTTGATAACGCAGTGATAATGGCTGCAGGAACAGCCAGCAGATTTGCCCCTCTTTCCTACGAAAAGCCCAAAGCCCTCATAACAGTTAAAGGTGAGGTGCTCATTGAAAGACAGATTCGCCAGCTTAAAGAAGCAGGAGTGCCTGAGATTTATATCGTGGTTGGATATAAGGCAGAAATGTTCGAATATCTTGAAGAGAAGCTTGGTGTTCATCTTATTCTGAATCCCGATTATCTCACAAGAAATAACAACGCAAGTATATACGCAGTTAAAGACATTCTGAAAAATACGTATATTTGCTCAGCAGATAACTATTTTTCCGAAAACCCATTTGAAAGTGAGGTTTCCGATTGTTATTATTCCGCAGTTTATGCTGACGGTCCCACTAAAGAATGGTGCCTTGATTGCGAAGACGACGGAACCATACGCAACGTTGTTGTCGGCGGAGAAAACTCTTGGTTTATGCTTGGACACACATTCTGGAGTGAAGAATTCAGCCGCAAGTTTGTTGATATTCTCACTTCTACATACGATCTGCCTGAAACAGCAGATCTTTTGTGGGAAAGTATTTATATGAAGCATCTTGATGAATTGAAAATGAAGATCAGAAAATATTCATCCGATGTTGTTTTTGAGTTTGACACACTTGATGAGTTGAGAGAGTTTGACACATCATATAAGGCAGATACACGTTCAGAAATTCTCAAGAATGTGGCAGAGATATTATCTTGTGGTGAAGAGAAAATCGTAAACGTGCTTGCATATAAGGATCACACCAATGAAGCCGCAGGATTCACATTTGAATGCGGTGGCGTGAGCTATAAATATTCATACGAAACTAAAGAAATGGAGAAAGTTTAAAATGGCAAGAGAGATAGTTAAAGAAGATATTGCTAAAGTTAAAGAATTGCTTTCAAATGTTCTCGGAACTGATGAATATACTGATCTGGCCAGAATGGGTGGCCTTACTAACCATACATATAAGGTTACAATGGCAAACGGTGAAATCTATGTAGTTCGTATTCCCGGAGAGGGAACAGAAGAACTCATTGTTCGCAGCGATGAAATGATCAGCACAAAGCTTGCTTGTAAGCTTGGTGTTGATGCAGAAATGCTTTATTTCGGAGAAAACGGCTCAAAGGTAACCAGATATATAAGCAACGCGGTTACAATGTCTTCAGAATTTTTGAAAGATCCCCATCGTATAACACAGATGGCAGAGATCTTCAAGAAGATGCATTCCTGCGGAGAAGATACGAAGGTTCCTTTTGAAGTTTTTGAAATGGCAATGGGATATGAAAAGATCATTGAAGATAACAGTGTTCCTATGTTTGATGATTATAAGGAGATCAAAGCTGAGGTTATGAATATCAAGGCTGAGATCGATGCTGCAATTGACGCAAAGAAAGTTCCTTGCCATAACGATCCTCTGTGTGAAAACTGGGTTGTTGGCGATGACAGAATGTATCTTATAGATTGGGAATATGCAGGCATGAATGACGGAATGTGGGACGTTGCCGATGTTTCCATAGAAGCAGGCTTTGATAAGGAATGTGACCATATGCTTCTCTGCGCTTATCTTGAAAGAGAGCCTACCGTTACAGATGAAAAGCATTTTCTTGCCAGCAAGATATATGTTGACTTTCTTTGGACACTCTGGGCAAAAACAAGAGTTCCTTACGACGGACAGCCGATGGAAGACTGGGCGGTTGAACGTTATACAAGACTGAAATCTTTTATCAATGAATATAAGGCACTCTGATCTATAATAAAATTTTTAAAATCAAGGAGAAAAAATATGTTTGCAGGTATTATAGCAGGTATAACCTGGGCAATTGAAACTATCGTATTGGGCATTGCACTTGCAATGAGTCCCTTCTGCTCAACAGAGCAGGCAATATTCCTCGCTCCCTTTGTGAGCACTTTTTTGCACGACGCTTGCTCTGCCATCTGGGCAACGGCATATAACGGCGTGAGAGGAAATCTTAAAAACGTTTGGAAAGCATTTAAAACAAAAAGCGGTAAATGGGTTGTTGCAGCAGCAGTTATTGGCGGCCCCATCGGTATGACAGGTTATGTTCTTGCGGTTAACTATATGGGCGCATCCATCGGTGCTGTAGCAAGTGCAGTTTTTCCCGCTATCGGCTCCATTCTGGCCTATATCTTCCTTAAAGAGAAGATGAAGTGGCATCAGTGGATCTTCCTTGTATTCACACTTCTCGGAGTTTACGGACTCAGCTATTCACCCGAGCTTCAGATCCAGAACTTCTGGCTTGGTCTTCTTGGCGCAGCAATGTGCGCATTCGGCTGGGGTATTGAAGCTGTAATTCTTGCTAAGTGCCTTAAGGACCCTGAGGTTCTTGATGAGTATGCTCTTCAGATCCGTCAGACAACATCTGCGCTTACATATGGCATAATCATTCTTCCCGTTCTTAAGGGCTGGGGCTTCACAGCAAGCCTTTTCAGCGCAGAAACAGGCTGGCTTCTTCCCACAATTGCAATTGCAGCACTCTTTGCAACAGTTTCTTATCTTTTCTATTACAAGGCAATTTCCCAGATCGGCGCATCCAAAGCTATGGCTCTTAACGTAACTTATTGCGCGTGGGCCATAGTGTTCACAGTGCTCATCCTTCGTGACACATCTGTTCTCACTCCCATAACAATTATTTGTGCCATCGTAGTACTTGTTTGCGGTATTTTCGCAGCTGCAGATTTCAAGGAAATCCTAAGCAAGCGCAAATAAACTTTATATCATACATTAAGATTAATTCTTTAAGGAGAACTGATAATGCTTTTATATATAGATCCCGGCACGGGAAGTATGCTGTTTACTATCCTTATCGGTGTTATCGGAGCAAGTATCTATTCCCTCAGAATGCTTTGGATAAAGATACGCTTTAAGCTTAGTGGCGGTAAGGTTCAGGCGAATACTCGGAAACCTGCTTTCGTGATATTCACGGATGATAAGCGCTATTGGAAGATATTCGAACCTGTCTGTCGTGAAATGGATAAAAGGGGCAAGGACGTTGTTTATATGACATGCTCGGAGGATGACCCCGCGCTTCAGAATCCATATCCCCATATCAAAGCTGAATACGTAGGCAATGAAAATAAAGCGTTTGCCCGCCTCAACTTTATGAATGCAACAATGGTGCTTTCAACAACACCCGGTCTTGATGTTTATCAGTGGAAGAGATCCAAAGGAGTGAAGTATTATGTCCATATTCCTCATGCTGCAAGTGAGATCACCTTGTACAGAATGTTTGGAATAGACTATTATGATGCTATTCTTCTTTCCGGAGAGTATCAGGCGCAGGATATCCGCAATCTTGAAAAGCTTCGCGGTCTTCCTGCCAAAGAGCTTGTAAAGATCGGTATTCCCTATATGGATGAAATGGCTGCGCGCCTTTAAAAAGAAGGCCCCGCGCCTGAACATCCGAGAACGGTTCTTCTTGCTCCTTCCTGGGGACAGAGCGCGATCTTTAATGTATATGGAGGAAAGATCCTTGATGTCCTTCTAAAAACGGGATATCATGTGATCGTTCGTCCTCACCCTCAGTCCTTCAAATCCGAAAAAGAAATGCTGGAAAAGCTGATGAATGATTATCCTGAATCCGATCAGCTTGAATGGAACCGCGACACAGATAACTTTGATGTGCTTCGTCGCTCAGATATTCTTATTTCAGATTTCTCAGGAGTTATTTTCGATTTCACTCTCGTATATGACAAACCTGTTATATATACAAATCCTGAGTTTGACCTTAGCCTTTACGATGCGTGGTGGCTAAAAACGCCCCTGTGGACGACAACAGCTCTTCCCAGACTTGGTTGCCAGCTTACAGAAGATAATATGGAAAACCTTAAAGAGCTTATTGACTCCTGCCTCAGCGATCCCAAGTATGCTGAGGGGCGCAGCAGCGTTAAGGCTGAAACATGGGAACACTTCGGCGAAGGTGCCGAGAGAGCAGCGGAATATCTCATTAGCAAATATGAGCAGTTAACGGCAGAGGAGGCTGAATAATATGACGTTTTGGTCAATATTGGAAACATTACTTATCGGCCCTCTGAAGCTGATATTTGAAATAATATTTGAATTTGCCAACAGACTTGTGGGCCATCCCGGTCTGGCAATAATATTCCTCAGCCTGATGATGAACATTCTCGTTCTTCCTCTTTATCGCAGAGCTGATGCAATGCAGGAGGAAAGCCGCGATGTTGAAGCAAAGCTGAGTGAAGGCGTAGCGCACATCAAAAAAACTTTCACAGGCGATGAGCGTATGATGATCCTTCAGACGTACTACCGTCAGAATAACTATAAGCCCACAAATGCGCTTAACGGATCAGTTTCATTGCTTTTGGAAATTCCTTTCTTTATGGCAGCATATCAGTTCCTGTCCCATCTTGAAATTCTTAACGGCGTTTCATTCGGACCTATAAAGGATCTTGGTGCGCCTGACGGACTTATCGTTATCGGCGGAATTGCTATAAATCTGCTGCCCATACTTATGACGTTGATAAATGTTATATCAAGTGCAATGTATCTTAAAGGATTCCCTTTGAAGACAAAGATACAGCTTTATGCAATGGCAGGATTTTTCCTTGTGTTTCTTTATACATCTCCCTCCTGCCTTGTATTCTATTGGACGCTGAATAACGTTTTCTCACTTGTTAAAACAATTTTCTATAAGATAAAGAATCCTAAAAAGGTTCTCAACTTCCTGATGTCAGCAGTTGGTCTTGCGTTGCTGGTGTTTGTGATATTCTTCTATGAAACAGAATCAATGAAGCGTCAGTTGTTTGTTGCTGTTGTTGGCGTAGGTTTGCAGCTGCCCCTGCTTCTCAGTGTTTTGAAGAATAAGATCAAGTTCAGCGGTAAGGCTGATAAGAAGGTTGAACCCAATAAAAAACTGTTCTGGCTTGGCGCTGTGCTTATGACAGTGCTTGTCGGTTTGCTGATTCCCTCAACCTTTATAGCTGCTTCTCCTCAGGAATATGTAGACATCACATATTTCCACAATCCTATTTGGTATATAGTAAGTGCTTTTTGCTTGTCAGCAGGAACGTTTATCGTGTGGTTCGGAGTGTTCTATTGGCTTGCAAGTCCCAAGGGAAAAGTAGTGTTTGATAAGCTGGTATGGGTAATGTCCGGAGCTATGCTTGTCAACTATATGTTCTTCGGCACAAATCTCGGTAATATTTCCTCTAAGCTTCAGTATGACGAGGGAATGGCATTTAAACTCAGTGAGCTGCTTATTAATATTGCAGTCATAGCTGTTCTTGCGGTGCTGATGGTGCTTATTATAAACAAGTGGAAAAAGGTTGTTTCTTTGATTCTTGTAACTGCCATTGTTGCGCTGGGCGGAATGTCAGTTGGTAATATTTCAAAGATAAACAAATCAATTGCTCAGATAACCACTGCTGATCAAAGCGACTTCCCCTCACTCAGCTTCAGCAAAAACGGTCAGAACGTAGTAGTCATTATGCTGGACCGTGCTCTCAATGAATATATTCCTTATATATTCAACGAAAAGCCTGAGCTTAAAGAGCAGTTCGCAGGATTCACATATTATTCCAACACAGTTTCCTTTGGCGGTAAAACAAACTTTGGTGTTCCTCCCCTTCTCGGAGGATATGAATACACTCCTGTTGAAATAAATAAGAGAGATACTGAACGTCTTTATGAAAAGCAGAACGAAGCGCTCAAGGTTATGCCCGTTTTGTTTGATAATAACGATTTTGATGTTACGGTTTGTGATCCCATTTATGCTAACTATCAGTATGTGGCTGATTTCAGCATATACGAAGATTATCCCGATATTAAAGGCTATGCAACAAAGGGTCGCTTCAATGATGCTTCTCAGAAAGAGGCAGTTATTGAAAATAACTATAGAAATTTCTTCTGCTTTGGACTTATGAAATCTTTGCCTCTGTTTGTTCAGCCTACAGTATACAATAACGGAGACTATAATCAGATAACAAAAGAAGCTGAAGATATGTTATATTCCGTTCAGACAACGGATACTATCTCAACTGCAAGCGGTATCAATGCCACTTTTATGGAAAATTATACTACAATGGCAAATATGCAGTATATGACAAAGTTTACTGAAGAAGATAATAATACTTTCCTGTTTATATCAAACGATATGACTCACGAGCCTATGCTTCTTCAGACTCCTGACTACGTTCCTGCAGCTACTGTTGATAACACTGAATACGATGCTGCCCATGCAGACAGATTTGTTGTTGATGGCAGAGAACTGAAAATGGAAACCCCCTTGCAGATGATGCACTATCACGCTAATATGGCGGCAATGCTTAATCTTGGTAAGTGGTTTGATTATCTGAGAGATAATGATGTATACGATAACACAAAGATCATAATCGTTTCCGACCATGGACACGCCCTTGATCATTTTGATGAGCTTATTGTTGAAGAGCATCCCGATTCCATTAAAAATGTTGATTTCTATTATCCGCTTCTGATGGTTAAGGATTTTAACAGCAAAGAGTTCACCACAAGCACAGAGTTTATGACAAATGCGGATGTTCCCACATTGGCAGTAAAAGATCTTATAGAAAATCCTGTGAACCCCTTCACAGGCAATCCTATAAATAACAATGCTAAATATGACCACGAGCAGTTTGTCATTGTTTCTATGGATTGGGATATCTCGATCAATAACGGATATACATTCCTTCCTTCCTATTGGGCAAGTGTTAAGGATAATCTTTGGGATCTTGATAACTGGACCTTCTATGATGAGTTCACAATTCTGAAAGAGCATAAAGCTCCATAAATAACAAAAAGAAAACGGCACGAAATATCGTGCCGTTTTTTTGTGAGTTGCTGTTTGATAGTACATTTAGCTTATCCAATCGCAGATTTTCTGTGCAGTGAATTCAATTTGTTTCTCGTTGCTTATGGCAGCAGTTCCATCTCCGTCCTGCTCGCCGTACATTCCGAAATATGCGTGGCAACCACCATCGATTATAAATTCAGAAAAATCTTCGGGAAGATTTGATCGGTATTTTTCGTATTTTTCGCCGTTGAGCACCTTGTCTTCGCTGCCGTAAATGCTGATAACGTCCAGATCGGCTTGGGATAGGTCTGCAGTGGAGTATGATCCCAAAAGCACAAGGCCGTCGAAGTTTTCAGAATTTTTTTCAATGTACGAAGCCGCCATAGATCCGCCGAGGGAATGACCTCCAATATACCAGCTTTCGATTTCAGGGAATTTTTCGCAAATTCCATCTGCCGCGTTCATATCAAGAACGGCAAGATTGCAGGGCATTTCTATAAGAACGCACAGAACTCCCTTTTCGGCGCAAGCAGTCATCAGAGGTTCGTATGCCGTATATTCAACCTTTCCGCCGGGGTAGAAGATCAAAGCTGTGTCAGCACTTTCGGGAGAATATACTATAGTTCCGTCATCATAAACAGTTTTTGAGACAGATTCAAAATTGCAAAACGTTTCAATTGCAGCGTAATCGGCTTCGTAGTAGTCGTTAACATAAATGAAGCATACGATCATTGCTATAAGCACGAGGGCTGTGATGGGAATGAGCCATAGATAAGTTTTCTTTTTTTGACAAAAATTCATTTTGATCTCACTTTCTCTTGACTTGTTTTGGTTTGCTGTTTATAATTATAATGAACAAGTTCATAAAAATCAAGAGGGAGGAGCATATGCCTAAAATAATTGAAAACGTCCGTAGCCAGTTAATAGAAGAAGCAAAAAAACAAATTGCGGAAAACGGATATGGAAAAACAACTATTCGCTCAGTTGCAGGTGCATGCGGCCTTGGCGTTGGAACAGTTTATAATTATTTCAAGTCAAAGGATATGCTTATTGCATCATTTATGGCGGAGGAATGGTTGGAAACTCTTTCAAAAATGAAGGAGCTTTCAGACGACGATAGCTGCAGTATGCTAAAAGGCGTTTGCAGCGCATTGAAAGATTATATAAATAAGCATCAGTCGCTGTTTTCCGATAGCGATGCGGCTAAGGTTTTTGCAACGGTTTTCACAGAGCGCCATAAACAGCTCCGAGGTCAGATTGCAGAGCTCATTCTTCCTCTTTGTGAAAAATCTTCTGTTCCAAACAAGGAGTTTTTATCAGAGTTCATAGCAGAGTCCATTCTCACGTGGACTGTTGCCGATAAAAGCTTTGAAGAACAGTATTCTGTTATAAGTCAATTATTAAAATAAATATAAAAAAGGAGTATTCATTATGAGCAGTTTTGAAAATCTTCGTATTGTTGATAATTTTTATCAGACATCACTTTTCTTTCCCATGCCCACAGTGATAATCAGCACCTTGTGTGAGGACGGAACAACAAACCTTGGTCCTTATTCACTTGTGCAGCCTTATTACGTGGCAGGCAAGGATTATTATGCAATGCTGCTGTGCTGCCGCAATTCCTCTAACACAGCGCAGAATATCCTTCGCAACGGTAAGTGCACTCTGAATTTTATCGACGATAACCCCAAAACCTTCAAGGAAGCCGTAAAGCTTTCCTGGCCCGGAGATAAGCCCTCCGAAAAAATGCCCAAGTGCAATTTCAAGCTTGAAAAGAGTATGATCGAAGAAGAAACAGGCGAAGCAAGACCTATGGTGCTCACAGATGCTATTGAAGCAATTGAGTGCACATGGATGCGCGAACTTGACGGAGCTGACCGTGACGTTGCAGGTGAGCTTAACGGATACGAAGGTCCCTATCACGATTTCAACGGTATCACAAGCAAATTCGGCGCTCACTTTATTCTCCGCGTTGATAAGATTCTTATGAAGAAGAAGTATAGTGATGCTATTATCAACGGCGTTCGCGCAAAGGATTTTCCTGCGCTTCCTGTTGACTATGGCTATCGCGATTCCAAAAACTTCTGGTTCCATAGAAAAACAAGAATGAGAGCGGAGCTTCTCCAGATGCGCCAGGCTTCTCTTGAATCTGTTCGCTATGCGGCAGACCGAGCTGACGATAAGATCAAATTTACAGATGAAGCACTTATGACAATTCTCGGTGTTCCGAGAGTGTTCCTTTCCCTCGTTCTTAAGGGATGCGTTGATTGGGCGAAGGAAAACAACGTTGAGCTTATTACAGCAGAGCATATGAAGATAATCAACGATAAGAGAGCAAAAGAAAAGAATAAAAAATAAGGAGAAATAAAAATGAAAGTAGTTCTTGCAGGCGCTTTCGGTAATCTTGGCGCCGATATTCTTAAATGTCTTTGCCGCGACGGACACGAAGTTGTTGCGGCTGACCTTAAGGAAACAGCTGTTGAAGGTTGTGAAGGAAAGTATACGTTTGTTAAGATTGATGCAACAAATCCCGAAACGATGAAGGGTATGTGCGATGGCGCAGATATCGTTATTTCCACAGTTGGTCTTACAGGCGCATCTACAAAGGTAACTTCTTACGATATCGACCATAAGGGTAACCTCAATATTTATGAAGAAGCAAAGCGCGCAGGCGTAAAGAAGTTTAACTATATCTCAGTTATTTCCTGTGATGAAAAGGGTGCTGAGGAAGTTCCTATGCTTCACGCAAAATATCTTGTTGAAGAAGAGATCAAAAAGGGCGATATGGAATATGTTATCTATCGTCCCACAGGATATTTCTATGATATAGCTAAGGTTTTCAAGCCTTACGTTGATAAGGGCGAAATGCAGCTTCTTAAGGGCTTCGGCGGAGTGAAGGCCAACGTTGTTGATTGACCCGATTTTGCAGCATTTATCGTTGAACATATGAACGACACAAACGTTACATACAACGTGGGCGGTAAAGAAACATATACATATGAAGAAATGGCTGCTATGTGCTTTGAGGCAGCAGGCAAGCCCCTGAAGATCAAGTGGGCTCCTATCTGGCTTTTTGGAATTCTTGCAAATCTTCCTAAGATCAAAAAAGCAGGCAAGCACGATATCATTCTTTTCTCCAAGTGGACACTGAGTCACGATCTCGTTGGAGATACCTGCACAGGTGATAAAAGCTTTGCAGAATATATCAAAAACTATTTCGGAAAGGAGAATAACTAACTATGCCTTGGAGTCTTCTTGGAATAATCCTTGCAGTTTGTGCAGTGCTTTGCGCCGTAGGATTTTATAAGTTCGTATATTTTCTTTCCATCGGTTATGGATTTGCAGTTGCAGGCGGCGGAATTGCTATTCTTGTTATGGCACTTATCAACCCCACAGCAACACCCATCTGGTTGCTTTTGATTCAGGCAGTACTTTTCGTAGCTTACGGAGTTCGTCTTTCAGGTTTCTTGCTTGTAAGAGAGCTTAAGAACGTTTCCTTCAAGAAAACTGACGTTGCAAAGGACACTCTTGCAAAGAATAACGAAAAGAAAATGCCCGTATTCGTTCTTGCAACTATCTGGATCTGCGTTTCCGTTCTTTATACAGCGCAGGTAAGCCCTATGCTGTTCAGATATGATAACGCTTCTTCCGATATAATCGTTCCCCTTGTTGGTGTTGCCGTATCCGTATTCGGCCTTGTTCTTGAAGCTGTTGCAGATAATCAGAAGTCAGCGCAGAAAAAAGTTCGTCCCGATATGGTTGCAACCGAGGGCCTTTATAAAATCGTTCGTTGTCCCAACTATCTTGGTGAAATCATTTTCTGGACAGGTATATTCGTAAGCGGTGTAACAACATATGCAACAGTTGGTCAGTGGATAACAGCAGTTCTTGCCTATATCTGCATCGTTTATATTATGTTCAACGGTGCTCAGCGTCTTGAAAAGCGTCAGATGGGTCGCTACGGTGATAACGAGGAGTATAATACTTATGCAAATAAAACACCTATTATTATCCCTCTCCTTCCCATTTACCATCTTAATAAGAAATAATAAGGCAGGGAACTGAAATGAAAGATTTTTCCGTTTCTATGGCGCTTGTTGATTATATTCCCGTCGTGCTTTTTGCAATTGCAGCAGTTATCCTGCTCCGTGATCTTTATAACAAAATGAGCAAGGGCGCATTTGCGCTCTTTGCTGCGGGAACAATAAATATCACCTGCGCAGGCGCTCTGAAGGCAACATATAAGCTGCTTTATGCTCTTGCAGTTTGTGATTTTCAGGCGCTTAATAATATGTTTTTCCCTGTTCAGTCAATCGGCTTTATGCTTGCAGGTCTTGGCGTGATAGCAATGATCTGCCATAGACAGTCTAAAAAAGCAGTTCTTGCTGTAGCTCCTCCCGTTTTTTCAGGCACATTTGTTTTCGTCAGCCTTATGGTTGCAGGTCTTGGTCTTATGGACGTAGGTCTTTGCATCCTTTCCGCTAAAATGAAAAAGCCTGCGCTCATCGCATTTTTCGTAGTTTCCTTTGTTTGTTCTCTTTGTATGGGATATCTTTCATCAAAGGATTTTGCAGAGGCTTCAATGAACTGGATCGCAGAAGGTGTTAATGTGGTTGGCCAGGGTGCGCTTCTTCTCGGAGCTGTTATGCTTCACAAAAGCGGTTTGTCCGATTTCAAGCTTCGCGAGGGTGATGCACAATGACGAATAAACTGCTTGAAGTTCTAAAAAGCAAATTTGAGCTTTGCCCGATTGATGCGGGTGAGATGAAAAAGCTGAAGGCAAACGGTATGTCCTTTGATATTGAAGCTTACTCGGCTAAAGGACTTGGACACATTTCAGTTATGCGTGCAAAAGGCTTCTTCGGCCTGATGAAAATGGACACTCTCATCATCAATCCCACGGAGATAGATCTTCCTTTGTATTCATATGACAGAATATTCGCAATGGGAAATGATACGCTTATAGTTGAGTTGTATGACACCTTGGTTTGTGAGTATTCTCCTGATGAGATGGAGCAGGTAAAGTCTCAGTATAGTGATCTTGCGGAGCGTGATCCGGGCGAGCACTGGTATGATGATATAAAGCTTGCAGCAAGCATTTCCAAAAAGGGCAAAAAATCTGAGAGCGATCGTTTTGACGAGCTGACGCTTAAGCATTTTGAAGCGTATCTTGCTTCAACAGATGAAAAAGCTGATGTGAAGACTAAGCAAGAGAAGGCATCTTATTATGTTGAAGGGCTTCTTAAAAACGGAGGTCCATCAACAGATGTTTTCAAAAAAGCTCTTGGTGAAGAAAAAACTCAAAAATTGTTCAGAAAAGTTCTTTTCGGAACTGAATTAAACTAAAAAACAAAGGGCTACTTGTCATAAGGATGATTAAAACCTCGATGAAATTCATCGAGGTTTTTTTATATGTTTATTAGATAGAACCAGCATCGCATTTGTAAGCACAAACGCTGCTTTTTGGGTGATACCCAAACCCTTTTAACAACAAACAAGAAAGATAAGTGATATTCTTTGCTATGCAAAGAGTGATATTTTCTTTTGAAAATTCCTCGCATATGGCGAGACATTTCAAAAAGAAAGTGATATTACTCCCTCCGGTCGTAGTGATATTTTATTCGCCCGTAAAACTGCCCGAAGGGCAATATAACTATGCGTAGCATAATATCACTGCGAAGCAATATCACTCGCCTTTGGCGAATAAAACTGGGAGACTTCCTTATGAGAACGCCCGTAAAAGGGCGTTTTTTGTATAATGAAAACTTTGCTTGTGTAAAAAAACTCCTTCTTGCGAGAAGGAGCTTTTTTTACGTTATGCAACTTTTTCTTTTTCACGGCTTTCTTGTTTTTCGATCTCTGCACGTATCTTTTCCTGAACGTAAGCGGAAAGCTCCTGCGCTTTCATATGGGAATATTCCTCATAGGGAATTGCAGGGAGGTAGATCACCTTCGTATAAACTCTGCGAAGAGAATTTTCTCCGAACGCTTTGTATGAATCGATGAGAGCGACTGGAACGATGGGGCATTTCGCTTTTATTGCGCTCAGGAAACAGGCGTATTTGAACTCTTCCATAGAGTTATCCGTCTTTTTGCCGTATCCGCCCTCAGGGAAGATGAGGTAGTTTCTGCCGTTTTTGACCTCTCCTGCGATATTGTTAAGCACGCGCACCTGCTGTATGGGGTTGCCTTTTTCAATTCTCTGACCGCCGATAAGATCGATAAACTGCTTTGCAATAAACATTTGCGAACGCTTTTTGTCCATCAAAACGGAGCAGGGGCTTTTATGCCCTGTGAAAATGCCCAGAGCATCATATTTACTCTGGTGGTTTGAATACATAATGTATCCTTGCTCCTGCGGTATGTTTTCCTTGCCGATATATTCCGTGGTTACTCTTGCGGATTTTGTAACACGGCGTATTACGTCCTGCGCGAGCGCATATTTATCTTCCTCCGAGTATTTTTCAGGATGCTTTGCGTAATAAGCCATTTTGGGTACAAAATACATTATAGAGAAAATCCTGACTACAACTACATAAACAAAACGAAGCATTTGCTTTTCCTCCGATGACATCTTTGTGGAAATGACAAACTCATATTGATTTACGAAAAGACATTATATCATCGTGTATGGGAAAAATCAAGCCGAATTTCAGTGCTTTTTCAGAGTTCAAAAAAAGTTTACAAATAAGCTCATAATAGATCTTTGAGGTTTTCCATAAGCATTTTTGCAACGACTTCAAGACGTTTGTGCGTTGCATCGGGAACGCCTTTTTCGATATGATTGCCGTTTACGTCCTCGGAGATCTGGTTGAGGGCGAGAAGGGAAAGATGCGGAAGCGAGGTTATAAATTTGGGGCGAGGTGTTACTTCGCGCATTTCGTATTTATATGCAACGAGCTTGGAGGCTTCCTTTGCTTGGGCGCCGAACGCTATTACGATTTTTGTATGATCGAATTCGTGGTAAAGACGGTTGAGGTTGGCATCATCGCTGTATTCGCTTTTTGAGGGAAGCGAGGTATTGTCGAGCGCAGGATAGTGCACTATATCGGAAGCGTTGGTTATCAGGTAATCGTATCTGTCCTCGGAGGGGAAGAGCGTGCGCACTCTTTCATCATCGTTTTTGGAAAGGATGGAAAGGAGCGTATTAAGATTTTTGCCCGTCATACCGGAAACAACTCTGCCTGCCTGTTGTTCTTTTTGTCCGGGGCAAGCGAACATAAATGCCACGGGGGAGATGCCCTTGCCGGGATTGTATTTTATTTTTTCAGCCATAGCTTGTACCTCTTTTTTTATATTTTTCATTTTACAGTATTGTACCAAAAAAAACAAAAATAAAAAAGTCTTTTTTTGTGGATCAAATGTAAAATTTTTTTGGTAAAAAGGCTTCCTTGTGCAAAGGAAGCCTTTTGTCTTATTCTTCTTTTTCTTTTCTGTATGCTTTTACGGTTTTTACGGTGTAGAGCGTTACAAGCGTTACGCCCTCTATGATGTACGCGATAACGAAGCAAGCATTTATGCCCACTGCCAAATCGCGTGCATCCCAATATTCTTCGTGGGAATACGTGATTATAGGAAGATTATCGGGCGTGTTACTTGTTTTTATGTCATATACTGATTGATTGCACGGCTTATAGGAGCAAACGAGTTCGCCGTAATTATTGTAGAGATATCTTGTATTGTAAGCGTATGCGGGGTATTCATCCGTTGTCGTTGTTTCCATATATTCAACGAAGGATTCTATACTGTGCCATTGGGTGCCCTTGTCCTTTAGGAAAAATTCTACCGTGAAGGTGGAAAGGCATATTATGTGCGCTATGATCGTGACCAAGATAACGGGAACGAATATTTTTCCGAGCGAAAGCGCAGGGCGTGCAAAAACGCGGAAATTCTTTTTGCGTGCTTGCAGAATGCTTTCGTCCGTAGAATATATGCCTTTTTCCTGTGCCACGCGGTCAACGATGATGTTTGCAAAGAAGCAGAGCAGGAGGGCGAAGAGCACGCAGAGCGTACCGTAAAATATCCAATATTCCGTGCGGATAAATACGTTGTGTATGTCTATTACGAGCTGAAGGTCAAAGATAGCAAGCGGCAGACAGAATGCCAGCACGCACACGTTGAAGCAGATGATCAAGAAAGCTTTTTTGATAATGTATCTGCGCGTTGCGGCAAGCTCGCGGCTTTCCTGCTCGGCGTCATCTATTGAAGCGTAAGAAAGATAAGTAAAGATAATTCCCAAGACGAGTGAGGTGGCAAGGAATATGAGTGCAACGATGAAGCCCAAGTCTTTTTTATAGAACGCGCAGTTGCATATCATTGCGGAAAAAAGACCCACAAGCGAGATCAGAATGCAGATAAGACTCTTTGTGAAAAATTTTGTGCGGACTTTTTTGAGAAGTGCTTTTATTTGTTTTTCCGTTTTCTCAGCTTGTTTTTCGGGGAAGGCACTTTTTTCTCCCGCACGCTCTCCGCGCAGAAGCTCGTCGGAGGTAACTCCGAAGATTTCCGCGATGGCGGGTATGAGCGAAAGATCCGGTGCGGTCTCGTCGCGTTCCCAACGGCTGACGGCTTTGTCGGAGATGCCTAGTTTATCGGCAAGCTCCCTTTGTGTAAGTCCGTTTGCTTTTCGCAGTACGGCGATAAACGAACCTATACTTTTTCTTTCCATAATAATTCTCCTTTAGGGTTGTTTTTTTGAGAGTGAGCTCTTTTCTCTGCTTTGATTCTACATTATAGAGAGCGAGAATTACACCCACAAGACCGAAAATCACTCTCAAATACCGAGAATTTTGGCGTTTTGGCGCACGCAAGCATAAAGATTTATTTCCCACGCGGGAATGTAGGGCGTTTTTTCGATAAAAAGCTTGTGGTCGGGCAGAAGCTTGTGGATAAGCAATGGGAGAGAGAAAATATCCTCGCTTCTGTGGTAAAGGGAAACACAAAGCTCTGTAAGGTTGGAAAGGATGACTTTTTGGCTACCTTCGATGGCTTCTTGTTCTGCTCCATCAACGTCAAATTTTATAAGCAGGGTCTTGCCCGAAAAATCCATATACGAATCCGGTGTGGCTGTGGCGATCTCTTTTATCTTTGCCCCCGAAAGGGTCTTGCCTTTTTGCTCTTTCGATCCTGCGAGCGTGGAGTTTCTTCCGCTTCCGTCCGTAAAGACGGCGGTACCGTTTTCGTTCCAGGCACAGGCGTTGACAAGGGTCATATCCTTGTCCGAAAATCTTGCCGTGTTATTTTGAAGCTTCGAGAAAGTTTTCGGGGAGGGCTCGAAGGCGATTATTTTTTTTATTTCGGGAAAGCGAGAAAGCGCTTCCTCTACGGTGTCGCCCGTATATGCGCCGAGGTCGCAGTAAACCTCGTATCCTCCCGAAAGCGTATCGCCGAAAACACCGCCCTCTCTGTCTGTTATATCAAAATGAGTTATCCTGCCGTCGAGCTTATAGCGGATGAGCTCATCGTAAACCTCGCGGGAACGCTCGTCGGCAAGAAGCGTGCGTGCTTTGAGGATCTTTTCTTCGTTTTTATAAAAGAACTCCGCATCGAAAAGATTTTCGCCGGCAACGGGAACGTCCGGGGCATAGAGCGTGTGGTGTGCGGCTATGTCTTTTATTTTATCCATAACGGACGGCAGGGAAGAACCGAATGAAACGAGAATGTTGAAATCCTCGTATTTTTCTTCTACTTCGGAAAGGCGCAAAACCTTTTTACCGTGAAAGAACTGTCCGCGCACGAAATCGTCGGAGGCGAATACGTCGGCGTGCTCCATTCCCTTGCTTTCCAGAACGGAAATTATTTTGTCCGCGCCGTTGCCCATCCCGTAAAGGACGATGGGCTTGCCTTCTTCGCGCAGGGTCTGCCAAAGCTCTTTTGTGCCGTATATCTCTTGTGCCATAAATTTCTCCATATATTATAAATAGAATAGAACAGTATAAATATTATACTTCCAAAAGCGGCGAAAGTAAATACGATTTTTATTTTGAACAAAATTTTTGAAAGTTTTTTGTTTAAATGTGCAAAAAATGTTGCAAGAAGCAATTTTTTGTGATAAAATAATTAAATGATTATGCAGACACAACTCGGAGGAATTTTTAATATGGCAAACGCAAAGGTTTTCAAAGACTCTTTCAGAGGTTATAATAAAGAGGATGTAAACACATATATCGCTTCTATGGCGGAGGGAATGAAGAAGACCCTTGATGAAGCAGAAGCTCGCGTGGCGAGAGCCGAACGCGAAAGAGATGAAGCGAAGGCGGAGCTTGAAATAGTAAACAAAAAAGCGGATGAGCTTGCAATAGATACTTACAGCGCAATGCAGGAACTTTCCGCAAAGGACGACCAGATCGCAGGTCTTACGGCTTATCTTGAGGAAGCAAATGCGAACGCACAAGAAACAGACGCTCGTATTGAAGCGGCTGTTGCGGAAAAGGAAGCTCAGATAAAAGAGCTTTCCGAAAAGCTCGGAGCTGCCGAAAAGGCTTACGGCGAGGCTCGCTCCGCTATTTTTGAAAAAGAAAAAGAAATGGGCGCAAAGCTCCTTTGGACGGATCAGGCATTCAACTCCAGAATAAATGCCGGCAAGAAAGAAATAGAAAAGCTTGAAGCAAGAGAAAAGGCTCTTACGGAGAAGCTTGCCGCTGCGGAAAGCGAGCTTGCTTCCAAGTCCAAGGCTCAGGACGCGAGAATGGCAAAGGCTGTTGCCGCAAAGGATGCAGAGCTTGCAAAGGCACGCGAGGAAGCGCACAAGGCTTTGGCGGAGGTTCGCGCTATGAATGCGAAGAATGCCGCATACGAAGAATTCAATTCCCGTATGAATGCGATCCTTGAATCTGCCGAGGCGAAAGCAAACGCCGCTGTAGAAATTTCCGCGCAGGCACAGGAAAAAGCTACACAGATAATAGACGAAGCACAGGTAAAGGCTGCAAAGATAATTGCCGATGCAGAGGAGAAAGCTGCGCAGATCGTGGCTCAGGCACAGGCTAAGGCTGCCGAGGCAAGCAAGCTTGCAGCGGCGGAAAAGGAAGGTATCTTTGCCGCGTTCACTGCTGAAATGCGCGAAGGCGTTGACAGCTTGCTCAAAGGCACGGAAGAACTCAAAACGCGCCTTGCAACTGTTGAAACGGCTACTGCAAAGAAACCCAGAGCCCCCAGAAAGAAAAAAGAAGCCGAGGTGGCTTCTCTTGAAGAAACTCCCGTTCAGGAGAGCGAAGAAACCGAAAAGAAGGACTGAGTTATGTCTGGTGCTGTAAAGGTACATACGGATAACATAAGGGAAGCGGCGAAGAACCTTCACGCAGGTGACAGTATATTGCTTTCCGGTACGGTCTATACCGCGAGGGATGCGGCGCATAAGCGCATTTGCGCGCTTATTGCACAGGGAAGAGAACTTCCTTTTAAGCTTTGCGATGCCATTATATATTATGCGGGGCCGACCCCTGCGCCGGAGGGCAGACCGATAGGCTCCTGCGGCCCGACAACTTCTTCCAGAATGGACGGCTTTGCGCCGACTCTTTATGACCGAGGGCTCGCGGCAACCGTTGGCAAGGGCGGAAGGAGCGAAAAAGTTGTGCAGGCACTTGTTCGCAACGGCGCGCTTTATCTCTGTGCTGTGGGCGGTGCCGGAGCTATCGCCGCGAAAGCTGTACAGAGCGTTGAGGTCATAGCTTTTCCCGAGCTTGGTTGTGAGGCTGTAAGACGAATGGAAGTGAAAGATTTTCCTCTTATCGTCGGAATTGATGCATACGGTAACAGCGCACTTAAATAAA
>JAGAPL010000012.1 GCA_017623255.1 Clostridia bacterium
AACACCTGAGCTTTAAGGCCAAGGTACAGCTTCAGCGACTTCTGTAATGATGCAGGAAGAGGAATATACACATCATCTATAATTACATACGTTAATGTGTAGTTACCACTGGTTGTAAATATTGTGTTTGCCACCCATCCGCTGTTGGTCTGAACATAATCAACTGTGATATTCTGTCCCTGATCGTGAGCAAATACCGCCTGTACCTTAGAAGGATTATTACCCGCGCTTATATTAAGGGAAAGAGTTGTTGTAAGCTGATAAAAATTCTCGGCCGTCATCAAAGTTTTACTGTTCTTGCCTTCCCAGCCTTCACAAATAATATTATTTATTGTGATACCGGGGATCTCTACTGTTATTATCTGGTCTTCTTTAAGAGCATAGTCAACGCCGTCGATTCTGATGCTTCTAAGCTTAAAGCTACCTGAACCGTCGAAGGTTACAGTTGCTTCCCATCCGTTATCGGTTTTTACAAAATCAAATTCAGGCTGGTTTGCACCCTGTGTTTCTGAAATATATGAAACGAACTGACCCTTGATGCTGCTTGCCTCCATACCTGTGAGAGCAAGATTCAGCTTCACCTGAGGCTTATTATCGGGATCAAAGCTATCAAACTCTGTTTTATCAGCTGTGATCATAATATTATAGAAATCGTCCATAAGATCGCGATCATCCATAGAATCAAGATCATCGCTTGTGCCAAACTGGATATTCAGCTGACCCTTGATGGAGCCTGATGCAAGAACGTTGCTGTTTTCAAGACGAGCGCCGTCAAGATACACGATAGCTGTGATTCTTGTAGCCTCATTCTGAACCATTTTTGTAATATAGTAGGCATTTTCTACTATGGGATTTCCCTCTTCGTCTGTGCCTGTCACAATAGACTTAGCGCGAAGCTGCAGAGGAACAAGAACTCGACCCTCCTGCTCAAATGCCATTGATGTATCCATATCTGCCTGAGCAAGAAGATTGCCTTCTTCATCAACAAATGCAATTCTCATCGCAGAAAGCATTTCAAGAGCCTGCGCCTGGTCCTCAGGAGTTTCGGGATAGAAAATATAGCAGCTACCTGAGCCCTGAGATGTGCTTGGGCCAAGAGCAGAAAGTTCATCGTCCTCTTCCCAGATTCTGTTCTCTCCGGAATATCCGATAACAACTGTTTCTGTTACGGGATTTCCTTCTTCATCTGTTACCGGATTGCCTTCTGAATCATAGATCTGCTCAACTTTAGTATTTACCTTACCTGCAAGGGCAAGAAGTGTATCTGCAGCATTAGTACGAAGCCAGAAGTCTACAACCATTCCGTAGGTGTCTGCCGCAACAGCGTCTGTTGCTTTAAGACCGCCCTCCTCGGCTTTCTTTATTGCCTGATTCTTAACTTCGATAATGGGATAGTTTGTATATTTTGTGTTTGAAACATCTTCAACCTTAGCTTTTGCACTTGTTCTGATTTCTTTAATATTAACTGTAACAGTAATAATATAGTTTACCTTTGCAGAAACACCTGTAACTGAAATATTACCGCCATAGAACCAGTCCATGTTCCAAACAAGGCCCTTCTGAAGCTCACAAACAGGGTTGCTACCTGCAAGAGATGTGATTTCGGAGGCACCTATTGCACTTGCCGCTGTACCGTCAATTGTTGCAGAGTTGATATCAGCCATAGGGTTGATATAATCACGCATCAATTCCCAACCGATTGAGGTATTCTTTGTATAAGGCTCGTATACATTAGTATAAAATCTTGAATAAAGTCCGTCTGTATAGCCGTTTGCCTCAGTACCGTTAAAGGTTTTGTGGTCGGCAAGATAAGCATCAAGACCCTCCAGTTTAACACCTTCTGCCGTCAATGTTGTTTTTACTGCGCCACTGTGCAGATCTTCAATGGTGAAAGGTGTGAAAGACTGTTCATTCTGGTTGCAATATACAAAATGATAAACATTTGCTGCTGCAACAAGAGTTTCACCTGTAAGGTAAAGACAGTTTTTATAATCGTTGTACATATCATACACAAGCTTTACATAAGAAGTACAGTCCTGGTCAGTATCCTTGATTCTGTACTGCAGGTATACACCCGCCATACCTGTGATACTGTTCATGTAGTCCTTATTATTCCAAAGAGTTTTAAAAGCGTTATCTGCTTCGGAATAAGCCTGCTTTAATGCTGTGTTAAGGCTGAGGAGTGCCGCGTCACCTTCAATACTTGCATAAGTTACAGAGGAAATTGCTCGTACACCGTACTCTGTTTTACCACCTTCAGGGACGGTAAAAGCATATCCCTCACCTTTTTTCTCATAGTTTGTATATGCAAAGTCAGAAACAACGCCTGAAATTCGTCCGTCAGAATGATACTGAACAGAATAAAGAGGCTCTGTAAGCAGTGATCCTGAGTTGAGAACAGCGGGTCTGAGAGTGAGGTTTGACAAACCATAACTGTTATGAGAAAGGTTGATAAGGTTTCCCCATTTAAGGTTTGTTTGGGTGATATCTCCGCCGCCGTCGGTAGGAGATGTGGGATCGGGCTCAAGTCCGTCCTTATCAGAGAGTGCTATTTCCAGGTTACCATTTGTTGCAACTGTTGTTGCAAGTCCGCTTATCTGAGGACTTCTTGACAAGGTTACCCAAGCAAATGTTGCGGATGCCATCATTGATATGGACATCACGAACAACAGAGCCACAGCCATAACTCGTTCTTTCATATATGGCAGCGCTTTCTGATACGCTTTTATCCTTTTTTGTGTTTCTGTCATTTAAGTATGCCTCCTGTTTTGTCGGATTAAAGGAATAATACTTGATTAATAATGTATGAAAAATGGGATTTCAACTCGGCTAAGCTCTGCGCCGTTCTGTTCCCGAATTAAGATAATACGGTAGGTTCCGGCTTTCGCCTTTCCTGCCTCATTGGAAATGCTCAGCACTCCGTTTTCCACCTTAACGGTCAGCCCAAAGTTATTATAATCTTCCACATAGGCTATCTGTCCGCTTGATGATGAAAGCTGCTGAACCTTTAAAATTGTGTTCTCATTTTCTCCTGTAAGCTGCAGGGAAACTGAACTTTTATGATGAATTATCATCTGAGAAACATCATATGTTGCAGAAATCGGAACTAATGATGTGTTGCACTGAATTTCTTCCGAAGATAATTCGTATATTCCCTTATATGCCGTCGCTGTAAAGCTAAGCTTATCAGGAATTGTTTTCAAATTTATGTTTGAAAAATCTATATAAATATCAATGCTTGATCTGCCTTCAACGGAAATATTAATTCCTTCTTCCCTTTCACTCAAGACGTAGCTTTCGCTATCAACCTTATAGCGTACGCCTGAAGGGAAAGAACCGCCATTATAACTGATCATTAAAGACGTTGAGTTTGACGGAACATTGATCCTTAGAAGCATTATCTCTTCAAAAGATATGGTAGACGGATATGCTCCGTTCTCAAACATTGTTATCTCTTCTTCTTGTTTATAATACGGCACCACAGCCTTTTGACCTTCTGCTACTTCAGAACCGTTACTGTACACTACTGCGCCTAATATTATTTCGCTGATTTCCTGATCTGCTGCAACGTCAGAAAAATCTAGCCAAATTCCAACTGTTTCTTCGCTTTGGGCATCAACTTTGATTGGCATTTCATCGCCCAAAGCTATATAATTTTTGCCGTCACTGCTGAATACGGTTCCTACAGGGAACGCACCGCCGTTATATGTCAGTTCTATCATATCTGAACCTTCAGGACAAGCTATCGGCACTTTGAAAGTGCTATTCCAGTTAAATGTTGACGGACATTCTGATAAATCAAGCTGAACAGTATCTACTGAATCAGTAGTATCATCCGGATTTTCAGATGAATTGCTCATTGGAATAATATTAACAATAAAATCTGCCCACATTGTAGGCTTACCGTCAGATGCTGAATCAGGAGTCCAGCTGACGCGAACCGTTGCCTTTGTTTTCTGCGTGATTTCCACAGCAGAACTTGAAAGGCTCATTCGAAAAACCGAAATACATTTGTTTGTATCACTGACAGTTATTCTGACGGGTGCCGACGAATTATCAAGAGATACGCCAAGATAGTCAAGATCAGATTGACAAGTGAGTGTGCCTGAAATTTCGCCGTTATATGTTATAAATTCAATATCGTGAGTTCTATAGGTTGCGGTTTCTGATACGGTCCAATCGTTAAGCAAAACTGTATTTCCACCGCTGGCAAGCAAATTGCTGCTGAATCCCACCGTGGCATCATTCACCTCATTTTCCGCATTCAAAGGACAAATCTCTACGTAGAGATAAGCCCAATGTGTTGCAACACCGTCTGCAGAATCTGTTGGGATCCATCCAACATAGACCATTACTTCTGTTATCTTATTCAAACTAAGTGCGCTATCAGTCAAAGTAAATGTTAAACTGACACTGACACCGTTTTTATCTGCTGTTACATTGGTTTTATCAAGGCTTGCAGTTATAAGGCTTGAGTTAGTGCTACAAGTCAGATTTCCGGAAATATCTTTATTTGTGCTTGACAATGAAATAGATTCCGTTCTTGAAGAAACACTCTGACCTATTTCCCACTTTTCAAGAAGAACTGACTGTCCGCCATTGGCAAGATAATTACTCTCAAGCTCAGTTTTTTGAGGAGAATATACAAAATTATAAGTCTTTACGCTATTGATCCTGCCTTGAGTTATTCCGATTCCAAGAACAATCAAAGTGAGCATTGCTACTGAAATCAGCACAGCTGCCAAAGGCAAATATTTAATTCTGTGCGCTTTCATCAACGCTCTCCTTTCTATTCTTCATCTTTATTTCACTGCAACAAAATCACTCGTCACATAAATACTAAACATACTGGGATCAACCTCACCTGAGACATTTAATTTGAAGTTTCTATAGTTAAGCTTTCCGCCTTCAAGCAAAAAACTTATTTCTTCAACATTCATATCAAGGAAAGAATAAACCCAGCCATCACCATAAACATCGTACATAGCGCTGTTTTCAGATATTCTCTCCGGATTTGCTGCCAACACAACACTATCTCCATCTTCATCTACGTAAGATAATGAAACAGACAAAGGACCGGAGCTCACACCGGATATTAATTTCACAGTATACGTTTGATCTCTGCCTGAAAAAGATTCACTTGATGTAGCGTTTACAACGAAAAAATCAAGAGCTGCATTATCCGAATTCTGTGTCCAACCTGAAGAAATAGTGGACCACTCTGAATTTATAGTTTCTTCGGTAAGCTTTCCGCCGTAAAAACCAAAAGTGTTTGCGGATACTGAGCTAACATTAAATGATGCTGTTACAATTGAAGAATGATATCTGCCATAGGTCACCCCCACAGCAAGCGCTATGCAAGCTATGAGCAGCAACAACAATATTTTCAGTAGCAAGCTATTTTTTCTACTGCTCATACTTACATCCTTCCTTAATTAGCTTCGTTTTTCAAAGAAACCCTATATACTATTACAGTTTCTTCGCTACCCTCTACCTGCATCTCTTCTTCAACGCAGATATAGTCTTCAGAAAGATACTCCGTAACATCTGAAGTGAAAACTCCGCCATCAATTGAAACCTTAACATAATCTGCTACGGGGAACACTCTCAGTGCCATTGCAGTTCTTGCGGTGTGACTGATTTCACAGTCTCCTGTAATAGTCATGCTTATAGGATATCCGTAGTTACTTTCAATGTAGATACCATCACCTGTGTCAAGTGAGCCGCTAAGGCCAAGCTGTTCTTCGGTAGGCACAACAATAGGGCTGTCGTCTGTTGCTGTTCCTATAACCTTACTGTTGGAAATATAGAAGTCGCCGCCCTTTATAAGCATACCTGTCATACCCTTGAGAACACTTCCTTCGGCTGAGAAAATACTGTTCATCTGAGGATGGTATACGGCTGAGTAATATCCTTCAAGCGTACTATTTATCACCTGAATATTTGTGCCCCATTTTCCGTTTTCACCGGCAGTACCATTACCGATAATTGCACTATGGGTTTTACTTATAAGAGTACTGTCCTGAATAACAAGCTGAGACATTGCTGAAGAATTTGCGCCATCTCCATTAATTCTTACTGCGCTAAGTGATCCAACAATATTACTATCTGAGATAATAACCGTGGAATTTGCGCCATTTGACGCATTATCTTCAATTCTCACGCCTGTATTAAGATCTGTTATATTTACGTTGCTCAGCGTTACTTCACTGCCAACTGTTTTTACACCAATTGTTTTACTTCCTGCGGAGCCTGACAGATCACCGTTGAATATGGTGACGCTTGAGCCTTCTGCTACATTGAAAATAGATTCAATATTTGTGTCTGTAACATTTATTTCGCAGCCGTTAAGGTCAAGCAATGCATCTACATATACAGCATCCTCTGTTTCTGTGGCTGCAGAACCAATAGCTATAGGCTCGGCCACAGTTAAACTACCTGAGAGGCGAACTATATCACCACTGTTTGAGTTAAGAGCCTCTGAAAGATCTGCTTCTGCATCAAGAGTTACAACCTGCTGATTCAGCTGCTCTCCGGTTACAGAAATTCTGGCCTGATAGCTTTTCTTATCGCTTTCAGCAGTTGTTCCGTAAAGAGTATCCCAAACGGTATTAGCTTCTATTTCGGCCTTTGTGCAGAGATATATCCAGATTTTATTATCCTTATCTATGGGATAGCAATTGGAAGCTTCAAGTGTTACCGCTTCATCGCCATACATAAGAACTTCATCAACTACAGAATATACGCCTTCATACCCATCCTCTGCAGTTATCTGAGCCAGATATGAATACACATCTGTTTCTCCGTCAACTGTGAGAAGATTTCCATCTTCATCAAAGGTTGCATCGTCATATGAATACTCTACAGGACGAAGATATTCTTCAACTGTTATTGCAGGAACTCCGTCAGTTACAGTTATATCACCAACAAAATAATATCCTACAACGTCATAAACCCATTCCCATTTCACAGGCACATCTGTGCTTATCTGCTCTGAAAGAATAAGTTCATTATGTCCATACAAAGTATAGGAATAGCCTTTAGAATTATTAAGATATATTTTATCAACAGCCTCTCCATTTACAACGGATGATTTATCGACATAGAAATATATACGTTTTTGCATCTGAGCTTCTTCCATATACTGCTTGGAAATA
Organism: Clostridia bacterium; assembly: GCA_017623255.1. Lineage (GTDB taxonomy): Bacteria > Bacillota > Clostridia > Oscillospirales > CAG-272 > Avispirillum. The sequence continues at coordinate 7,158 of JAGAPL010000012.1, forward strand.
CTTACACCTATTGAACTGGCAAGATCACTCTTGTTCTTCACGCGCAATTCAACATAACCTGTATCACCGGGAGCAGCCTCTACTGCTTCTTCACTCACCGATACAGATCCGTCAAAGCCCCAAGCTTCAGCCTTGAAGGTAAGGCCGTTCACAGCAATAGTGTTTGTATACCACGCCGTTGTTACAGCAAACAAAAGAGTTACTGTCACTACAACAATAAATACTGCAAGACCTATCGACCTGGCATATATATTCTTTTTTGCAGCTCTAAGACGATCATCACTGCTCGCAGTTGTCTGACGTCTTTTCAGTTTCAACTTGTTCAGCACTTTGATTTAGCTCCTCTAATAACTCTCTGCGCAATCGTTCGTACATTTCTTCGTACGTTTCTTCTTTCTTTTCTTTCTCTGTTTCCTTTTGCTTTACTTTATTGGACATTTCATCCAATTCTTTATGTATTGCATCCATTTCTTCTCTCAGTGTTCCTATGGTGTCACGCATGATCATAACGCCTATTATAATACAGGGGAGAACTATGAATGCCCAAAATCCGATTTTACTTGTCAAGAAACTTATGAGATCGGCAAAGAAATTATCTTCGCCCGTTGCATAAATTACTTTGCCTACAAGATTTTCTTCGTCAACCAATTTGGCATCTGCATATTTATTAGCATCACCTTTTGTTTCAAGGAAAATACTTCCGTTGTTATCCTCATAAATCTTGACTACACGGTGAGTGATGATCATACCCAACATGCCGTTATCTCTGGAACGGAAATTGACAACATCCTCAACCTTGATATCTTCAATATCTGTTTTTTGAGATATGAGCAACGTACCTACGGGCATCTCAGGCTCCATACTTCCCGTTGCAACGCGGAACATACTGAAGCCGCCAATTGATATATATCCATTACTCAGCACCTGACTTATAACCCAAAGGCACAAAATAATGGACATTACAAGAGCGCATCCTACAAAAAATGATGCTTTTTTGCTCTTCTTGGGCTCATCTGACTTAGTTCCTTCGTTTTCTGTTATTATTTCAGTTTCTTTATCTTCTACTGAGTTTTCTTCCCCAATATCATTCTCAGTTGAAACTGCTTCTTCACTTTGAACAATTATATCAGTTTCTTTATTCTCCATATCAATCATTATTTCCTGCCAGTTCCAAATTTACAATGAAACCGGAAATCTCTCCATAGTTGATACAATCCTCATCCTGTCCCTCAAGCCAAATAAACATTCTTATTCTTTGAGGAACGTTTTTCTCCAATGTGGCTATAACCACGTCATCAGTTGCGCCGCTGACATTTTCCAGCGCGGGATTTTCTTCAAAAACATATCCTTTCTCATTTGCTGCAGCATAAAGAGACTCTGTTCTTTTTATGAAATAGCCTCTGTCAACATAAGGATAAATAACGTTCTGGATGCTCATCTCATAAAACTCTTCAGTGAGTCCTGAAGCTGTTTTTGAGCTAAGATCTTTGCCTGCTATAAAGGTTTGGAAAAGCTGCTCTATAAGAACTCCGTTCCCTCCCCCACCTGCGCGCCAAGTGTTATTAAGCTGAACAGTGAGTCGGTCTGAGACATCAACTGTTTTCAGCGCGCCATCAACAACGCCTATGGGCTTTGTTATTTTGTAATATGCTTTATTATACTTTTCTGAAATATGATAATCAGCATTGGGTTCATATATTGTGAAATCGGAATTATCAGCGGAAAACACAGACACTGCGTTTTTTTCAAGATACTGACCTTTCAAAAATGTAAATCTTGAATCATACTCGTCGCTGACATTATAGTTAAGATTGTCCGTATAGGTACACCAATCATTACTAACCAAAAAACCAACTCTAACGCTTGACGCTGTTGCTTCATTGATCATTTTGAAATCATAACCATACTGCGCAGCTTCATTTTCAACCGCCTCCATACGACTGATAACAAAGCTTCCGTTTTCATCTTTATCACCCGTGGAAACGCGCAGCTTATAATCTTCTGCAGGTGATGCAACCCAAAAATCAATATAAGCGTAATTACCTACCATGCTACCTGTCAGCTTATCAGCAGGAATATTTGCATATTCAAGAGTTGTATCAACTTCAAAATCTTCTATATCCTTAAGCTGACCTACAAGTACTTCGCCGTTTTTGGCTTCTTCACTATCTTCATCATAATAGGTAGGTCTTATCCAATTGATACCGTCTGCTGTTGAAACAGGTGTAAGTCCGGCAAGGTTTTGAAGATAGTCATATGTTTCATAATCAGACAAATGAAGTGATTGTGAAAATGCTCCGGGATAGTGAGAAACTGTTCCGTTATCATTCTTTACAGATATATCAGCTGCCACCATAATAGTGTTGCTGCCACCCACATTTATCTGAATTCCGTCAACCTCAGGTGCGCCGGACATTGTGAGCCAAGCATAAGAAAACATACCCACCAGAGTCGCAGAAACGGTCAGAGCCGCAATAGATATTATCAATTTTGCAACGATTTTTCTCATTTGCTACTCTCTTTCCTCTCTGCTCAAGCTTATCTTGACTGGTTTGCCCTCTGTGCTATTCTCTTTAAGCGCTCTTGCTCGCGCTGTTCTGCCTGCACACGAAGTTCAGCTTCATAATCTGCTCGCTGTTGCTTATGAGCGGGCAATTTGTTAAGGAACAACTGCAATTCTTCGTTATACTCACGGAGATATTCCATGTCCTTTGCAATTTGCTTTTCAAGCGCTTCTTTTTTCTCTCTTTCCTGCTGCTCGTAAAGCTGCTGGCGGCGTTCTTCTTCCTCTCGGAGAATTCGCTCTTTTTCCTCCTGACGCTGTCTTCTCTTGCGTTCCTGCGCCTCTATCTTACGCTGTTCTATTTCTTCTATAAGGAAAGCAGCATCAGCAAAATCTTCTTTTTCAGCAAGATATTTAGCCATATGCTTTTCTCTTGCTTCAAGCTGATCTTCCTTTTTGTCCTCAAAACGCTTCAATTCCTTAAGGAATATTTCTTTTCTGCGTCTGTCCTCAGCCTCACGCATCATACGCTCATGGAACAGGCGCTGTTTTTCAGCTTCTTTTTCCTGACGGATACGTTCTTTCTCGGCTTCTTTTTCTTTACGCAGGCGTTCTTTTTCCACTTCCTGCTCTTTCTTCAGACGCTCGGCTTCTTCTTTCTTTTTACGCTCCTGCTCTTCAACAAGACGACGGCGTTCTTCCTTTTCCTCCTGCATAAGCTGAGCCTTTGTAAGCTCTTCTATAAGAACCTTACGAACCTCAACATCGGGCAAGTCGTAATCCTCGGTGAGCTCTTCTATGATCTCACGTATAAATTTAGGCTTTAGTGTGCGCTGTTTCTGTCTCGGTCTGGTAGGAACAACGCGATCCTCCTGATCCTCAAGATATCCTTTAAGAATAAGATAATTAAAGAGGATGTTATGATATATATCTCTCTGGAAAACTTCGTTTATCGCAGGGCTCTGCTCTATAACGCGGATGGAATAACCGATTTGATCATAACTTCGAAGGAACTCAAACAACTCTTCAACCTTACGATAGTTAGGGTTCTTTTTAAGCACGTTTGTTTTTACAATATTACCCTTTACTCTCGGAACCCTTTCCATCTGCTGAGCAAACTTTGAATTCATAAAGGTTGTAAGCAAACGATAGATACGTGAAATGCGTGAAAACACCTCAGCATTTCGCTCATCAGTTTCCATTGCGTTTTCAGTGTTTTTGATATGGAGGAACATATCCATATGAACGTGCTCAGTTGCACTTTCCATATCAGAACGCACCTTAAGCTTCGCACCAAATTCATCACCCATAGCTTCAAAAAGCGCATCATGACGAATCTTTACAAATCTATATGCTGTTTCGAGAGTTGTGAAAACAAGTCTGTTTTCGTACATAACCTCTGTGTCATCGCGAATCTTCTGCATCAGACGCAAAGGCTGAACGTCACCGGTTCTTTCGTCATAGTCTTCAACGAAAGACGCATGGCTTGTCAAATGACGAACAACATCGGAATTCGTTTTCTTTGCAAGAGCTGCATTTACTATCAGTTCTTCTTCAAGAATTACATTTCGAGGGCTGCCCACAATCTCCTGAATAGCAGGCAACGCCTTTTCAACTGCTTCGATCCAAGTTGTGTCAACTGCTTTCTCCAGCTTACGGTTTGAAAACTGAAACTCATTGTCCGCTCTTGAAACAGCGTCCATAAAGAATTCATAAAAATCCGTGCTGGAAATTGCACGCATAACTCCGCGAGTGAACTTTTGATAGATCGGGTCCATCAATTCTCTTGCGGCGCTATTCTTTTTTGCTTTGTTATCTCCTGCCACTTTGATCTACCCGATCCTTTCAAAAATTAGTTAGTCTTTTTAAGTCTCTCTACATACTCTTTGCAAATAACCATTGTGTTCTTGCCAAAGAGTTTATCAAGATATGTATTGAATCTTGTGAGCTCATCCTTCATAAAGCCAAGGCTGAGAGATTCAAACTTACGGAGAACCTTCTTTGCAATCATAAAGTCGATTGCCTGAAGCTCTGTTCCACCGCAAGCTATAAAGCAAGGAACATAATCGCCGATCTGCTTCATAATACGGTTACCGAAAGCAAGGCGGAAGTTTTTGATAAGATAGTCATTAAGTGTTTCAAGTTTGTCAAGAATTTCCTGGGAAACAGGATACATAGCCTTTGCTTCGTCAAAGAGCTGAAGCAAACGGTCTGTTGAAATATACATAGCTTCTTCAGGCTCACATACAAAAGCTTCTGCTCTGCTATCAAGGTCGATAGGAATAGCACGGTCATAAACCTTATCGGCTACGGCGAATGTAGAGTCGTCGTTATTGATAGTACCGATAAACCATACGTTATCGCTTATCTGAACCTTACCTTCGTTAATAAGGCAGGGGTCGTTATCCCATGTTGCAGAAACAATATCAATGACCTGGTCTTCTCGTCTGGGAAGCTCAAGTGTTGAAAGCATTTCAGCAAAATAATACTCAACTCGGGCGATATTCATCTCGTCCAAAATAACAAGGTGAGGATCTCTGAAATAGTTTGCTTCATATACTGCGCGAAGGAAGTCTGTTTCAGAATATTTCTTTGAGAATTCATTAAAATATCCGTAAAGCTCTGTTCTTTCACGCCATGCAGGCTGAACTGAGATAACAGATGTATCCTTCTTTACAAACTTACCGAATGCATAAGGCAATGAAGTTTTACCTGTACCTGAAATACCCTGCAAGATAATAATACGAGCCGCGCCCATTGAAGCAATAAAGAAACGGATCATATCAATATCGTAGTAAAGTCCCATTTTTGAGCTTGCAAATCTGCGGAAACGATCACAAAACTCAGGAAGAGTTACATTTTCCTCATAAGGTGGTGCTTCATAAGATGTTTTATAATAGTTATCAACTGAGGTAAGACGGAAGAAACGGCTATCCTGAGGATCTACGCAAGGAGAATCAAATCTGTTTCTATTGGGATTTTCGACAAATTCAACACCTTCAACTGTCTCTTCTTCAGAAACCTCTTCAGAAGCTTCATCAAAAGCTTCATCAATTGGCATGGAAGAGCCGCTAAGCTCTGCCATACGCATAGCAAGAAGCTTATCCTTTTCATAGTTAGCTCGCATAAGGTCTCTCTGAAGATTTCTCACCTGACGAACCATTTCATCATATTTTTTTGCAGGAATATAGCGACGGAATATTTTGCGAAGCAGTTTTGCAAAAAGTATGCACATAACAACTACGAGCGCCACGAACAAAATATTCACTACAAGCATCAAAATCCATTCAGTTGTTGAGAAATCGCTATCATACGCTTTGATGATATCCATTCTCAGCTTGAAATTGAATGTATAATACAAAAAATCAAAAAATGCTACGAAAACTTCAATCAGTGAACGGAAAACTCGTCCCATATCCTGATAAAAGTATCTGAAAAAATTATCCATATTTGTCTCCTAATGGATTTATTGCCTTATTTTAGGCAAAAAAATGTGATAATGTCCATATAGGAGGCTGAAGTCAGCCTCCTATATAAGCATCTTCATTATTATTCGTCTTTAGTTTCTTCCTCTTCGGAATCGTTTTCTACTGATTCTTCTTCAGCTGTTTCTTCTGCAGATTCTTCTGCAATTTCTTCAGCAGGAGTTTCCTCTGCAGCCTCTTCAATTACGTCTTCTTCAGCTGTTTCTTCTGCAGCTTCTTCTGCAGTTTCTTCAGCAGGAGTTTCCTCTGCAGCCTCTTCAGCTACTTCTTCAGCTGTTTCTTCTTCTGTTTCTTCTTCGGCTGATTCAGCAGGCTCTGTAACAGCAGCAGCCATACCCATGCTCTGCATAAGTTCAGCCTTCAGCTTTTCGCGAAGCTCTTCTTCCATTTTAGCGCGTTCTGCCGCTGCTTCCTGTGCCTTCTTTTCTTCAAGGAGCTCAGCCTTCAGCTTTTCGCGAAGCTCCTCTTCCATCTTAGCACGCTCAGCTTCCTTCTCATCCTGAGCTTTCTTTTCCTGCTCAGCAATAAGATCTTCAGTTTTACCGCGCTCCTGCTCATACTTGATGCGGTTCTTTACGTTCTGATATTCAAAGAGAACGCGGAAGAACTGAACAAGATAGAAAAGGAAGAATATAAATACGGGAATTACGACTACTACAAGGAAGCCTGTGCTATCCTGCAGATAGTCAAATACTTTACCAAGTCCCTCAACTCTGAACTTGTATTTACCAACAACCTCAGACTCATGAACTGTGAGAGAGTCTACTACTGTGTTGGCTTCACCTTTGGTTTCGAATATAAGATATCCGCCACCGTCATAAATCTCGTGGATTTTATGTGTGTTGAGAACTCTTTCGCCGTTGATAACTGTCCAATAAGTGATAATATCACCAACCTGAAGGTCTTCGGGCTTTTCAACAGCTGTGTCGAAAATGAGGTCGCCGGGCTTAAGGATAGGATACATTGATTCGGTCTGAATTGAATACATCTGAAAACCGAAAATGCTGGGAATACCGTTACCTGATGTTGTTACAAAAGATACGTATGTAGAAATAGCCGCAAGCACAATAGCAAGCACAAGAACTACGTTAATAATAGTGCTGAAAACCTTGCTCGCCTTACTTTGCTTCTTTACTACCTCAACCTCTTCTGTTTCGATAGCTGTTTGTTTTTTGTCTTTCATAAAACGCTCCATTCAATCTAAATATTATATATTGAGATTTATTAACTTAATTTATAGGAACCATACCGGACTGGCCTTCGGTTGTTGCGGTGAACTGAATGTTTGCCATAAGCTCTGCATGATGACCGATTGCATTGATACAATCCACATCCTGACCTTCAAGCCATACATAAAGGCTGATTTTTGCAAGTTCATCAGGTTCAAGCTTAAAAAGCTCTTTTTCTGAATCAAATTCTCCAAAAGTGTGAATAACCGTTCCGTTTCTTACAGGTGTAGCTTCTTCCCACGAATTCAGAGACTGAAGAATAATACTTTCTTCGGGGATGAGAGTTGCTGTTCCGTCAACGCTTGGTGTTTGGAGATATCCATCTTCCTCATCAACATGTTTATCATAATTAGGTTCATATATAAAGAATTCAGCAGGATCATTTTTTGTTTGACCTGACAGATCTGTCTTTTCAACAAGGATACCTATGCGGATAGCGAGCTCTGCGCCGTTTCCTCCGTTATCGTGGCTGATAGTTTCTGTGTTCCATATAGGTTTGCCTATAACGTATGTTCCCGAACCCTGAATACCTTCTGCAACTTCAATAGCAGAGGTGAGACTTACGTGAACCTTCTGAAGAGTTCTTGCATAGAACGTGCCCTTCATATAATACCCGTCGGCATTATCTTTGTTAGCATTTCTATCGTCTGAAAGGGGCTCCAGAATTTCATTCACTCTACCGTCAAAGCCATAGGAAACCGCATAAAATCTATTTTCTTTCTGCGACCAGGTTATAGGGCGAAGCGGTGCCACCTCACCGATTATCTCAGAAAAATTCAACTGCAACTGCCATTCTTCAGCCAGTGGATCTACTGATAGTTCAAGTCCGCTGGGGGAATTTACATGCAGTGCCATATCACTGACCTCAGGAGTACGGCTGAGAGAAAACCATGTGTATGTAGCCACAGAAAACAAGCTGAGCAAAACAAGAAGCACGTACAAATAGACTACTGTGCGCATACGCCGCTGCTGTTGGACTCTTGATTCGTTAGTTTTCAATGTTCTCCTTCTTTCTGTTTTAAGGGGGATTGCTGTTCTTTTTATTGTTCATTGCAAACACATATAAATATTATATATTATCGCAGATAATAGGACAATGAACAAATTTTGGGATTTATTAAATCCATCATTCACGGGTTAAAGGATTTTTTAGCCTGTGAATCGTGGGTTTAACGGGGGATCCCCCCGCCCTTTCGGGCGGGAGAGATATTCTGATTAATACTTAGGGATTTTCTGTAACATTTACAGTTACAACGATTGCGCCTGTTACTTCAGAGATAGAGATTGTAAGTGTATCTTCATTCCATGCATTAGAAACAGGTTCGCCACCCATTGTTACAACAACATTTTCTACGGTATAGCCTTCAAGCATAGAAGCGGGAACTGTGTAAGTAAAGGGAGCGCCTGCTGTTACAGTTGTCTTCTTAGCTTCAATGCCGTTAACTGTTACAGAAGCCTTGTATTCGCCTTCGCCTTCCATTTCCTTAAGAGCTGTGTTTTCCATAGGAACGAGATCTGCGGAGCTGGAGAACTGGAGGTTCATAGCGCCCATCATAGATGTTACGCCATTTGCAACGTCAGCGTTTGTAACATTGTCACCATCAAGGTATACAAGAGCTGTGATAGCCTTTGCTGTGTTCTGGGGAAGATCGCAAAGGTTAGCCTGGTCTTCAGCAATTCTTGAACCGAGTGTGATTGTACCGTCTGTTTCAAGAGTATAGCTGTGGAGATAGAGGTCGCCTTCAATCTCTGTGAGACCTGCAATTACGTCTGCAGATGCAGCATCGTAAGCTGCTGTGTCGATTTTAGCAATACCATAGATAGTACCGGTAGCTGTATCCATAAATACAACTCTGAGAGACTTCATAAGGTTGAGAGTTGCAGCAGCAGAAAGAACTGTCTTATCAACTGTGAAGGTCATTGTACTGCCGCTGCCCTGTGTTGCAGAGCTTACGCTTTCTTCATAAACTCTCTGAGCAGGAGATGTCTGAAGCATAAGCTTAGAGTTAGCAGCATTTGTACGGAACATAAAGTCTACTGCGTAAGCGTAGGGAACGTTGATAACTGCATTTGCTACTGCATTATCACCTACAAGAACACCTGCGAGAGCGATTGCTGTTCTTGCTGCAGGCATATATCCGCCGGATACTACTTCACTATCTGTCTTCATGTATGCGTTCCAGCCACCCATCTCTGTTCCACTGTAATTAAACTTAGGAACTGCTACTGTAGCTTCAATATTACCAACTACTGCACCGAAGTCAGCATAAAGACCGGATCCAGTTACCATTGTGATGTTAAGACCATTCTGAAGAATGTTGTTACCGATCCAAGTTGTATCATGGGATGTAAACTCACCCATAAGGATACCATTGATCTTAATCTTACTTGTATCCATAAGAGGTGTGAGAACAGCGCTAATCTCTGTCCAGTTTACATTAGTCTTGCTATCTTCCATGAGAGGAGCGATATTTGTCTTTGCCTGAGCAAGAGCTGCTGTATTGGAAGCATAAGCTGTTACAGTAGCGATGATGTTTGTATTTACGCCTGATGCGTAAGTTTTGTAGTAATCAGAAGCTTGAATCTCAGCAAGTGTTGCAGAATCTGTGATAGCTGCAACTGCTGCTTCATATTTTGCCTGAGAAGATGTTGCAGAAGCTGCATCTGCAAGGAGAGCTGCCTTGATAGCATCAGCAAGAGCTGCATTAGCCTTGTCAAGGTCTGTAAGAACGTTATTAAGACCTTCTACATGATCTTTATAGTTATTTGTATCTTCGCCTGATGCAAGACCATGCTGGATTGCCATTCCTGTGAGCGCACCACCATTGTTGTTCAGAGAGTTCTGAGCATTTGTTTTAGCGCTGGAGATAGCAGCAGCAAGGTCGGAAAGAGCTGAGTTGAATGTAACTTCGAATTCGGACATATTTGCAGATGTACCGATAACACGGATACCCTTGTAGTCATTTACAAGAAAATCTGTTGCTGTACCGATAGAGTTATCATCCTTAACCTCAAATTTAGATCCAAACTGTGTGTTAGGGTTGAGAGCCTGAGGACGACCATCAGCACCATATGTAGGTGTGGAGAGGGGCGCAGCATCGTTTACCACAACTGTAGAGTTTGCGCCTGCGTTCGCATTAAGACGTGAGGGGAGAAGAGCAATGTCTTCAAGACCGTACACGGAGTTGTCACTAAGGTTGATAAGGTTACCCCAAGTGGTGTTCTTTTCAGCCCATGTGAGGTTTGCATCGCCCATTGCAGATGTGATATCCGCTGCGTTACCGCTATAGGGGGAGAGTGCAATTTCAAGGTTGCCGTTAGCGCCAACAGTGGTTGTGATACCCTGAATTTCAGGCGCTGTAGACAGAGTGAACCATGCATATGTGGTGGAAACCATCATAATACAAGAAACCAACAGCATTGCAACTGCTGCAACCAGCTTGTTGCGAAGATCGGACTGTCGCTTTTCAGTTTTGTTCATCTGAATCTTCCTTCTTTCTTAAATATTTTTATTCGTGTTTTAATTCCCGTCGGAATTATATAATTCTGCATTTTTCGCAGAGATTACATACTAATTTAATTTTTATTCCTTCCAGAATACAAGATTATCCCAGAAAGCATCCCACTTTGCACTGAAGGAATTGTTTTCTTCATTTTCGTCAATTTCTTCATCAATCAAAGTGAAGTTCATATCCATACCTGCGTGTCCGCCGATGAGATCGTCGGTGCAGTCAGGATCATCACCTTCAAGCCAGATAACAACGGTGTATTTATGCGATTCCATTGGATCAACGCTTGTCACCGTGCCTCCTGCTACAGTGGTTGAGCTGAGAAAGCTATACGGAATCATTCTATAAAAATTGTTACCGTCCTTGCTTGTTATAAGCTGGAACTGAGCTTCAGGATCAGCTGCCCTATCGTACATAGGACAATTTAAATATCCGCGCGTATTGTCATTAAAATACGGCAGAGCCTCCTGAGTTCCATCCTCTCTCGGCTTAGCATAGAATTTCATTTTTCCGTCCTCAAAGATCATTATCCACGCCGCATCGGACATATCGTGACTCTCTGAGTTCAGATGGCAGGTCCAGTTATAGCTAACTGTTGACTCGCCTTCATTTCTGATATAAAAAGTGTAAGCAAAATATGTAGCTTCGTTATGCTGACCGTCAACGCTATCAACATCATCATGTATATCCGTGATAGAAACACAAGGAACATTTTCTGCCGCCTGAGCGAACAATCTCATAGTGGGATTTTCAAAACCCACCGTTTCGCTCAGAGAAAATCCCTCACGAAACATTGATTCACTCATATTGATAGTGAAGTGACCTTGCATTTGGGAGATCAACGATAATGCAAACAGCACAGCCATCAAAGCTGCCAGTGCGCCAAGCAATGCCCACAGCCATCTGCCATGGAGAAACCACATAAGAAGGGGAAACCATTTGGTTTTATCAAAATAAAGACCAAGGCTTGATGCAATCAGCTCAAATTCCTTTTTGCTTTTAATTCCCTTTGCACGAAGCTCTTTTCGAAGCTTTTTTCTGCCTTGATTTATTTCGTTAACTTCCTCACGAGTGAGTTCTTCCCCACCGCGTGTTTTCTTAAACGGTCCCTTTTGTTTTGTTCTTTCGCCGTTTCCGGATTTTTGAACGGAAGCTTTCCACTTTTTAGGAGCGTTATCAACGCCCTTTTCGTCGATACCGACTTCTTCTACATTTTCGTTTGTCGGAATGTTCTTATCTTCCATATTTTACTGTTGCTCTCTGAGCAAGCTATCGCGGATAAGTTCTTCCTCGCCTACAGGGGAGCCTGTAATAGAGCCGCTTGTTGCAACAACGCCGCATGCCATCTGCCATCTGAGCAGATCATCGGAATCGGCACCGCAACCAAGAACTGTGAATCCGTTTTCCTGCAGTTTTCTTATCATTTCAGCTGCTGCGGGATCAAGATTGAGCTCCGGAGCAAGGCGAACATATCTGAAGCCTATCTCTATAAGCTCTGCATAGTCAAGCTTTTCAGGATGATATCCATCAAGAACGAGAGCAATTCCATTTCTGAGATATCTGCCAATGATCTCCTTATTCGCTTTATTTGCATTTATAAATGCATCTTCGGGAACTGTGATCATAAGCATTGACTTTTCAATCGGTTGATCATCGAAGAGCTGATTGAAACGCTGAAGCTGCGTGCCAACTGTATAAAAGCCGGGCATCATATTGAGCAGTATTCCGCGCGTTTCAAGCTTACAATTTTGCATACGGAACACGGTGTCTGCTGCTTCATACATAAAATAGAAAGCCATATCTGCTATCAATCCTGTACGAACAAGCATTTCGTGAATGTCTGCAATTCCTTCGGTTTCGCCGGGTCTGTTTGCTATTGCGCCAAACCAAGGCGTTGCCTCATATGCAACAACACTTCCCTCTTTGTCACCGAACATCGCTTTATATGTCAGTCCCATTGGTCTGTCTGCGCGCTTGTCCACAAGGTGAACTGTCTTGGGAACAGTCATTGTATAGTGGATGTATTTATTATACACTGAACGGCACTTTGATTTTGCAGCCTCAAGAACTGCTATAAGCTCCGTTGACCAGTATATATCTTTTTGGGATAAGAGAACATCATAAGCATCATCAAAAGGCTTTTCAGATTTGGTTTCTGAGGCTAGTCTGTCAAGTTCCTTTGCGAGACCTACTATCTGAGCTATGGGGCTTATGTTGTTGCCCATCTTTCCTTCAGGATAGCCTGAGCCGTTCCAACGCTCCATATGCTGCTCACAGGATTCTCTTATCATGAGCCAAGGGATGTTTTTGGTGGCCGTTTCACCGCTTGCGTCGCCGCGGCGCTTTTCTCTCGCGCGCTGGCCGCGGCTCTGGAGAGCCGCGGTCAATGCACGACCGTCAGTGGTATATTTCTTATAAACTGCCACTTCTTCATCAGTAAAGTCGTCTCGCCAAAGCTGATAATCGGGAGGTACCAACGCTTTTCCAAGCTGATGGTAGAGTCCGCACTTATATGCAAGATCTCCATACTGACTCTTGATCTGCGCTGCGCCATCGGAATGGTTTTTACCAAAACCGTTTGAGCATGCCTGCAGGTAAAGCACCTGAGTATATGCTGCAACGCGGATTGACTGCTGGCGTACTACAACGACTAAGCCTCGAAATGCTTCATCCCAGGTTTCATATTCAACTTTTTTCCAGTTATTATCGTTCAAAATAGCACCCCATAGTTATTTTGCTTTTTTAATTATTCTGCGTCGTCGATATCGTAATCAACGAGAGGAGTATCGTCTGTCTGGTTCTTCTTGCGGCGTACTACGAACACTACGATAAGTGCGATGAAGCCGAGGTTCAGAGCAAGGCTGATGAAGAACAGAACGGGCCATACATAGTGGATCTTGATGTTACAGTAGTCATCCTGAGGTTCAACCTCAACTTCTACTTCAACTTCCTTGATAACTGTTTCTGTTACAGAAAGTGAATTGATAAGATCCTCAATTTCGTCTACAAGAGCATTAAGCTGAGCAGCTGCTTCATCAATGGACTTCTGGTCATTTGATGTGAGAAGCTCTGTTGCGCTAACAAGTGCATCCATAAGCTTTGTTGCCTTGTTTGCTACCCTGTTATCTTCAACGAATGTGTTTACTCTTTCAATTGCTGCTTCAAGTGCAGAATAGTCGATTGCAACAAGTGCATCAATTGCGCTGCTGAGCGCTACTGCAGCGTCGTCAACAACGGACTGCTTATCGCTCTTGAGTGCTGCCTTTGCTGCAGCAAGTGCAGATTCAAGATTCTTCCAAGAATCTGCTGTGTATTTAGACTCTTCAAGGCCTTCAGCGTTACTGATCTGCTTCTTAAGGTCTGTATAATCTACGGAGCCGGAAGAAACAGGAGGCTTAGGCTCTGAGGGAGTGCCTGTGATGGGAGATGTTACAACAGGTGCTGTTGTTTCGGGAGCAGGAGCTGTTGTTTCGGGAACAGGAGCTGTTGTTTCAGGCGCGGGAGAAGGAAGGGGGGTGGGAACTGTTGTTTCAGGAGCGGGTGTTGTTTCGGGCGCCTTAACAACTACTTTCTTCTCTGTTGTGATCATTGCATCGTTTGATCCATCTGCACGTGCAACTGAATAGTTGAATGTTACGTTGCAGGACTTCCCTGCTTCCGCTGTGCTCTTAAGATTTACTGTTACTTTAAGTGTATATGTACCCTCTGTTGCACCTGCATCAGAGAAAGCAAGTGTTGTGGGGTTAACGAATTCACTGGCAGAACCGTTAGGGAGAATAAACTTAAAGTCATAGCTTTCGATGATTCCATCAGTATCATTTACTACGACATTGCCGTCGGCACCGTAACCTACAAAAGGAACTGTGAGGGTTACAGTGTCACCTGCTTCAGCATATGTCTCTGCACCTGCCGCAAACGCGACAGGTACAGATGCAGCCAAAAGAAGCAAGGCTAATAAAGCTGCAAATATTCTTGAAATTTTATTCATTGTTCAATATACCTCACACTATTTAAGCTTTACAGAAAGAATAATACTGGTCCATAAGCTCAATATTCTTCTTGCAGATCATGGATTTATCACCGGATCTTACCTGACCATCACCATTGATGTCAGCCGCAAGAATCTGATAATTTGTAGCTGTGTATGTGCCGATTGTGATCTGAGATGCAACAGATGCATCACCGGACTTAACCTGACCGTCGCCGTTCAAGTCACCAAGAACGATTATTGTCAACTTAAGTGTAGCAGACTCGCCTGCTGTGTTTGTAGCTGTCATTGTGATCTTCAGACCTGTGCCTACTCTGCCGGACTCATGAAGCTCATTATCAACTGTGATATCAACATAACCGTTAGCATCATTTTCAAATGTTGAAGCCTGAATCATAGCCTTGAATTCATCAAGTGTGATACCAAGATAATGGAGATCAAGGAACAGAATGTTTTCTTCTGCACCCATCTTCACGTTATATCCGAAGAGATCTGCATGATTATTAAGTTTAACATCGCTTATTGCGGGCTTGCCAATAACAACGTGATCTGCATTTACAAACTTATCGAAGTCGAAGCCGGGAAGGTTCTGGAGCTTGTTAAGTTCAGCTTCAAGTTCGGGATCAACAACGATACTGTAAGTTGTATCACCACTTACAGGGTCTGTTGTTGCTGTGATCTCTGCTACGATTGTATAAACAGCATCGCAGTTTTCACATTCGATTGTCATTGTTGCTGTCATTGCTGTTATGTCAAATACCCAAGGATCGTCAACATTTACGATCTTGTTGAAGTTATGACCCTTAGCAGGAGCTGTTTCAGCTGTTGTTGTAGCTGTGTAAGTCTTGCCTTCGTACTCAGCTGTTGCTGTGTATGTTGTGATTTCTGCGTTTACACAGTCAGCATTTGTTGTTACTTCGCTTGTTACTGTTGCATCAAGTACAACTGTTTCGCCGCAAGCACACTTGATTGTTATTGTGCAAGTGCCATTGCCTGCGCCCCAAGTCTCAGAATCATAAACGAATGTATGTCCTGTTGCAGCTTCGCCGGGTTCAACCTTTGTTTCGCCGCAAACTGTACATGTGTATGTCGTATAGCCATCCTCTGTGCATGTAGGAGCTGTTACAACGCCTGCATCCCAAGTGTGACCAAGAGCATCAACAACTTCCTGAGCTACAATAATAGTACCACATACATCACAGTGGCTACCTTCTGTGAGACCTGTTGTTGTACATGTTGCTTCAACTGCTGCATCAACTACAGGTGTGTGTTCACCTGTTGCGGGAATAACTTTAGCTTCTCTTGAAAGCTCTGCGTTACATACAGTACAGTAAACTACTTCATCGTAGGATCCGTCTGCTCCGCATGTTGCGCCTACTACGTTTTCCTGAACCGCTGTGCCGTGTGTATGTGCGCCTGTTGCGGGAATAACCTTAGCTTCTCTTGAAAGCTCTGCATCACATACAGTACAGTAAACTACTTCATCGTAGGAGCCGTCTGCTCCGCATGTTGCGCTTACTACGTTTTCCTGAACTGCTGTGCCGGGTGTGTGTACGCCTGTTGCTGTACCGGGAGCAACTACAGTCTTTGTTACTGTATATGTTTCGCCTTCGTATTCAACAGAAGCAGTTACTTCTGCCTTTGCATCATCTACACAAGTAGGAGGAACAGGAACTATTGTAGAATTTACTACCTTAGTATCTTCAAATCCGCAACCTCTTGCGCAAGTGAATGTCATTGTGCATGTGCTGTAATCAGCTGCCCATACACAATTTGCTTCATCAAGCATATACTCGTGTCCGAGAGCAGGCTTAATAACCTGTGTGGACTCGCCACAACCGTTACATACCTTATAAGCATCCCAGCCCTCGTCTGTACATGTAGGCTCCTGAGCGGGATAATCAACGTAATCATGGCCTTCAGAAGGAATTACTTCCTTAAACTTAGCCTGATCTTCAGCAGAAACGGGAACCTGAACGCCCCAAACTTCTACGTACTCAACTGTTGCGTTGTACTCACCGTCTGTGAAACAGTCGGGAGCGATCTTATTTGCTTCAACTGTGAATGTGTCCTCGAAAGGCTCGTCACATCTTTCACAAGTTGTTGTTACTGTGTATTCGAAGTATCCTTCGATTACTGTTGCTCTGAGAGCGAATGTAGATGTTGCAGGAACATATTCTACATTTGTGATCTTGAAGTTATCAAGATCAGGGTTATGACCGAGTTCGGGAAGAACTTCTGTCTTTGTATCGTAATGGTCAACGCCATTATATGTTGCCTTTGCTGTGTAAACCTTTTCTCCTGTTGTGCAGCAATCGGGATCAATTGTCTGCTCAGATGTTACAGTTACATCAACTGTGTCATTAAGATCACAATCAGTATTACTGCAAGTTACAGTCATAGTTTCACACTCATAGCCAACCCAGTTAAATGTGTAAACATAAGCGTGGCCTGTTGCTGCGAGAACATTAGTTTCTTCTTTGCCGCAGAGTTCACAAACGCGAACTTCTTCGCCATCTTCTGTGCAATCAGGTTCTTTTGTTGTTGTCCAATCGCCCCATTTGTGACCATCGGGATCAACTGCAACCTTCTGAGTTTCTGTTCTGCCACATACAGAACATGCTCTTTCTTCTTCGCCCTCTTCTGTGCAAGTGGATTCTGTTGTTACTGTCCAGTCGCTCCAATCGTGATCCTCTGCTGTGTATACATACTCAGCATCGTCAGCGATAAGGTGGAGAGTTTCTTCGTCGGAAACTACTGCGCTGAGAGCAACATCAGAATCAACGGAAGCGCCATCTGCTGTGAGAACGAACTTATAATCGCCGAATGTTACGTTATTATTTGTTACAAGATCAACACTCTTAGAAACATTGATATCAGCTGTTGCTTCAACTGCTTCTACAACGATAACTGTGAAGCTTTCGCTTACATCAGCTTCAAGAGCTGCAAATGCATCGGAAAGTGTGTCGTACCAACCAACGAGCTTGCCTTCAGCGTCGTTAACTACGATTGCCTTTTCTTCAGGGAACAGACGAACTGTTACGTTCACTTCTGTTACATCAACATTGTATGCTACAGAATAGCTTGAGTAGATATTCTTATTGCCTGTGAATGTCTTGCCCTTGGAGAAGCCATAGTACTTACCTTCTGCATCAGACTTCTTAACAGAACCAAGAGTTCTGCCGCTTTCTGTTACTGTTTCAAGGAGTTCTCTTGCTTCGAGCTGACGGAGGAGTGCTCCAACAACTTCGATTACAAGGGAATAACCCATTGCTTCATCACCGATTCTATCGATGATATCAGCCTCTGCATCAGCACTGAGCTTAAGGCTCTTAACCATAGCTGTGAACTTTTCGCCGCGAGCTACATTGCCGAGAGCATCGCAAAGCTGCTTAGCTGTTACAGAATCAAATGCCTTTTCAAGATAAGTGAGTGTATGATCAGCATAGTATGCATCAATTGCTTCAACAACATCTGCCTTGAGAGCAGCGTTGTCTGTGTTAGAAGCAAGAACAACTGCCATCATAATTACATATCTTGCATCCTTTGTGAAGTCGAGTTCAACGGAACCTGCGTAAGCACCGTTTACTACGATTTCATCATTATCGTTACGAACGATATCTTCAAGAGTGAGCTCAGATTCAACTACTGCTGTGTCAGCAAGAGCACCGGCAATAATTGCAAGCTCATCCTTATAATCGCCATCAACTACTACGTTGATAACGTAAGTTTCTGTTTCATCAGAAGAAACGATATTAGCTGTGAGAGCATCATTTACAACGTCAAGCTCAAATACCCAAGGAGCAACAGTTGCTTCATAAGAAGCTACCTTGCCGTCGCCTTCAAGAGCTGCCTGGAGAGCTGCAAAGTCTGTGAGATCTGCAACAACTGTATTGAAGAGATCTGCAAGCTCAGGAGCAGATACACAAGCAAGAACTTTATCAATTGCATTGTCAACTCTGTTTGTGCCTGCTACCAGGCCAATGATATCTTCAACATTAATATCATAAACCTGCTTGCCATCAACTGTAAGTGCAGCAACGTCATAGTTGTTTACAAGAAGATCAACTACAAAGTCGATACCTACAGATGCGATGCTCTTCTTATTGAGCATTTCCTTGAGATCGGAAGGAGTTGCATTAAGTGTGATTGTTACGTCGTTACCATCTACTGCAACGCTGAACAGCTTGTTATATACAAGGCCGTTTGCATCCTGAGCATAACCTGCCTTAAGGAATGCAGATACATCATGGCCGTACTTACCGCCAACAACTGTAGCAGAACCTGAAACTGCACCGTAAACAATACCGGAATCAGCATTATTACCTGTGCTGTCGGAAATAACTACTGTGTTATTAGCTGTGATATCGCCGAGTACCTTCTTACCGTTGAGGTCAAGAAGTGTCTTAGCATTGAATACGAGATCGCCTGCAACATCATCAAGAAGGATAATAGCTGCGGGGCCTACAAGCTTAGGAGCGTTTGCTACAAGCTCTTCTGCTGTGTAGATGTGAATAATATCCTTTGTTGCAGCCTTAAGGTCAACAAGGATAGCTGCGTATTCAACTTCTGTGTTTGTCAGCTTAGCGGAGAGAGTTACGTTTATACCGTCAATCTCTTCTTCAGCTGTCTTGTATTCTTTGATCAGTGTACCAAGGTCGATAGAAAGGTCTACGCCCATAGAAGCGATCATTTCATCAACCATACCCTGGAGTCTTGCTGTTACAGAATTGATGCCTATATTATTAATAGGAAGGATATAGTTACCATTTGCATCAAAATATTCTGCATCTGTGTCATAAAGTTTAACAACTGCATTGTAGATCTTGCCATAAGTTGTGCCTGTAAGCTTGAAGTTCTGGCCAAGATTTGCAAGAGTTTTATCAATGTTAGCTGTTGTTATCTCACCGTTGAGAACAGGATCAAGAACTGTGAGCAGATATGTGATTGCTACCTGATTATTGAGTTCATCAATATTGTCAAGGTTGATTTCGCCTACAGCAGAGAGAGCTGCTACATAGAGAGCATAAACCTGATCGGGCAGTGTGATCTCTGCGTTAGCCATACCGTTTTCGCATACTACGGAAACATAAGGAGACGCTGCTACAAGAGCCTTGCGGGCCTTCATTATAAGATCTGTAGCTTCTGCGAGAGTGATATAGAAATCAATTTCAACAGCATCAGCTTCTGTTGCGCCGAAGGACATTGTTGTCTTGATTATCTGGCCGCCAAGCTTATCTACATCATACGCGCCGATAACATTGTAGCCATTGAGAGTCATATGATCAATGTTACCCTTTTCATCAACAACATCAATGATTGTCTGTGTGCCAACGCCGCTGTTCATAACAACGTCAACGATTGTCTGGAGTGAATACTGGCTGCCATCATAAAGCACGCCGTCACCCATACCGATGTAGCCATAGTTTGAACCGCCCATTACAAGACCCATAGCAAAGTTGCCAAGTCCTGTCTTAGCACCGTCCATTGAAGGAACGATGGGAAGAACAGCAGCATATTTGCCTTCTGCGTTCTTTGTAAGAACAGCCGCGCCCTTCATTGCATCAAAGAGTTCGATAAGTCTCTTTTCAACGAGGTTGATTTCTGTGCGAGTGATTACTACAGTGCCGTCTGCAAAGATTGCATCAAAATCAGCTCTGGGGAACTGGATCTTAACGCCTTCTGCGCCAACGTACTGTTCAAATGTCTTAGTTTCACCGTTCACTGTATATGTATAGGAGTACACATAAGCAATATCGTTAGAAGATGTGCCGGGGAGTGTTACACCGTTGCCTGCTGTAGCATCGGTATATGTGAGTGTAACGTCTGCAGCACCTTCAATCTTAACTGTATACTTCTTAGCTGTCCATGTTTCAGAAATAACAGTTTCTGCGGAGATCATATCTCCAACAACAGGTGTTACAAATGTACAAACGTTATGAACTGTGTCAATTGTGATTTTGTTTTCTTCCTTGATTGCATTGAGAGCAGCCTGAATCTTTGTCTGTACAGACGCCATATTCTCAGCTGTCAGAACGCCTTCCTTGAGGGAAACAGAACCAACATATTCCTTACCGTTTACGTCAAGGAGCACTTTAACATCAATAGATCCGGGACCTGCTGCTGCAATGGAAGCAACCCATGTCATAGGTTCAGGAACAGCATCAAAGTGCAGGCCTGTGCCGTTGAGTGCATCGAGAGCATCAAGAAGATCTACGATTGCTGCATTGTTTACATCAAGAATGTTTGCATTGGGAGCTGTGAGAGAAGCATTGATTACTGCAAACTGAGCCTTAAGCTCTGTGAACATTCCGTCATATGCCTGGTCAACAAGCAAAGCCCAAAGATTATCATCATTCTCAATAATTGTGATGAGGCCGAGCATCTTATTGATCTCTGCCTTGTAGCTTTCATAGTTCTGATAATAAGGAAGCATATTATCAACCTTACCATCACTATTGCCATCACACTGTTTAAGAAGTGTATAAATTACAAGCTCGTTATTATTCTTACCAAGTTCGTCTACGATGCCCTTGATTGCATCCTTAGCTTCCTGTGTGGAAGCAGCAATTGCTGCTGAGCTAAGATCGCCTGCATGAGCGCCGATTTTTTCGAGGTTGTTTCTCTGACCGAGAAGAACATTGAGAGCTGCCTTCTGAGCTGCATACTCTTTGGAAAGTGTTTCCTGGAGGTTCAGCTTAGCAAGGATGTCATCAGCTGTGATCTCACCTGCTGTTGCGCTTTCGAGCGCGCCAACTGTGATATCAAGTTCGTATGCAACTTCAAGACTACCGTAAGCGTTGTCCGTGAGAGTTGCTGTATTTCCAACGAAGTTTACTGTTTCGATGAGGTTACCTTCTTCGTCGTAGCTTGTTACGGAAGCGGGAGTCCACATAAGGCCAGCCATTTCAGCATCCACGTTGGAAACTGTGATTGTGTTACCGCCTGCAAGTACATCACTCTGGTCGATAACCGCTGTATCCTTATTAGGAGTTACGAGCCAGAAGGATTCGCCCTTATCAACGATTTCGTTTGTGATAACGCCTTCAGCGCTAACTGCAACGTTTGTCTTATCAATAAGGTCAACGATTGTCTGATACTGATCAGCCTTACCTTCTGTTCTTGTGATAACTGTTTCGCCAAGGATTTCTACTTTCATTCCCTGGTTCTTCGCAGCACCGTTTACTGTGTAGATATAAGCAAGCTTGTTGCCTTCCGCATCAGAACCTGTGTGCTTGGGAAGCATTACCACGGAACCATAGTATGCTTTATCCGTTTTGATAAGGCTACCATCTTCCTCGAAATAGTTCACTGTGTAAACAGCGGGAGTAAACTTAACTGTAATTACACCGTCAGAATCAATTACGTCTGAAACTGTATCTTCTGTTATGTCTTCATAGTAATTACCAACATTTTCTTCATCACCGAGATCCATAACATAACCGGCTTCTTCCCAAGCCGCAAGAGCCTTAAATCTGAGCTCATTTACAGCGTTCATTACCTCAAGCTTGGAAGAATCCTTACGGAGTGTGATTGTTTCTGTAAACTTTTCAAGAGATACAAGATCAAGAACGTCGGGAGTTTTGTCTGCAACGTAACCTTCAACTGTGATTACGATATCAAACATACTCATATTGTACTTGGATTCAGCAGTTGCAACTTCAAGAACCTCAATAACATCAGCGTCTGTATATGTCTTAGGTTCTGCAATAAGTCTCACGTTCTTTGTGATATCAGCATAGTCTGCGCCGGGAACAAGTACTTCGTCTACGTTCCATCCGTTATTGTCAAAACGATCGATAACGGGCTTTACTGCTTCGCAGAAACCGTTAAGAACTTCTACAAGGAGATTGAGCATAGGAGCCATATCCTTAAGCTGAGCAATCTGGGCCTCAAGTTCTTCAAGCTGATTGATATTTGCTTCAAACTCAGGGAGAGCAACCTCTGCTGCTGCGAGCATGCTTGCAGCGTCTTCAAGCTTAGAAAGGTTTGTTTCTACAAGAGTAAGAAGATTAATAACTGTATCCAGTTTAGAAAGCGCGCCCTCAACTACAACGAGAGAATCCTTAGCTTCATTAAGCTTAGGAAGATATGTTTCGTCAATAGCTACCACGCCATCCTTAGCTGCAGCAAGACTACTCTTGATTGTAGGAATTTTTTCATTGAGTGTCTTCAGGCCTGCTATAGCGTCTTCAGCCTGCTTAAGCTGATCCACATAGCTTGCAACACCTGCAACAGCAGCGCCCATACCGTAGTTATTTGCGCTTGCAACAAGATTAGAAAGGCTTGCTGAATCAGTTACGGGAACGAGACCTGCCATCTGAAGCATTGCATATTTTGTGCCTGCCGCAGTCTTGATTGCACCATTGATTGTTTCAATAACAGAAGCATACTGATTTTCTGCTTCAGTTATCTTACCGGGAAGATTGCTTTCAAGAACATTGATTTCATTGATAAGAGAATCAAGTTCATCTTCATTTGTAACAGTTGTTGTTGTTACGCCGAGAGCATTGAGCTGAGTAGCATAAGGAGCCATCTGCTCTGTTACAGCAGCAAAAACATTTTCTCTGATCTTGCCAAGAGCAACGATGTTCTTTTCAACATCTGCAGAACCAGCTATTGTAGCTGAACCACCGTTAGCATCAAGTTCATCTGCATATCCGGAGCTCGCAATCACGCCCTCTATAGCTGCGCAAACATCTGCTTTAAGTGCTGCAAGTTCGTTCTTAAGGAACTTAACGTCTTCAGCTATTTTATACTCTTTGCTTGTTACGCTTTCAGGAAGAACATCTTTGTTATCCTGAACAAGTGTGTTGATTTCAACAAGAGCTTCGTCTCTCTTAGCTTTGACATCATCAGAAAGCTTTGTGAGACTTGCGCTTGTGATATCTTCTTTCTTTGTAGGAACGTCGATACCTGTTACACCCTGAGAGCTCAAAGTAACCTTGAGAGCCATAAGAATAGACTGAAGCTGAGTTTTCTGTGTGTCAACATAAGCGTTGATATCAGCTTCAAGCTGCTGGAGCTCAGCAAGATCCTTAACGCCATCATAGCCAATCGCTGTCTTCAGCGCATCGGGAAGCTTAGCATCAAGTTCTGCACTGATCTGCTCATAAGGCTTTTCTTCTGCATAGTACGCATCAATAATTTCTATAGCTGCTTCGATGTCCTTATACATTTCCGCAAACGCGCCGCCCAGATCTTCAAACTGCTCGAAATTAACATTAAGAGCATTTTCAAGTTCTGCATAAGCAGCATCATCTGCAATCATTTCAAGAACGCTGAGATCAGCATAGTTTTCATAGAAAGTATTGATCAAAAGTCCGCCGGCAGCCTGCTGCTGAACGAGACCGGGATTGCCTGAACCCGCATTGGAGATATGCTGCTTTACTCTGTTCTTAAGTTCAAAAGCGATTTCAACCCACTCTCCGTTAGGAAGCTGCTGTTCAACATCCTCAAGGTATTTACCGCTTTCTTCATTCACAAAGTATGCATTGAGCATATCGATCATTGTGCCACCCTCAAGCTGTTCAAGGGGAAGCTTGGTTGTCAGCAAGTTTGTGATATCAGCAGGAGAAAGTTTGAATTCCTGTCCGCTGATAACTGTTTCATAGCAAACAGTTTTATTGATAAGATCCATATACTGAACATCCTCAGCAAGAAGACCTGCTGCATTAAGGAGCTTCAGCTGCACTGCTGTTGTTACAGCGGAGGGATCTTTGATGCTTTCTGTATCAAGTACATAAGTTACTACGATGGAGAAAGCATTTTCGGCATATGTGTATTTACCTACACTAACCGCCTTGTTTCCTTCCGAAACAAGTTCAATGTCGTTTTCCTTAACTTCGGAACCGACAACCACGTCAAATGTTGTAGGATACCAGGTATTTCCCTTAGCATCTACAAATGCATTGACAGTTACAGTCTTGTCATCTTCATTTACGATAACAAGATTGTCTGAATCCTTAACTTCTTCAGGAGGGAGAGTGTACTCAATAGTAACATCTCCAACAATCTGACCTGTAGCAAGGATTTCCTTTTCTGCGCTGGTTATTTTGCCCGCTTCAGCATAAGCTTCTGCCATGATCTGACCGAGTGTGGGCGCGTGTTCGTGCTCACCGGCAGCGGCAGGCATTATGAGACTCAGGTTGGCTGTTGACAGCAGCATAGCCAAAACCAGAAGCAGTGATACGCATCGCTTAAAATTTTTGAAACCTACGTTCATAATTCTGCGATCCTCCTATAGAAAATTTGCTAAATATGGTTACGGGGCAAGTTGAGCTAAATCGGATCCCATTTACCCTTTATAAAGCATATATCCCCAATATATACTTTAAAGAAGGAAAATGTTGAGATCGCGATTTTGCATACAATTACCACCATAAACTATATTTGTAATTAATTGTACCATAAAACCATAGGTTTGTAAATATTTTATGCAAAAAAAGTTCCATAAATATTGAAAAATCTCAGCTTTTCTCTATTGCATTTTGCACAAATAATCCAAGAGTGTTTTTAGTTATTTTCCATGTCTAAAAAGCTTATATTTCTGTCTAAATCCATAGTCATTCGCAAAACCAAAACCGGCTCTTAATTTAATTTTATACATTTGCCTTGGCGTTTTAGTCATTTTCCTTTGTCACATGATTGTATATTTAGTATTATTTATTTATATGTTGTTTTGTACATTATGCGATATTTTGTATTTTTGAGCAACAATCGAGTGACAAAAAAGAACCGCTTTCGCGGTCCTTTTTTTGTTTTTATGCAATTGAATATATTTTAAGCTTTGTACATTTAGTTATTGGTTTTTACATCATTTTTTAATTTTTTATCCATCTCAATCTTTCTGAAAAACATCAACAAAACCACCGTAGCGATAATACTCAAAAGAATTTCAGCAAACGTTTGAGCATATGCAAGACCATAAAGAGGCACGATTTTGTTGAAAATAACGGTAAACGGAATCTCAAAAATCACCTTTCTGAGCACCGCAAACACCAATGAAATACCACCTTTTCCGCACGCCTGGAATATACCTACAGTGATAAAATCTATAGCTATGAAAACAAGTGTGAGGCAGAATCCTCTCAAAATGCGCGCTCCAATATACACAATTTCATCATTTGACATAAACAATCGGACAAGATTTTCTGAATTTACTCTGAAAAAGATCGTTGCAATAATGAGAAAAATCACTGATATTCTGACAGAAAACAACACGGTTTTCTTCATCCTCGTTATGTTTTTTGAGGCAAAATTATATCCAATCAAAGGCATAATTCCCTGAGAAAGTCCCATCGCAACGGAAAAAGCAACCTGATTTACCTTCTGTGCAATACCCATACCTGCCACAGCATCAGGCCCGAAGGACGCAGTCAGATTATTGAATATAGTCATACCCATGACGTTCAGCAAATTCTGAATAGCAGCAGGAATCCCTACTCCAAACACACCCAAAACTATCTCTTTTTCAAAGGAGAACTTGCGGGGATCAATGCACACATAAGTCTTTTGACGTCTTACTATCAGCAAAACAAAATAATAAATGCAGGCAAAGCAGTTAGAAACAAATGTCGCAAGACCGGCTCCCACTGCACCCATATTAAGAAACTGAGGCAAAATAAACAGTGGATCCAGAATTATATTGAACAAGCAACCACTCATAGTTCCTATACTTGCGTGCAGCGCCGAGCCTTCCGCCCTGACCATATTTGACAGCAACACATTAAGTATGGACGGCAAAGCACCACAAGTGACTGTCCATAGCATATATTCCGAAGTTGCAACATAAGTTTCATCAGTTGCGCCAAGCAACGAAAGGAGAGGCACTTTGAACGCCGTTGTTACAATTGAAAGCGTCAGCGCGCATATAGCACCACACCAGAAGCCAAAAGCAGAGCTTTTATAAACCGTTTCAAAATCATGCCTGCCCATAGCTCGGCTCATCATACTTGAGCTTCCGACACCAAACAAATTAGTTATGGCATAAAAAGCCATCATAACAGGAGCTGCAAGAGTTACCGCAGAGTTTTGAATGGGATCATTCAGCATTCCCACAAAGAAAGTGTCCGCCAGATTATAAAAAATCATAACAAGCGAAGACATTATAGTAGGAATCGTCAGCGTTAAAAACGCTTTTGGGATAGGGGTTCTTTCAAATAGTTCCGTTTTTTTGATATCTTCCATAGTCAATTTTTTCACAAAGTTATATTTGCCTTATTATAACACCAAAATTGTTGCCAGCACAATATTTTTTGAATATTTTTTAAAAATCACAAGGAATTACACATTTCAAAACGTATAACAAGTGAAAGCAAAAAGCAAAAGGAGGATATTATATGAAAAAGAATCTTTACAGAGCCACGCTTATCATCACAGTTTTGCTTCTGATCTTGTCTTCTTGCAGTACGAAAAACAATGCAGCTGAGGGCGACAGATATGACGGATCTGATATCATTTTGGATGAAAACGGCAGCATTCCGGAGACAGAGGCAGCAGGTTCTGTGCTTGGCAACTCGTCAAGCACATCGGAAGCACCGGCCAGGGACGGAAGAAAAATTATAGAAACCTTAAATCTGACCGTGCAGACCAAGGAGTTTGACAAGCTGCTGGACGATCTGAACGCACAAATATCAACACTGGGCGGATATATCGAAAGCTCCAACATTTCAGGGCGTGAATCGGAATCCACAAGAAATCGCAGCGCAACATTCAACATCAGGATCCCCTGCGAAACCACCAATGATTTCACATCTTTTATATCTGACAACAGTGTTGTTATAAATGAGAGCGTTTCGACGAAGGACGTTACTCTCAGTTACGTAGATATGGAAAGCAGAGTTTCTGCCCTTGAAAGCGAAAAAGCAGCCCTCGAAAAGCTGCTTGACAGCGCTTCAACCATGAGCGACATTGTGGCTGTGCGCGATAAACTAACCGATGTTATTTATGAAATCGAATCCTACAAATCCAAGCTTCGCACATACGATAATCTAATAGAATACAGCACGGTTAACGTGCACATTTACGAAGTTGAGCGAACTGCCATAGTGGAGGAACAGACTGTTTTCCAGAAGATAGGAAACAACCTTAAGAATAATTTTGAAAACGTTTGGGTTGGTTTAGTGAACATTTTCATATTCATCATCAGCGCTATCCCTTATCTGATTCCCATAGCCGTGATAGTAATCGCCTCTGTAGCTATCATACGCTTCAAAATCAAGAAAACCAAAGCAAAAAAAGAAACCGTAAACAAGGATATTAACAAATAAGAAAATTGCGGAACTGAAAAATTTCAGTTCCGCAATTCTGTTATTTCTTATACGATCATACCAAGCTCGCGATGAAGCATTTCATCGGCCGTTTTAAGCACGTTTTTAGCGTCTCCGCCGTTTTTGAGTACTTCGTACAGCTCCATTGTCAAAAGCGTAATTTTATGGTCTTTTTCAAGCCCGGTGAGGCCAACAAGCGCATCAATCTCTGCGCCGCTTTCTATTCCATTTTCTTTTACATAGCAAGCAAGAGCTGCCGCTGCACCTGCGCAAATATATACAGGAACACTTCCCTGTTCTATAACACTGAGAGCCGCTCCTGTGAGTCTGTCGGAATTAGCAAGCTTTCTGGGAATATCCGCTCCCACTCTCTGGCAAGTATCACCAAGAGCTTTATTAGTAAATCTGCGGAGAAGATCTGAAGAATGGTTAAGAAGAGGCTTGATGGGCGTTCCGTATTTCGTAGAAAGCGCTTCGCAGGATTCAAGCATAGCATTGTGAACGAGAAGACGAACATCATCGTTGTCTATACTTTGATAAATATACTCACAGCCCTTAAGCTTACCAAAATATGCGCATACTGCATGGCCCATATTATGAATATAAAGCTTTCTTTCAATATAATAGTGGAAAGGAGTGAACGGAACTATATTCTTGATTTCAGGAACTTCACCCTTAAATGCAGCTTTATCAACAGGAAGAACACCGTATTCCTCAACAGCTATCTTAAGAGGATTTTCCTCGTTACCCGTTTTCTTAGGCACGGGAACCATTCTGCCTACAGAAGTTTCCACAAGACCAACCTGCTCAACTTCATTTTCATCAAGAACCTCAGACAAGAGACCGTGTATATACTCATCTGCGTCCATTAAGTTTTCACAAATAAGCAGATTAAGAGGTTTTCTGCCCTCAGCAACACGCGCCTTCACGCCTGCAGAAAGGTTAGGAATAATATATTTAATGGCATTAGCGCCTACGCATGTTGCGGCAATATCAGCCTCAAGAATGGCTTTTACAGCAGCCTCACGGTCATTTCCGTTTACCGCGCAAACATTCTTTATCATTATCACTTTTTCTTCTTCACCCACGATATGAAGTGGATACTCTC
The DNA here is from genome assembly GCA_017623255.1 of Clostridia bacterium. GTDB lineage: Bacteria > Bacillota > Clostridia > Oscillospirales > CAG-272 > Avispirillum. Next base: position 36,251 of record JAGAPL010000012.1, read on the forward strand.
TATCCTGATTCATTCGTTCAACAACAACAGGTGAAACGTCAATAAAAGTCACATCAAGACCTGCCTGAGAAAAAAGCGCTCCGATAAAGCCACGGCCTATGTTGCCTGCTCCAAATATTACACCTTTCATATATAGCTCCATTCCGCCTTTTCGGCATTTTTATTCATTATACTGCCTATATTTTACCAAAAGTATCACTCACGGTCAATTCTTTTTGAAATTTTTCTTTATTTATTGCGCAAAATATGCTAATATAGAATCAGCAAAGGAAGGTGACCTATGTGTATTGGGAAGAATTAGAGCAGCAATGCATCAACTGCCGCAAATGCGCTATCGGAAATAAGCGCACCAACTGCGTTTTCGGTTGCGGAAACAAAAACGCCGATATTATGTTTATAGGCGAAGCGCCCGGACAATCCGAGGATGCCGAAGGAATACCTTTCGTGGGACTGGCAGGAAAGCATCTTGACAAGTTTCTATGCGCCGTCGGCATTAACCGAGAAGACGTATACATAGCCAACATTCTGAAATGTCGACCCGACAACAACAGAGATCCCCTACCTGAAGAACAAGAAAACTGCATAAACTATCTCCGCGAGCAAGTCAAGCTTGTGCGCCCAAAACTGATAGTTTGCCTGGGAAGAATTTCCGCAATGAAGCTCATCAAGCCTGATTTCAAGATCACAAAAGAGCATGGAATATTCTTCAAAAAAGGGGCTTTTACCATAACTGCCGTCTATCACCCGGCCGCTTTATTAAGAGACCCTTCAAAAAACCAAGATATGTACACTGATATGAAAAAAATCGCTGAATTTATAAAAGCATAAAAAAAGCTTGAGCTTTCGCTCAAGCCTTTTTATTATTAAGTTTTACAATCAGAAGCTTCTCTTCTTCTTGGAAACAACTACTGCGCAACCAGCAAGCATTACTGCTGCGATTACTGCAACGTAGATTACGTTGTCACCAGTGGGAGCAGATGCCCATTCATAAGAGTCATCAACCTTAAGGCCACCACTCTCAACATTAGCAAGATCGTCCTTTGTTGCACCATTCTTACCCTTGATAACAAGAGCAAAGAGGTCTGCACCTGTAGCAGCAGCCTTAACCTTAGCAATGTTTACGATTGTAAGTGTGTACTTACCATCTTCTGTCTTTTCAAGCTTATAGTCGCTTTCTTCAAGACCTTCAATGCCTACGATTTCGAACTTTTCAGGATCAAGTGTGAATGTGTAGGAAAGTTTTGTTGCAGTCTTATACTCAGCCTTTGCCTTAAAAGAAATTCTGAACATACCGTCATCAGATTCAACGATTTGATCCTTATCTACCTCAATATTGCTACCACCCTGCTCAATTACAGGATCATTGCTTACGTTACCGCCGTTGCCTGTGCCTGTTGCGTTATCAACGTTTGTAGAATCCTTATGAACATAGTCATAGAAGTTGTAGATCTTAACGTTGTCCATCTTCATCTGTGTGTTGATGAACCACCAGCACATAAGACAACCGTCTTCAAGGTTCTTTTCGTTAGAATAGAAGAAATATCTGTTGTTGATATTGAAGATTACTTCGTCATTGATGAGAAGACGAACTGTACATGTATCGTTATCATACTGGAACTTCCAGTTATACCACTGACCCTGCTGGAGATCATATGTCTTGCTCTGTGCAATAACATCTGTGGGATCAGAGAAGGATCTAACAACGAACTTCTTATCTGCGAAGGAATATCCGCAGTAGTAGTCAGCAGAAGCACCGCCGAAGAGGTTACCAAGCTCAGAAACTCTTCCTTCCTGAACAACTTCGAGTCCTGTGTACATTACGTCGAACTCCATTGTGTAGGAGAGAGGATATGTCCAAGCTTCACCGTCGCCTGCGCCTGCAGAAGACTCGTGAATAATTGTTGTATCAATATAGAACTGGTCGATGGGGTCAACACCTGCTGTGTGAACCTTACCGTCATCATCTGTGTGTGTTTCAACTACTCTGTCATATTCGAGAACGTTACCGTGGTCGCCTCCAACATCCTTGATAGAACCGTTGTAGAGATCTGCGGAACCCCAGTATCCCTGGTGAGTTGCATCGTCATATGTAAGAGTTGTAAGTGCGCTTGCATCCTTGATAGGATTAGCACGATCAAGGTCATTGCCAAGGTAGTCATAGTATACGTTGTCATAAACCTTGTTTGCAACGGAAGCATTGAGCTTGGAAGCGTCGTATGTAGCATACTGACCCTGCTGAACCTTATCAGCAACAAGTCTTACTTCGTTAGAACCTGCACATGTCTGAGGAGCGATCTCTGTCTGAACAGATGTGATACCGGAACCCCAGGAAATGAAGGAATTGTAAGCGTTGCCGCTCTTTGCTGCGTTAAGAATTGCGAGAGATACACCAAATGTCTGTCCAATACCACCCTTTTCGTTACCGGGGTTGTAGTTGGGTCTGCCGGGCTTACCGGTAGGACGGGAATACTCAGAATAATCAAGTGTGTAAGGTGCCTTTTCAGCATCTGTGAGAGTTGCGTAGTTGGGAACAAGATAGTTCTCATACACATACTTCCAAGGAATAGCAATTTCATATGTTGTGTAACCTGCAGCTGCATCCTCATGATATCCGAGAGGATTATCAGAGAGCTGTTCGGAAGGAGCTACAGCAACTTTTACTTCGCCAAATACAGGCTTGGAATATGCTGTGAGACCCTTATCGTTTGTGGATTCATAGCATTCTACGAAGCCACCTGCGATTTGAACATAACCAACAAGGAAATCGGGAACCTTTGTTACATCGGACCAAGGTGTACCGATGTTAGGATCGTATGCTTCGCCGCCTGTTGCGCCGTTTGCACCTGCTGTGTCAACTCTGAACTGGAGAGTGTCACCGTTCCATGTTTCGCCCTTACCATGCTTAAGGGAGTGACCGTCACGGTCTCTTACGAGAGCAGCTACATAGAAGTAGTTTTCGTCCCAACGGAACCATACCATTGCTTCCATAGGGAAAAGAGAACCAGCATCATCTGCACCCTTCCAATAGAAGAAAGAGTTATAGTAAGAAGCGCCTTCACTCTTAGTACCAAGGTCTTCACTATACATCTCTATTGAGCACTTACCCCATTCAGCCTCAGTTACATAACCGTCGATTGAAGGAGCATTTTCAAAATAAAGAGCGTCAACATAGTCAATTCCGGAGCCGTCTTCAGCGCCGTGCCATGTGGAATTACCTGTGCCGGCCCAAGTTGCATTTGCACTTGCTGTGATTGTCATAGCGGAGAGAGCTGTGAGAACCATAGCAACAGCCATAATGAGAGAAATAATCTTTCTCATTGCGTCAAAACCTCCATAATTTTTTAATTTAGTACTACATTTAGACATAGTACTATTAGTTTACAAAGTAATTATATCTGCAAGTTTGTGGTTTGTCAAGTGTATTTATACAAACTTAGAAAAATTTCACTCTTCATCAACAGGACCTACGAGAGGTGTGCCGCAAGCAGGGCATACGATCTTCTCAGGATCCATCTCTTCATCAAAGCAAATAGTGTCACCGCAATTGGAGCAGAGAGCGCAGCGCATATTATCGCAATCTTCTTCGTAATCGCAGCCGCCGCAGCCTTCACAATCGCCGTCACAATCAAAAAGATCGTCATCTTCGTCGCAATCTCAATCACAATCATCCTCAAGATCATAAACGAATTCTTCAACCTCGCCCAGATCTTCATCAAGTTCCTCAGCGTAGTCCTGAAGCTGATCTACCGCCTCATCAAGCTCTTCAATTTCTTCTGCCATTTCTTCACAAAGCTTGATAAGTTCAGAAATAAGCTTGCCTTCAGCTTTTTCTGTATCAAGGTTCATTCCTTCTGCAAGACCGCGCAGATAAGCGCATTTTTCATTAAGTTTCATTGTTTTTCCCTTTCTTCTTATAAAACCAAGATGGCTGCCACACAATTGCAGCAGCCGTCTTTTATTGTAACAAAATTATGCTCTTTCGAGATATTCGCCTGTTCTTGTGTCAACACGAACTCTTTCACCCTGGTTGATGAAGAGAGGAACACGGATAACCGCACCTGTCTCAAGAGTTGCGTTCTTTGTTGTACCTGTAGCTGTGTCGCCCTTAACACCGGGTTCAGCATCAATGATATCAAGCTCAACGAACATGGGAGGCTCAACGGAGAATACGTTGCCCTTATAGGACTTGATTGTGCAGATCATTTCTTCCTTAACGAACTTGAAGTTATCAGAAAGCTTGTCCTCATTGAGAGGGATCTGCTCAAAGGATTCCATATCCATGAAGTAGTAGAGCTCGCCATCGCTGTAAAGATACTGCATATCCTTACGGTCGATCCTTGCGTCCTCATACTTATCTGTGGGGGAGAATGTTTTTTCAATTACAGAACCTGTAATAACGTTTCTCAGCTTTGTACGAACGAAAGCTGCACCCTTACCGGGCTTTACATGCTGGAATTCGATAACCTGCATTACCTGACCGTCCATGTCAAATGTAATACCGTTTTTGAAATCGCCTGCTACTACCATAATAATATCACTTATCTCCAAAAAATTCGGAGATAGCTCCTTTCAATATAAATTACTAAGCTGTATTGTACTATAATTCCCTGACTTTTTCAAGGGGGATTGCACATTTTTTTAAAAAAGTGCAAAATTTAAATCTCTATAAGATCTTTTTCCATATTTGTAAGGTTTTCGGCACCATTTTCTGTTATATAGACCATATCTTCGATTCGGCATCCGTACTTGCCAAACAGATAAATACCGGGTTCAACTGTTACTATATCTCCGGGCATCAGCACCTTATCTCCCGAAGAAGGACTCAGACCGGGCGTTTCATGCACCTCAAGACCAACGCCATGACCAAGAGAATGGCCGAAAGCACCTTTATACCCAGCGCCTTCAATAATATCGCGGGCTATCTTATCCATTTTGAAGCACGACTCGCCGGGGCCTACAGCATCCAGCGCTGCAAGCTGAGCGCTAAGCACCGTATTATAAAGATGTTTCATGGCATCATCAGCTTTCCCGACACACACCGTTCTCGTCATATCAGAGCGATATCCCTTATAAACCGCGCCAAAATCAAAGGTGAGAAAACCTTTTTCTATTTTCACATTACGGGGCACTCCGTGAGGAGATGATGAATTACCTCCCGAAACTGCAATGGTGTCAAAAGCAACACCCTCGCTGCCGTTTTTTCTCATTATGTACTCAAGCTCTGCTGCCAGATCTGTTTCCGTTCTGTCATATGTGATCTTAGGGAGCAGCTCTCTGAACGAAACCTCCGCAATGCGCTGCGCTTTTATAATATTGTCCGCTTCTTCTCTTGTTTTTGTTCTGCGCATAAATTCAAACACATCACCCGCAGGAACAAATTCAACATCAGGAAGAGATTTTTTGAGTCCGTCAAGAATTCTGCAGGTTACAAAATTATCTTCATATCCAACTCTTTTATATACGCCCGATATGCAAGCCTTTACATTGCAGTTGCGATCGAGCATCATAACCTCAAAATCTTCACGGTCTATTTCGTTTTTCGCAGCTTCGTAATAACGGAAATCTTCAAGGGCAACTGCAGAATACTGACCTATAACAAGAGCTCCGTCAGGATTATCAAAACCGCACATATAGCGATGATTCACACTTCCTGTTATCCAGATGGCATCAAGCTCCCTCTCCGCCATTATTTTTCTTAAATTTTCAAGTCTGATGCTCATTTTGAATTCAACCTCTTAAACTTAGCCACATAAGGCTTTTCTATCAAACGTTTGGTTTTAAAAAACAAGGTGGTCTTATCCTTTATAGGCGGAACTATTATTGCTTTTATCCCAAATCTTTTTGCAGCAGCGCAATCCGTCAGGAGCTGATCTCCAAGAAGCACAGCTTCATTTTTGTCTATTCCTAGATCACGACATGCCGCCGCAAGATTTTTAACAAACGGCTTTCCCGACTTCGCATATGCTACAAAGCCAAGATTTTTATTGAACAGTTCAACCCTTTCCCAATCATTATTGGAAACAAATGAAATCGCTATTCCCGCGCTGTTCATATTCTTGATCCATTTCAGCACTTCTTCAGTGGGTTCAGGATCGTCATATGTAACAAGAGTGTTATCTATATCACAAATAAGCGCCTTGCCTCCAAAAGATTTGACCATCTCAGGAGTTACTTCATAAAAATGCTCGGGCATCACATCCGGCATCAACCATTTTTCAAGTATCACCACATACTCCTTGACTTTTTATTTCTTGCATCAGTATATCACACAGAACCATATTTTTCAAGACTTATCATTTCAATTGACAAAACAGAAAATAATATATATAATTATATAGTTATATTGAAAGAAATTATCCAAGCGGAGGACTTTTTACCTTGCCCAGATTTTTTATTCCCAATTCCGCCGTGGGTGTGCGCGACGACGGAACAAAAACTGTTATGATTTGCGGCGAAGACGCCATGCACATTACAAAAAGCCTTAGGATGAAGCCCGGCGAAAAGCTGGATGTATGCGACATGGGGAGACGTGAATACTCATGTGTCATAACCGAAATCGGCGAAGAGGTTTTTGCAGATGTTTTAAACGAAAAGAACTCCGACACAGAACCTCCGTATACGGCAGTTCTGTATCAGGCCCTTGTCAAAGGAGATAAGTTTGACACCGTTGTTCAAAAAGCTGTAGAATGCGGCGTTACAAAGATAGTTCCTTTTATAAGCGACAGATGTGTTGTGCGCCTCGACAAAAAAGGCGCCGCAAAAAAATCAGAGAGATGGCAGAGAATAGCGCTTGAAGCTGCAAAACAGTGCGGCAGAAGCATCATCCCCGAAATATGCCCTCTTATGACCTACAAAGAAGCTATAGAAGCCGCATCAAAAGCAACCATCCCTCTATTCTGCTATGAAGCAGAAAAAGGAACTACTCTTCCCCAAGCCTTAAAAAATGCGCCGGAAGATTCCGAAATTTCTATTGTGATCGGCAGCGAAGGCGGTTTTTCCGTCAGCGAGGCAGAATACGCCGCAAATAATGGTATGAAATGCGTTGGCCTTGGCAAAAGAATACTCCGAACGGAAACTGCTTCTTCTTTTGTTCTTGCCTGCCTATGCTATGAACTTGAACTGTAAAAACTTACTGTTATAACGCCATATGGGCATAAATAATGATATTTCACAAAAAAAATATTGGAAATTAGGAAAAAATGTTAAAAGCCTATTGAAATTTAACAAAATATGTTGTAGAATATAGTACAGGTTACACAATGATATAAAAATATGTCTATAAATATTAAGGAGGCACCTATGTCTAACCGTTTGTTCCAGGGAATAATCCATCAGATGTCCGAAGCAGCTGACCGCACTATCGGCGTTATTGATGAAAACGGTGTTATCATCGCCTGCAGCGAGCTTGTTAAAATAGGCGAAACACGCCAGGAAGCTAAAGACGAGCTTATCTATACAGCTGAGGCTGTTGCAATCGGCGGCTACACCTACCGTCCCATCAACTCCGGCACTAAGTGGGAATACATCGTATTCGTAGAAGGCGAAGACAAGATGGCAGACAAGCTGGCATCTATTCTCTCCATTTCTCTTGCCAACATCAAGAACCTCTATGACGAAAAGTATGACCGCAATTCTTTCATCAAGAATATCATCCTCGACAATATCCTCCCCAGCGACATCTACATAAAGAGCAAAGAGCTCCGTTTCAACACAGAAGAAACCAGAGTTATCTTCCTCATTAAGTTCCTCACAAAAACAGAAGTTCTTCCCTACGACGCTGTTCAGAACATTTTCCCCGACAAAACAAAGGATTATGTTATAAGCGTTGGCGAAACTGACGTTGTTCTCGTTAAGGAACTTAAGCCCGGCACAGATGTTAAGAAAATCGAAAAGTTGGCTAAATCCATCGCTGACACACTCAATTCTGAGTTCTATGCAAAGACAGTTATCGGTATCGGTACCGCTGTTGAAAACATCAAGGACCTTGCTCGCTCCTATAAGGAAGCTCAGGTTGCCCTTGAAGTTGGTAAGGTTTTCGACACAGAAAAGAATATTATTTCTTACGAAAATCTCGGAATCGGCAGACTTATCTATCAGCTTCCCACAACACTTTGCGAGATGTTCCTTCAGGAAGTTTTCAAAAACGGTTCTCTCGATAATCTTGACCGTGAAACTCTCCTTACTATCCAGAGCTTCTTTGAAAACAATCTCAACGTTTCCGAAACATCCAGAAAGCTCTTCGTTCACAGAAACACACTTGTTTACAGACTTGAAAAGATCCGTAAAATCACCGGTCTTGATCTGAGAGAGTTTGACCACGCAATCACATTCAAGGTTGCACTTATGGTTAAACGTTACCTCACTACAAAGCCTGCAAAGTTCTGATGCTTTGGGGTTGCTGTTTTGCGCAGCTGCCCCATTTTCATCGTTTAGGACCCTAAAGGCAAAATTACGAAAGGTTTAGTTTTATGATAGACTTCAAGAACGTAAAAAAACACTATTCAAACGGAACCATCGCTCTTGACGGAGTTGATCTCCATATAGACGACGGCGAGTTCGTTTTCATCGTTGGCCATTCAGGCGCCGGTAAAACCACAATGATGAAGCTGCTCCTCCGTGAAGAGGCTGCAACATCCGGCACAATAACTGTCGGGGATTACGAATTGACGGGCATCAAAAACAACCAGATCCCTTATTACAGACGAAACCTTGGCGTTGTTTTCCAGGATTTCCGCCTCTTCCCCAACAAAACAGTTTATGAAAACGTTGCTTTCGCAATGCAGGTTGTAGGTACTCCACGAGCTATGATCAAGCGCAGAGTTCCTGCTATCCTCACAACTGTTAACCTTGCAGATAAGCTTCAATGCTTCCCTCGTGAGCTTTCAGGCGGTGAACAGCAAAGAGTTGCCCTTGCAAGAGCACTTGCAAACAACCCTAAGATGATCATCGCAGACGAGCCTACAGGTAATATCGACCCCAAAATGAGTATTGAAATAATGAACCTGCTGATGAAGATCAACAAATTGGGCAAAACCGTTATCGTCGTTACACACGAAAAGAACCTTGTTGACTATTACAAGCAGCGCGTTGTTGTGCTCAATGACGGAAAGATCGTTGAAGACAGAATAGGAGGTATGTTCCAGTGAAAAGACGATACAGTATCAGATTTTTCCTCGAACAGGCCTTCAAAGGTCTGACTCGTAACAGCGTTATGAGCGTGGCCTCAATCGCCGTGCTTATGAGCTGCCTTATAGTGCTCGGAAGCTTCTCTCTCCTCATAATGAACATCAACGTAAACCTTGACAAGATAGCTGAGCTCAATGAGATCATGGTTTACTGTGAATACGATCTCACAGAAGAACAGATCGTCGAAGTTGAAAACAATATCAAAGGCCTTGATAACGTAGGCACGGTTACAAGAATCACAAAGGACGAGTCGCTCCAGACAATGAAAGAAGAAAGCGGCGAATATGCAGATCTTTACAGTGATATCACCGCTGAAAACAATCCCCTTTGCGATTCATTTGAAATAGTTTATAAGGACCTTGACGAAACTGCCGTTTTCAATCTAGAAGCTGAACTGCGCAACATCACAGGCGTTCGCAAGATCAACTCTGTTTATAAGGTTGCAAAAACTATCGACAGCCTTAAAAGCGGTATTATGCTTGTTTTCATATGGTTCCTTGTAATTCTTTTCGTTGTCAGCATTTTTGTTATCATAAATACTATCAAGCTTGCCGTTTACTCAAGAAAGAATGAGATCACGGTTATGCGATATGTCGGTGCAACAAACGGCTTTATAACATATCCCTTCATTTTCGAAGGTGTTATTATAGGCGGAGCTGCAAGTGCATTGGCATTTGCCATCCAATCATACATCTATGTATATATAGAAAAAATGGCAGCTACCGACATGCAGATGATTACTGTTCTTACTTACAAAGAAATATGGCCCCTTCTTGTTGCCGGATTCCTTATCATCGGTATATTGACAGGCGTTATAGGAAGTGTTGCTTCTCTTCGTAAGTATCTTAAGTCTTAACCGGAAAGGTCAGGTCTTAAATGAATAATACAATCAAAAAAGCAGCATTTCGCATAGTGTCCTTCACGGCAGCAATTGCTATCGTCGCCTCAACGTTTATTTTCTATCCTGATGAGTCACAGATTCATAGCTCTGCAGCGGACGCAACCGTTCAAAAGCTTGAAGACGATATAAAAGCTCTCGAAAAGACACAAAAGGAATTGCTTAATAAAATCAACGCAAACAAAAATGAAGCAAGCCAGGTATCACAAACCAAGACTTACCTCGACAACCTCGTTTACACGCTTGAAGCAAAAATCTCCACAGCTTCAACTCTGATCTCTGAACTTGAACAAAAAATCAGCGAAACCAACGCCGATATCACAGTTCATGAAGAAGAAATCCAGAAAACAAACGAAAAATTCATTGACAGAATGCGAATGGCTCACGAGGACGGCACCGCAAGCTACATTGAGATGCTCCTTGAAGCCGAAAGCATAAGCGATTTTCTCTCCAGAATGGAAAGAGTCAACGCTATGCTGGAATATGATAAAACTCTGAAGCAGAATTATCAGGCAGAAAAAGAAACTCTTGAAAAAGAAAAAGCAGACCTCAGCCTCTCAGTTCAGCTTCAGCAGGAAACTCTCACTCAGCTGGAAAAAGATAAAGCTGATGCAGAAAAGCAGTCTGCTCAGGCAGCGTCTTATTATAATACCCTGCAATCTGACACAGCAGCATATCAGGCTCAGTATAATAAAGCAAAAGCAGAAGAAGATGCGCTGGACGCAGAGCTCACAAAATACCTGAAAAGCATTCAGGAGCAAAACTCTTCACAGGTTACGGCAGACGGTGAGTATATGTGGCCCCTCCCCGTCGGACAGGGATATATCTCCTGTACATACGGCGGCAAAGACCCCGGAGGAAGACCTCACTATGCGCTTGACATTGCAATAGCATACGGCACTCCTATCTATGCTGCAAACGATGGCACAGTGCTTACAGCTACATGGCACAGCAGCTACGGCTACTATATAGTTATCGACCACGGTAACGGTATTTCAACACTTTATGCACACTGCAGCTCTCTCAAAGTCAGCGCAGGTCAGACCGTTAAAAAAGGCCAGACAATCGGAGGAGTTGGCTCCACAGGATATTCCACAGGTAACCATCTCCATTTCGAAGTGAGAGTGGGCGGCGTCAGAACAAACCCCCTTAACTACGTTAAAAAAGGTGTCTGAGCGCTTTTTACCACAACTTTCTACAAATATTTAAGCTACAATGTTTTCAGTACGTCTGTTTACAGGCGTACTGAAAATTTCTACATTCAGAAAAGGTTTTCACTATATGAACGAATCCAATTTTCCCGCAGAAAACGCCGGCGGGAACGCAAATGAACCATATGTGCATAGGAGCCCCAGGATTTCTGCAAGTTCAACTTTTTTCCTCGTCCTTGTTTCTGTTATAATCACTATCCTGCTCACTTTCAGCGCAACTTTGTTGCTGGCCAAAGACCTTCTCGGTATTTCCGAAAAAACCACTCTCGGCAAAATAGTTAATAAGCTGATGGCAATCGAACAGGCTCTTGATGATGAATATGTCAAAGAGATAGACGAAAATGAGCTTATAGATTCCGTCCTCAAGGGTTATATGTACGGCATCGGCGACATTTATGCCGATTATTACACCCAGGAAGAATACGCAAGCATTATGACCGACCTTTCCGGTAAAGGAGTTGGTATCGGTGTAAGCGTTATATATAATTCGGACTACGCCGCAATTGAGGTGGTGTCCGTTTTCCCAAATTCCCCTGCGTTTGAAGCAGGAGTTCAGGCAGGAGACCTCATAGCTTATCTCTATGTTGACGGAGAATCCGTCAGCGTTGCCGAAATGGGCTATGAAAAAGCTCTTGATAATATGCTGGGAGAAGCCGGCACAAGCGCAGAATTCACCGTGTTCCGCGGCGCAGGCTATGAAGAAATAGTTGAATTTTCAATCATCCGCGCTGAATATACGGAAGCAACCGTTATGAGCCATAAATATTCTCTTGACGAAACTGTCGGCATTATAAAAATAACATCTTTTGATAATAATACCCCAACCCAGTTCAACGAAGCATTAAATAGCTTGACATCTGAAGGAATTCGCGGTATCATACTCGATGTACGTTATAATCCCGGCGGAGAGCTGTATTCCGTTTGCCAGACTCTTGACATTCTCCTTCCCGAAGGACCTGTTATAAGAACGGTTGATAAAAAAGGAAAAGAAGAAATCGTATACGTTTCCGATGAAAACGAAACTAATATTCCTATGGTGGTTCTCGTAAATGAAGGAACAGCCAGCGCAGGCGAGCTTTTCACTGCAGCACTTCGCGACTACGAAAAAGCTACTATCGTTGGAACAGTGACATACGGCAAAGGCAGTATGCAAACAACATCCCCCTTTAAAGACGGAACAGGCTTTAAATTTACAACAAGATATTATTGTCCTCCCTTCTCTGATAACTACGACGGCGTTGGCATCGTGCCCGATGTTGTGGTGGAATTGGCAGAAGAACTAGTGAACGTTAATATCTATAAAATTGAAGACAGCGAAGATAACCAGCTCGCCGCTGCCTATAAAGAACTTTTAAATAACATCAGTAAATAATAACCGAAAGGATCTTATATAATGGAAGAAACAAAATATACTCTTTATACGGCCGAAGGCTATCAGCAGCTTATTGATGAGCTTGCATATCTTAAAGAAGTTCGCGTTCCCGAAATCAAGGTTCAGCTTGCAGAAGCAAGAAGCCACGGTGACCTTTCCGAGAACAGTGAATACGATGAAGCAAGAGACGCTCAGGCTAAGTGCTACGCAAGAATCAGCGAAGTTGAAGACCTGATCGCACATGCTAAGATCATTGACGAATCCTCTCTCAGAGACGACGTTATCAACATCGGCTCCAAGATCAAGGTTTACGACGAAACATTTGACGAAGAAGTTGAATATACAATGGTTGGTTCAAACGAAGTAAATGCGCTTCTCAACCTTATCACAGACCAGAGCCCCATGGGTCAGGCAATGCTTGGCGCAAAGGCAGGCGATACAGTTAAGTATACAGCTCCCTGCGGCGAAGTTACACTGAAGATTCTTGAAGTTTCAAGAGAAAAGAAAAACTAATTTTAGACATTGATTTAAGGAAACACAAATGAGCGATATTATTGAAAATGTTGAGCTGACCGCCGAAGAAGAGGCGCAGCAGCTCTCTGAAATTCTCCAGATCCGTCGCGACAAGCTCGCAGCTCTTGTTGATGCCGGACAGAACCCCTTTGAAAAGGTAAAGTTCGATTTTGACACATACACAAATGAAATTCACGAACGTTTTGAAGAGTTTGAAAACCAGACAGTTAAAATCGCAGGCCGTATGATGAGCCGTCGCGATATGGGTAAGGCTAACTTTATCGACGTTATGGACTCTAAGGGCAGAGTTCAGTGCTACATCCGTATCAACGACATCGGCGAAGAAACATTCGACGCTTATAAGAAGTGGGATATTGGCGACATCGTTGGCGTTACAGGATTTGTTTTCAGAACAAGACGCGGTGAAATCTCCGTTCACGTTCAGCAGATCGAGCTCCTTGCAAAGAGTCTTCTTCCCCTCCCTGAAAAGTTCCACGGCCTCAAGGACACTGACACTCGTTACCGTCAGCGTTACCTTGACCTTATCGTAAACCCCGAGGTTAAGGACACATTCGTGCGTCGTAGTCTTATTCTTAAGGAAATCAGAAACTTCCTCGATTCCAAGGGATTCCTCGAAGTTGATACTCCCATTCTCACAACACACGAGATTGGTGCCGCTGCAAGACCTTTCAAGACTCACCATAATACCCTTGACCTTGATATGTTCCTCCGCATCGAAACAGAGCTCTACCTTAAGAGACTTATCGTAGGTGGCTTTGACAGAGTATACGAGGTTGGCCGTATTTTCAGAAACGAAGGTATGGACACAAAGCATAACCCTGAGTTCACATCTATCGAACTTTATCAGGCTTACACAGACTATAAGGGTATGATGGATATCGTTTGCGAGATGTACCCCATGCTTGCAGAAAAGATCTGCGGAAGCACAAAGATCACATATCAGGGCGTTGAGCTTGACCTTGGCAACTGGGAAAGACTCACAATGGCTGAAGCTGTTAAGAAGTACAGCGGAGCTGACTACTACGCTTGGGCAGACGATGCTGCTGCAAGAGAAGAAGCTAAGAGACTTCACGTTGAAGTTCCCTCTGATGCAACTGCAGGTACAGTTCTTATCGAACTCTTTGACGCATATGTTGAAGATAAGCTTATCCAGCCCACAATCATCTACGATTATCCTGTTGAAAACAGCCCTCTCGCTAAGAGAAAGCCTGAGGATCCCAGATTCACAGAAAGATTTGAATACTTCATCTGCTGCACAGAATACGGCAACGCATTCTCCGAGCTTAATGACCCCATCGACCAGAAGGGCAGATTTGAGGCTCAGGTTGCAGCAAAGCTTAAGGAAGACCCCAACTCCACAGCAAAAGTTGATGATGACTATATCACAGCTCTTGAATACGGTCTGCCCCCCACAGGCGGCCTTGGATTTGGTATCGACCGTCTCGTAATGCTGCTCACAGACAGCGCTTCCATCAGAGACGTTCTTCTCTTCCCCACAATGAAACCTCTCGACTAAAAAACCCAGTAAAATCAAGGGTTTTCGGCATCTCAAATCCGAGTTGACAACAAATTGACAACAATATTTCATATTATTTTGAAGGATTGTAACGCAGTATGAATAGTTGACAGGACAAAACACAATATAGCACTTGCTATTTTGAGAACACTTTTTTGAAAGAAATTTCAAGAGGTGTTCTCTTTTTTTCGTTGGGTTTGCTTTTG
>JAGAPL010000063.1 GCA_017623255.1 Clostridia bacterium
ACTCCTCAGCGTCCCACAGATCTTCCCTTCCTTATGCCCGTCGAGGACGTATTCTCTATCACAGGTCGTGGTACAGTTGCTACAGGCCGTGTTGAAAGAGGTACACTTCTTGTTAACGACGAAGTTGAAATCGTTGGTCTTACAGACGAAGCTCGTAAGGTTGTTGTAACAGGTATCGAAATGTTCAGAAAGCTTCTTCCTCAGGCTGAAGCTGGTGACAACATCGGTGCTCTTCTCCGTGGTGTAGCTAAGAACGAAATCGAAAGAGGTCAGGTTCTTTGTAAGCCCGGTTCCGTAAACCCCCACACAAAGTTCGTTGGTCAGGTTTACGTTCTTACAGAAAAGGAAGGCGGACGTCAGAAGCCCTTCTTCTCTGGTTACAGACCTCAGTTCTACTTCAGAACAACAGACGTTACAGGTACAATCACACTTCCTGCTGACGTTGACATGTGCCGCCCCGGCGATAACGTTGATATGACAGTTGAGCTTATCACACCTATCGCTATTGAAAAGGGTCTCCGTTTCGCTATCCGTGAGGGTGGTAGAACAGTTGGTTCCGGCGTTGTTGCTGAAATCCTTGCATAATTAACTGCTTCAGTTAATATAATTATCCCGGAGCGATATCGCTCCGGGATAAAAAATATATAGACATTATCTTTGGGGAATGGTGTAAATCCTTACCGGCGGTGTTTGCATTTGGCATAAGTCCGCGACCTCCTTTTCGGGAGCTGAATAGGTGAAAATCCTATACCGACGGTTATAGTCCGGATGTAAAAAGATATGGGCCTTGCTTCTATGCAAGGCATATTGTTCCCCCTTTTTTTGAAAGGGGCTTTTTTTATGAAAACCAATACTTTAGAAAAAACTAAAAAACTCGTTGTACTTGCAATGTTTTGCGCAGTTGCATACATAGGAATGTTTTTCCGCATTAATGTTTCATTCCTTACATTTGATTTAAAAGATGCTTTTATGACTGTTGGAGCAATGTTTTTCGGCCCTATTGCAGGCATCACAATGGCTGCAGTTGTTGCTCTGCTTGAATTCATTTCTATTAGCGACACGGGCGTTTACGGACTTATAATGAACTTCCTATCAAGCGCTGTTTTCGCTTCCGTTGCTCCAATTATATATAAGCGCAAGAGAAAGCTTTCAGGCGCAATAATCGGATTATCATGCTCTGTGGTATGCACGGTCGGAGTTATGATGGCTGCCAATCTACTCATCACTCCCTATTATATGGGCGTAACTTTAGAAGCAGTTGAAGGACTCATACCTACGCTTTTATTGCCATTTAACTTAACAAAATCGGTTCTCAATGCAGCTTTGGTTCTTTTACTCTATAAACCCGTTACCACAGCTTTAAAAGCTTCAAAACTGGTCAAATCAAGCGATGCCACCAATTCATCAAATGGTACCAAGAAAAAGTACAGCTTACTGATTCTTATTATATCTGCTTTGCTGATAATCATCTGCCTCGCTGTATTTTTCGTGTTTATGGGCGGAAAAATATAATTTATCCTAATCTTAACTTGACTTTGAATACAATCTGATATAGAATAAAATAGATATTTCGACAACTAACAACAAAGGAACTTAATAATATGGATATTAAAAACATTCTGTACATCTTTCTTTGCTCCATGGTGCCGATAATTGAGTTGCGCGTTGCGATCCCTATGGGCGCGGCACTCGATATTCCCTTTTATATCAACTACATTATCAGTGTAGTTGGGAATATGCTTCCTGTTCCTTTCATCCTGCTTTTTATAAGACATATTCTTCATTGGATGAAAAAAATCCCCAAGCTTGACAAAATTGCTGCCTGGATTGAAAATAAAGCCGAAAAAAACAAGGCTAAAGTTTTAAAATATGCAACATTCGGTCTTTATATTTTTGTTGCGATCCCTCTTCCCGGCACAGGCGCTTGGACAGGTGCACTTGTTGCATCAATGCTTGATATGAGAATGAAGCGTTCCATCCCTGCAATCCTGCTCGGTGTTATGACAGCAGGCGTTATTATGAGCCTTGCAAGCTATGGTGCTATCGGATTCCTTAAATTCCTTTTGTAATATTAAAGCCTCAAACTGTTAAACAGTTTGAGGCTTTTTTTTACTTCTTCATCTGACGCAAAAACATCAGCACTGCAACAACAAGAGTTACTATTGCGTACGCAAGTACCCACCACAAGTGCTCAGATACATTCGAAAAATCCCCATTCAGAACTGCTCTCTCCAGCTCTAATGCGTGAACAAAAGGTAAAACATAGGCTATGTCTTTAAACAAGCCCCCAACAAGATCAAGATCAAACCATATTCCCGATAACCACGCAGAAAGATTCGTTAGCAAAGCTCCACATATCCCCCCAACCTGTTTATCGTTAAACACACTTCCGCATAGCAAACCTAAAGCTATATACAGCAGTGAAACAGGTATGATAAACAAAACCGCATATAAAACTCCCACAGTAATTTCCAGTCCGAGAAATACGGCCGCAATATAGCAAATAACGCATTGCACAACAGCAATAGGTACAATTGGCAAAGTATATCCAAGAATAAAGTCAACAGCCGTAAGAGGTGTAGTATACAAACGTTGCAGCAACGAACTTCCTCTATCTTTGGCAATAATAGTTGCAGAAAACAACGTCATAAACGACAAACCGAAAACTGTTACTCCCGGAGCAAGACGGTTAATCTCAAACAGCTCAACAGGAATATTAGCTTGTATGGCGCTTAGCAAAATAATTAGGACAAGAGGGAAACCAAGACCAAAGAAAAGATTCAATGGATCCCGCATTATTTCTTTTATGTTTCTATTGGCAAATGCGATCATTTTCATTCCACTTACCCCTTTACTATTTTTATAAACGCTTTTTCAAAGTTCTCTGTATTTGCTTTACTTTTTATTTCGTTAGGAGTTCCACAGGCAAGAAGTTTTCCATTCCTCATTATACCTACTCTATCCGAAAGAGCTTCTGCTTCTTCCATATAATGCGTTGTTAATATAATGGTTATCTTTCCCTTTAAAGCACGTATTATATCCCAAAGTTCGCTTCTCGCAATTACGTCAAGCCCAAGAGTCGGTTCGTCAAGAAAAAGGATTTCTGGTTCGCTTATGAGCGCCATGGCAATACTTAATCTTCTCTGCCATCCACCCGACAGTTTCACTGCCTTCTTTTTAATAATTTCATCAAGCGACAGCAATCTGCTTAACTCCGAAATTTTACTCTTGCTTTTTTCTTTAGAAAAGCCGTGAACCCCGCACATAAGCTCTAAGTTTTCTTTAACGGTCAAGCCGGGTGCAACTGCCGTTTCCTGCGGAGAAACAGCTATAATAGATTTGATCTTATCGCCGTCATCGTTTATGCTATTTCCATTCAGAAAAGCATTTCCAACGGTTGCAGAGACAAGACACGACAGCATTTTTATAGTTGTGGTTTTACCTGCTCCGTTTACCCCAAGCAATGAAAATAATTCGCCTTTATCTATAGACAGGCTGAGATTATCAACTGCTGTTACATCTTTATACTTTTTAGTTAAACCTTCTATTCTTACTGCTGTCATCTTCAATCCCCTTCAAACTGCTTTTTCAACCCTTGGTAAACATCTGTTATCATTTTACTTATAAATGAAAAATCAAACTGTAAATAACTCGTAGCCAGCATTGTTGCAATGCCATGAACATATGCCCAAATCTCAAGATGAAACAGCTGCGCCTTATCGTCAGACAGTTCAACATTATCCTTAACCATATTCTTCATCCGATTATTCAACTCTGACACTTCATTTATATTCTCGTGAGTTCTATCTCGCATATAAAGCAGCTTAAACAGTTCTTTTTCTTCAAAAGCAAAGCGAATGTACGCCATACCGCTGGCTTTATAGGCCGGATATTCTCCTTTACCTATTTCTTTGTTCATAAACTCCTCAAAAATTCTCTCGGCTTCTGCTACAGCCGCAAGCTTTAATTCTTCCATATTATCAAAATTGAAAAAAATCGGTTGAGTTGAACAATTTAAAACCGATGCAATATTCCTGGCATTTATTGCGTCTGCCCCTTTATCTCTCACTATATCAATAGCAGTTTTGATTATATCTTCTTTTGTTATTTTAACTTTGGGCGGCATATTTATCTCCTTTATAACAATTGTTATATATCATATGTTATTTTATCATATAAAGCTAAGTTTGTCAAGAAAAAAGCACCGCTTAGCGATGCTTTTTTTATTTATTTATTCAACCTGTCTTTATATTCAAAATACTTTTTGGCGCATATTGCAAAAACAATCACGTATAGAGCAACTATTCCGCCAATAAACGCTGATACCAAATAATTATGAAAACTGAAAATATTCATTATCAGCTGTGGAAGCAAAACACATGTAAATATAATGAAAAGAGGCAGTATTCTTCCCTTCATAACTCTTTCCATCATCTGAAATCGTGATGCTTCATCACAAAAAATCTCTTCCTCGCCATTCATTTCAGCAGCAGGCTTTCTGAAATAGCTATACCCCGCATATTCCTGCAAATGCTCCCATCCACAGTCACTGAACATCTGAATATATTCTTCTTTATGCTCAAGCCCTTCTTTATTATAATCCAACTGATACACAACGTCTTCGGGTGTGCATTTTTCAAAATGATATGTTCCAAATCCACTCACTTTAACAAACTTCCAACCATTTTTGTTCATTTCACGCAGGTAGTCCTGCTCCTTTTCATGCTCAAAAATTGTAAAAAACTTAAACTGTTTCTTTGTTTCCATTTATATTTCCTCCTGTGCAATTCTATAAAGCCGTTCTATTCGCTGCAATTCCAGCTGCAATATTTCATTTCCAAGCTCGGTTATTTCATATATTTTTCGTTTATCTTCTTCGCGCACAAATTTGATCACCTTATCTTTTTCCATTTTAGAAAGGCTGCCATACATTGTTCCGGGAGCTAATCTGATCTTACCATCAGTCATTTTTTCGACCATCTGAACTACCCCATATCCATGATTGGCTTTTCTGAGGCACATTAAAATATAAAATGCTGTTTCTGTCATCGGAACATAAACTTTTTTGATATGCTGATCCATTTTGTCACCTCACTACATTTTGGTGCGATATATCGCAGTACGATATATCTTGCTTATATTATATCGCACTGCGATATAATTGTCAATACCTTTATAAAAAAAACAGCACGGAATTTACCGTGCTGTTTATGTATTCATAAATCAAGCTTTACGCTTTGTGATAAAATAGATCACTGTGAGCACCGCAATAAGCAGAGCAAGTGATGTACCAAGAACTACGAATACGTTCTGTACGAAGCCTGCCAGGAGATAACCAACAACGCAAACTGCCGCAACCGTCATTGCATAGGGAAGCTGAGTTGAAACATGGTTCACGTGGTTACTCTTAGCTCCCGCAGAAGCCATAATAGTTGTATCTGAAATAGGTGAGCAATGGTCACCGCAAACTGCGCCGGCAAGGCAAGCAGAGATGCAAATAATAACCATAGCAGGAATACTACCATTGCCAGCCGCAACAGCAGCAAGCTGCTCTTCAAACACGCCTGTTACGATAGGAATGAGGATACCAAACGTACCCCAGGATGTTCCTGTAGAGAAAGAAAGACCGATAGCAACTACAAACAGAATTACGGGAAGAAGAATCTGAAGTGCTGTTGCACCTTCAACTACACCTTCAACAAAACTGCTTGCATCAAGAAGACCTGTCATAGACTTGAGTCCCCATGCAAATGTGAGGATAAGGATCGCAGGAACCATCTGCTTGAAACCTTCGGGAATAGAATCCATACAATCTCTGAAAGAAAGTACTCTTCTTGCAAGAAGATAGATAATATCAATAATAAGAGCAGCCATCGAACCCATAGCAAGACCGTATGCCGCATCACAATCAGCAAAAGCATCAATAAAGTTTGTTCCTGAGAAGAATCCGCCTGTGTATACCATACCTGCAACACAAAGGATTACAAGAACTACAACGGGAATGATAAGATCAATAACTCTTCCTTTAGGATTAGCTTTTTGCTCGTCCTCATTTGCGAACTGTTCTGCGCCGAAGGTGTGAAGGTCACCTGCAAGAGCATTCTGTTCAAAGCGCTTCATAGGGCCAAAATCAAGGCCGGTTACTGCTACGAAAATAACCATCGCAATTGTGAGAAGCGCATAAAGGTTATAAGGAATTGTCTGAACGAAAAGTGCGATGCCGTTAACGCCTTTAACTGTACCGCTTACCGCTGCCGCCCAGGAAGAAATAGGAGCAATGATACAGATAGGAGCCGCTGTTGCATCAATAAGATAAGCAAGCTTTGCACGGGAGATGCGCTGCTTATCTGTGATAGGACGCATTACACTACCAACTGTAAGACAGTTGAAATAGTCATCTACGAAAATAAGCGCTCCAAGACCGAATGTTGCAAGCTGAGCGCCACGACGATTCTTGATCTTAGTTGCTGCCCACTCACCGTATGCGCGGCTTCCGCCTGCGCGGTTCATCATTACAACGATCGCACCGAGAATAACAAGGAATATAAGAATACCTACGTTCCACTCGTCTGCAAGGTTTACTACAAAGCCTTCGTGAACAATGGAATTGAACATTGTTTCGAAATTGAACTTACCTGCCGCGTCAATTGCATAAAGGATACCACCGGAAAGAATACCCACAAAAAGAGAAGAATAAACTTCTTTTGTGATAAGCGCCAAAACGATGGCGATAATGGGAGGGAGAAGCGCCCAGAATGTTCCATTAAAGAAAGAAGTATACTCTTCTGTTTCTTCTGCTTCTTCTGTTTCTTCGGCTTCTTCCGCACCAACTGTTTCCACTACATCTGCGCTATCTTCAGCTACGTCAGATGCGTCTGTTGCAAAACAAGTGAATGCGCCGAACATTGAAATAACAAGTACGATCACAAGCAACTTGCTGAGCAGTTTTGCGAAATTCATAAAGACCTCCAAAAGATTTATAAAATAATAATAGCCTGTAAAGAAAGCAAAACTTCATCCTTTACAGGCATAAAGATGGCTCTCCACGTAAGTGACAGTCCGGCACATATTCTGCAACCGGCCCAGCTGTGTTTTCTTTTTATAGGTTTGAGAAAAAACAACTTCGGCGATATTGCCTTTCACTGCTTTGAGCAAACCCCTCAAAACGCTACTTTTCAATACCGCGCCTCCATCGGCTATATACACGATATATTAACATATATACTGTGGTTTTGTCAATAACTATTCACACTTTTACCACAATTAATCAAATTTTTCCAAGTTCTCTTTCAACAAGCTTCTGTACAATAATAGGATTAGCTTTGCCACCTGAAGCTGCCATAACTTTGCCTATCACCGCTTTTGCAGCTGTTATTTTGCCTTTTTTATAATCAGCCACCGACTTAGGATTTTCCGCAATCGCCTTTTCTACCCATTCGAGAATTGCGCTTTCGTCATTGATCTGCTGAAGTTTTTCTTCTTCCACTACTCTTACAGGATCAAAATCTTTTTCCCACATTCTTTTTATAAGTTTTTTGACAGTTGCAGAATTAATTATATTTTCGCCTGCCATATCTGCCAATGCCGCCATATGCTCGGGATTTATATTGCATTTGAAATTATCCGTTTCAGTTACAGCCATTATTTCAGCCTGAATCATATTGGCAACCAGTTTAGGATATGCGGTTTTCTCTGCAGCACATTCAAAATAATCGGCTATTGCAATATCAGAGGTGAGCACTTCTCCATCGGACTTGGAAAGATTATACTTTTTAATATATATAGCCTTTCGCTCATCGGGAAGTGTTGGAATAGTTTTTTTTACTTCATTTATATATTCTTCAGAGAGCACTATAGGACAAAGATCCGGCTCAGGAAAATATCTGTAATCACTGAGGCTTTCTTTTAGTCTCATTGAATACGTTTTTCCATCATCTGCGTCAAAGCGGCGTGTTTCCTGAATAATAGGCTCTCCTCGCTCAATAGCTTCCACTTGTCTACTGAACTCATATTCGATAGCCTTTCCTATAAACTGAAAAGAATTGATGTTTTTCATTTCAGTTCTGACTCCAAAATTGTTATCCCCTTTTCTTCTGACAGACAGATTGACGTCGCATCTGAGACTGCCCTCGTTCATTTTGCAATCAGAAACGCCGGCATAAAGCATAACCGTCCTGAGCTTTTGAACATACGCCTTTGCTTCCTGGGCACTCCTAATATCAGGCTCGCTGACTATTTCAATAAGCGGAACACCGCATCTATTGCAATCAATCATAGTTCCCTTTTCCAAGTCGTGTATAAGCTTCCCCGCATCCTCTTCTATATGAATCCGCGTTATGCCTATTCTCTTTGTGCCTTGTTCTGTTTCTATATCAAGATAGCCGTTTTGACAAAGAGGAAGATCAAACTGAGATATCTGATATGCTTTGGGAAGATCAGGATAGAAATAGTTTTTTCTATCCTGTTTTGAGTTCCTTGTTATACTGCAATTAGTTGCAATACCCGCCTTCACAGCATATTCTACGACCTTTTCATTTAAAACGGGAAGTGTGCCCGGCATACCCATACACACAGGACATACCTGCGTATTAGGCTCAGCGCCAAATGCAGTTGAACAGGAGCAAAATATTTTTGTCTCTGTTTTCAGTTCAACATGAACTTCCAGACCAACTACCATCTCATAATTTGAAATCATATATCTCCTGCCTTTCCGCGATTTTCATAAGCATATCCTGCACGATACAGCAAAGCCTCACTGAAAGCTGGTCCGATAAGCTGCATACCAATCGGCATTTCTTCCTCGCCTACGCCGCAAGGCAGCGACAAAGCAGGTATTCCTGCCATGTTCGCGGGAACCGTATAGATATCATCCAAATAGTCTCGCATTGGATTTTCGCTTCCGCCTATTTTATAAGCAACGGAAGGAGAGACAGGTGCAATGATTATTTGACATTTGTCAAAAACATTATTAAACTCTGTTTTGATATTATTTTTTACCTTCAACGCCTTTTTATAGTATTGATTATGATACTCAGCAGACAGAACCATCGTGCCAAGCATTATTCTTTTCTTCACTTCCCAACCGAACCCTTCGCTTCTGCTTTTTCTATAAAGCTCTTCTATTGAGATATAATCATCTGTTCTGTATCCGTATCTTATTCCGTCATACCGCGCCAGGTTTGAAGATGCTTCAGCACAACTCAGGATATAATATGCAGGGAGAACGCTGTTAAGGTTTGGCAATGAAACATCTACAAGCTCTGCGCCCATTTTTTCATACTCTTTTGCGGCAAGCCAAACTGCTGTTTTTATGCTTTCATTTATTCCTATACTAAAAAACTCCTTCGGTATGCCGATTTTAAGCCCTTTTACGCCATCTTTTATTCCGATGGTAAAGTCACTGTATTTTCTGCAAACGGACGTAGAATCGCGTCTATCGTGCCCCACAATGCCATTTAAAGCCAAAGCATTATCCATAACCGTTCTTGACAAGGGACAAATCTGCTCAAGTGAAGATGCATATGCCACGAGACCATATCTGGACACACTTCCGTAAGTGGTTTTCATACCAACAAGGCCGCAGAACGCTGCAGGTTGACGAACAGATCCGCCGGTATCGCTGCCTAAAGCATATGCCACTTCATTTTCGGCAATTGCCGCAGCGGAGCCGCCAGAGGATCCGCCCGGCACTCTGTTATAATCAAGAGGGTTTCTTGTTGCTCCGTATACCGACTTTTCTGTTGTAGACCCCATTCCAAACTCGTCCATATTGGTTTTTCCCATAATTACAGCGCCTTCAGCTTTTAACTTTTCTATTACAAAAGCATCATAGGGCGGAATGAAATCTTGGAGAATTTTAGAGGCGCAGGTTGTTTTTATGCCTTTTGTGCAAATATTATCCTTTATTGCAACGGGTATTCCTGCCAGAACGCTTTTTCTGCATTTGCCTTCATCGTATTTTTTTGCAGCGTCAAGAGCCCCATCAGCAGTTACGGTTATAAAAGCTCCTGTTTTCTTATCTTTTTTCTCTATTTGTTCAAGGTATGCTTTTGTTAGCTCTACAGACGAATATTCTCTTTTGTTTAATGCAATATAATGCTCATAAACACTTCTATTTATCATTATACGTCTATCCCTCCATAACTTTGGGAACAGTTATATATCCATCTGCCTGCGTTTTTGCATTAGCAAGCATTTCGGCAGATGTATAACTGCTTTCCACCACATCACAACGAAACACGTTTGTATTCTTATCGTTTAAATCACTTCCCTGACTACTATTCAGGTCTATCTCATCCACCTTGCTTATCAGATCAAAAAAATCAGCCAACTCTTTTTCAAGAACGGCGCTTTCCGCTTTATTAAATTCCAGTTTTGAAAGTTCTGCCAACGCATCAATTTCTGCTTTGTTTTTTTCGTTCATGGTATTTCCCTTCATAATCTGTACTTTTATAATATTAACATTTCAGCGCACCATTGTCAACAATCACAGCAGCTGCAATTGCTTGCGATCATTACATACAAAAAGCTGCTTGGCGGTTTAACACCAAGCAGCTTTTACTTATTTATTTCTGACCGAAATCAACTGCAGTTTCGGGAACATATTCATAACATGTTACGTCAACCTCAGTAAGAGTTCCTTTTCTGTATACTGTAAATTTCAACACATCACCAACTTCAGCAGATTTTACAATAGTCTTAATATCATCTGAAGCAACGATCTCCGTTCCGTTTACGGCTACAATTCTATCACCGCTCATAAGGTTCTTATCGTTATAACCTTCCTGAGCCTCATAAACATAAACGCCCAAAGTCTGTGTGCCAAAATATCTATATGCTGTGAATGCATCTGTTACATCAAGGAAGGATACACCTATATAAGTTCTGCCTGTTACGTATCCGTTTGTTTTGATCTGCTCGGAAACATTGATAGCATCATTTACAGGAATAGCAAATCCAAGGCCCTCTACGCCTGTGCCTGTAGATTTTGCATTTACTATACCAACAAGCTCTCCCTTAAGATTAAAGAGTCCTCCACCGGAGTTACCGGGGTTTACTGCCGCATCTATCTGAATAAGCTTCATTTCAGTTCCGTCAACATTAATTGTTCGTCCTGTTGCTGAAACAATGCCTGCTGTAACTGTGCCGCCAAGCTCACCAAGAGGGTTACCTACGGCTACAATACTTTCACCCACAACAAGTTTATCACTATCTCCTATGATTGCCGCTTTAAGTCCTGTTGCTTCAATTTTGAGAAGAGCTATATCTGACTCCGAATCTGTTCCGATAACCTTAGCTTCATATTCCGTTGTGTTTTTCAGCCTTACGGTTATGGTGTCTGCTACAGAACTGGAGTTGCCTGTTATAACGTGATTATTCGTGATAATATAACCGTTTTCGCTGATTATGACACCGGAACCCGCACCTTCTGATACATACTGATAAGGGCCGTAGGAGCTCATAATTTCAGTTGAAATTTCAACTACTGAGTCGGAAACTATCTCCTCAACTGCAGGAACTGTCATGTCGGTTGTTATCTCATTGCCCTCAGCATCGGTTACCATTGCTGATTTATAAAGCACAAGCGCATCGCTACCGCCAATTGTCGCATTTCCTGCGCCACGGTTTCCACTGAGATAAAGTGAAAGATATGCTCCTCCAAAACCTGCGCCAAAGGAAAGCAAAACACACGCTATGAGCAGCATAGCGATCGCTCCCATAGAAAAGGTTCTTCCCTTTATTTTTTTAGGCTTCTGCTTAGGCTCCTCAAATGGAGGCTGAACAGACGGATTTGCATAGGGGGAATGCATCTGCTGAGCATAGGGATTATGAGGAGACACATTGGAGCCGTATGTGGCATAAGGCGGTCTGTATCTGTATTCACCGCTGTTTGTATTATAATTCGCACTTCCGTAAGGATTGGTATTATATCGGCACTGAGCGTTATAGGGATCGTATCCCGTGTTCTGAGGATGAGCCTGATGAGCTCCTACATTCTGAGTGTTGCTGAAATCGCATTCCTGCGTAGGAATATCATTGCTTGTCCAGTGAACAGTTTCAGCCTTTTCAACCGGAACTTCATTTTCAACAGATTCTTTATTTTCAGAATTCTCAACAGTTATTTTTTCATTTTCGGAGTTATTATCCATTCCGCCATCGCCAAACATCTTCTCTTCCATAGATCAAACTTCCTTTCTTTCGGGTATTCTTTTTGACGCTACAATTATATTGCCCCAATGTGACAGTTTTTTGAAGACCAGTAGAAAAATGCTTGAAAAGAAATTTCGCATTTTTTTAATAAATACGACAAAAAAATCTACAGTACGAAAAAGAGCCGCAATAAGCGGCTCTTTAATCCTGATTATCTGTTCTTTACATTTACATCTAACTGAGGGAAAGGAATTTCAATATTTGCTGCGTCAAACGTGCGCTTCACATTTTCGAGAAGATCAAACTTCACACTCCAATAGTTAGCGTTTTCGCACCATACACGAAGCTGAAATTCAACTGCGCTCTCTCCATGGATTGTCATATATACAACCGGAGCAGGATCCTCAATAACACCTTCCGTTACACCTGCAACCTTAAGGAGAATTGTTTTCACCTTATCTATATCAGTATCATAAGAAACGGAGAATGTAACGTCAACCCTTCTTGTTTCCTCGCATGAATAATCCTTAACCGTACTACCTGTTAGCTGACTGTTGGGCATTACAACCTTTACATTATCAGGTGTTGTAAGTGTTGTGCTGAAAAGTCCTATCTGCTTAACCGTACCACCAAAGCCGTTACACTCTATGTAATCACCAACGGCAAAGGTATGGAAGCAAACGATCATAATTCCGCTTGCAATATTTGAAAGACTGCCCTGAAGAGCAAGACCGATTGCAACTGCTGCACTACCAAGCACTGTGACCATTGATGTCATAGGAACGCCAAGATATGATGCAACAGTGATGAGAAGAATAAGCTTAAGTGCTACTCCAAGAAAATTAATTGCAAAGCTTTTGAAAGATGCATCTATTCTATCAAAAATCTTGCCGTTTTCCACATACTTAAGCATAATTTTTATAAGGCGGAAGCCCACAATTACTATAAGTACTGCTACTACTATTTTTACACCAAGACCTGTTACAAGGTCAACTGCATTTTTTAAAAGTTGTTCTAACATTTATATCTCCTTATTTAATCTCTGAGTCTGAGTCCTTTGGGATAATGATTTTTCACATATCCGTTTACTGCTTTACCGCCGCCGACTGCTATACCCTCGACAGTTATTGCACACCAACCGTTTTCTATATCAGCCGCAATTCCTTCACCCTTCAAATAAGCCGCTACGCGCGGATCTTCAAGTGTAAGTTCTACACGGCGAAGCATTTCTGCTCCATACGCTGAGAAAAAATGATGATGCGGAACAAGCCTGCCTTTAGTTACTTCACCGAGAGTTACACCGCATGAAAAAGTTCCATCAGGTGCAGCAAGATCGTTTGAGAGAACTGCATTTTCGCGAAGAAATCTTATATGATCGGGAACAAAGCCCAATGTATCCATAAGAAACTCCTCACAAACAGTTTTATCCTCTTTCTTCATTTTTTTGAGATTATCCTCAAAGGATATATCATACTTTTCTCCTTCTTTTTTTCGGAGAAGACAAAGGAATTGCCCTTCACCATCTGCCTTATGGGGATAAAAACGTCTTGCCTCGGGCATACCGATACCTTCAGTCGTAACGGCTTTCACGTCTTCATCAATGGGCACCATTTCAAAACTGCTGTGATCTTCAAGAAATTCAGATATAACATCCTCGTTTTCCTCTTTAGAGAAGGTACAGGTTGAATACATAAGATATCCGCCGCCTGCAACAGTTTTTGCTGCATAGTGAAGAATCTCCTTTTGACGCTCTGCGCAAAGAAGAACATTTTCTTCACTCCACTCATCTGCAGCATTATCATATTTTCTGAACATCCCTTCGCCTGAGCAAGGGGCATCACAAAGTACAAAATCAAAGTATTTCTTATAGTTCTTAGCAATTATATCAGGACTGCAATTGGTTACAACTGCATTTTTTATTCCCATTCGTTCAATATTGCCCTGCAAAATTCTTGCTCTTGATGTTACCTTTTCGTTTGAAACCAGGCAACCTTCGCCGAGAAGCAATGAAGCAAGCTGCGTTGTTTTTCCACCGGGGGCTGCACACATATCAAGAACCCTCATTCCCGGCCAGATAATTCTTTTAGCCGCCGCCACGGGAAGCATTGCAGAGGGATCCTGCACATAAAAAGCTCCCGCATGGTGAAGTGCATTTCCGCCTATCTTATCTTCATAAAATCTATAAGCAAAGGCTATATGCTCTATTGGGTCAACTTTGAAATTGCATATTTCTTCAAAATGCTGCGCTGAGCATTTAAGTTTGTTGGCTCTAAGGCTGCGAACAGCCTCGTTTTTTTCAAGAGCAGAAATAAACTCGTCATACTCATCACCCAGCATTTCTCTCATTCTGTTTTTAAAGCTTTCAGGTATCATCAGTCAACAAAATCGAATTCAATATCAAACATACGGACAGTATCACCTTCGCCGCATCCTGCCTGACGAAGCTTTTCAATAATACCGTAGGTTGTGAGTGAACGTTGGAAATACATAAGTGATTCTCTGTCATCAAAATAAACTCTGCCACAGAGCATTTCAAGCCATCTGCCTTCACAAACGTACGCACCGTCATCTGCACGATGAATAGTTGTTGCTTCAGGGCCTTCATCTTCCATCATTTCCTCAGGCTCAATTTCAGCCTCATAAACTGTGATGGGAGGAAGGGTTTCAAGCTGACGTTCGATCTCATTTACAAGCTCTTTGATGCCCATTCTCGTTGCAGTTGAAATAGGAATAACCTTATATCCAAGTGCATCTGCCAGAACCTTCAGGCTTCTCATTTCCTCTGTATCTATACCGTCGGGAAGAAGATCGCACTTATTTGCCGCAATTATTCTTGGGCGGTTTGCAAGCTCTTCAGAGAAGTTTTCAAGTTCTTCTGCGATCGTATTAAAATCATCAGCCGCTGCTCTGCCTTCATATCCTGACACGTCTACTACCTGAACTAGCAGTCGGCAACGCTCAATGTGACGAAGAAAATCGTGACCAAGGCCTGCGCCTTCTGCAGCACCTTCAATAAGTCCGGGAATATCTGCCATAACGAATCCGCGTTCTTCACCTGTGCTTACAACACCGAGGCTTGGTTCAAGAGTTGTAAAATGATACTCTGCAACCTTGGGACGAGCTGCTGAAACTGTTGCAAGAAGAGAGCTTTTACCTGCTGAAGGAAGGCCTACAAGGCCTACGTCAGCAATCATCTTAAGTTCAAGCAGAAGATTCTTCTCTTCGCCTTTTGTTCCGTCCTTTGCAAAACGGGGAGCTTGTCTTGTTGCTGTGGCAAAATGCTTATTACCCCAGCCACCACGTCCGCCTTTGCAAACTATAAAGGGTTCATCATCGGACATATCTTTTATAACTCTTCCGCTTTTTGCATCGCGGATAAGTGTTCCGCGGGGAACGAGAATTTCAACATCGGCACCGTTTTTACCGTGACATTTGCCACCCATACCGTTTTGTCCTGCTTCTGCCAGGAATTTTCTCTTGTAACGGAATGCAAGAAGAGTATTGGAGCCTTCATCAACCTTGAAAACAACGTTACCGCCGTTTCCTCCGTCTCCTCCGTCAGGTCCGCCGTGGGAAACATATTTCTCTCGTCTGAAAGAAACGCAGCCGTTTCCGCCGTTACCCGCCTTTACATAAATTTCTATTTTATCTATAAACATTAGTTTCCTCGCTGATTACTTATTTCCGAACTTTTCATTATACATTCTGATGCAATCGGCAATGATCTCTTTAGCACGGTCAGCATCAAGGAGCTCATTTACAATAGTTTCCTTATGCTCCAGCTGCTTATATACCGTGAAGAAATGCTTGATCTCATCAAAAACGTGTTCGGGAAGGTCAAATACAGATTTATAAGTGTTATACATAGGATCAGAGAAAGGAATGGACAAAACCTTTTCATCCATGCTGCCTCCGTCTATCATTCTGATAACACCAATGGGGTATACATCAACGAGTGTCAGTGAACGAATCCCCTCAGAACAGATAACAAGCGTATCCAGAGGGTCAAGGTCATCTGCATAAGTACGGGGAATAAATCCGTAGTTCGCGGGATAGTG
The DNA here is from genome assembly GCA_017623255.1 of Clostridia bacterium. Classification (GTDB taxonomy): domain Bacteria; phylum Bacillota; class Clostridia; order Oscillospirales; family CAG-272; genus Avispirillum. The sequence goes on from JAGAPL010000063.1 coordinate 16,209, forward strand.
AGTTGATGTATAAAGAATTCTATCAAGTCTGAGAAGACCTGTATCCTTATCAAGCTCATACTTGTTTTTGGAACCCTTGGGTATCTCAATTACTGCGGTGAAATGCTCAGGAGTTATCTTTTCAGGTGAAATATCATGCCAAATGTTCATATATGGCACTCCTTTCTAAAAGATTTACTGAATATTTTCAATCGCCATAACTTTTTCAACTCTCTTGATATGGCGGTCGCCTTCAAATTCGGATTCAACAAAATTTCTAACAAGTTCAATTGCGAGACCTGCGCCTACAACTCTTGCTCCGAAGCAAAGGATGTTGGAATCGTTATGAAGTCTTGTCATTTTTGCGCTGAACGTGTCAGAGCAGCAAGCAGCTCTGATACCTTTCACCTTATTTGCGCAAAGGCTCATACCGATACCTGTGCCGCAAACGAGAATACCAAGGTCGCACTCGCCACGAGCCACTGCCTGAGATGCAGGGAGCGCATAATCAGGATAGTCTACGCTTGCAGTGCTGTTGCAACCGAAATCTACAACCTCATATCCGTTATCGTTAAGCCACTTGATAATAGTATCCTTCAACTCGTAACCGCCATGGTCACAAGCAAATGCAATTTTTTTATTCATTGTTTTTTTCCTCCATGGAAAGTCTTTCTTCTCTTTCGCGCTCTGCCTGAGTCTTTTTCAGATATACAGGCTGAAGTGCCGCATCTGTAAACACAGCTTTATCTGCAGCCTCTCTATATATCCTCTCCCCCACACTTGCAACTCCTGCAGCGTTTACATTGCGCAGATTTAAAGGGGTTATATTATTTGTCATATAGCTCACCATATCGTAAGCATCACCAACAAACCACACACTCTTATATTCGCTAAGCTTTTCTTCAAGCTCCGGAATAACCAGAATTGCATCGTCTGTAAGTCTTGTTATGCTGCCGCCTTCACTCTTAAACAGAGCTGTATACACCTGAGAGCGTCTCGCGTTTATTACGGGACAGATTATACCTTCAAGTCCCTTTAAATTCTCTGCCATTGCCTCAAGAGAGGAAACAGAAACGCAAGGAGCGTTTGTGGCAAAAGCAAGTCCCTTTGCGCAAGAAACGCCTATTCTTACTCCTGTGAATGACCCCGGGCCTACAGACACAGCGTAAAGATCTACATCACGGCAACTGAGTTTAACCGTTTCAAGCATATGCTTTACCATAGGAAGCAATGTGACGCTGTGTGTGTTGCCTGAATTGAGGGTGTATTCACAGAGCAATTTGCCATTTTCAGTGATTGCGGCAGATGCTATCTGTGTTGTCGTGTCAAGAGAAAGTGTTATCATTACAATGATCAGTCCTTTTTCTTTTTACTTAATAAATTATTGTTATTTTTCTTGTTTCTTCGCCTGTTTTTCTGATATCCGCGTAAACAGCATTTTCAGGCTTATTTTCAAGATATTCGCTCCACTCGATTATACAGTGGCCACCGTCAACGTATTCGTCAAAACCGATGGCTTCAAGATCGCTGTCACCGTCTTCAAGACGATATAAATCAAAATGAAACAGTGGGACATCTCCGCGGCGATATTCGTTTACAACTGTATAGGTAGGGCTTTTAACTCTGCTTGAAGGAGACACCACAGAAGCAAAGCCTCGTACAAAAGCAGTTTTGCCTGCCCCAAGGTCTCCCGTGAGGCAAACAAACCAATTTTCTCCGTTTTTAGTTTCTGTCAGCTTTTCTGTCAGATATGCGCCTATCTTCTCAGTTTCTATTGCGCTTTGTGTGTTAAATACTTCCTGCATCAGAACAATCCTGTGATATTTCCTTCACCGTCAACGTCAATTCTGTCAGCAGCAGGCACTTTGGGAAGTCCGGGCATTGTCATAACAGCTCCTGTAAGAACTACTACAAAGCCTGCACCTGCAGAAAGGCGAACCTCACGAACTGTGATTTCAAAGACAGTAGGTCTGCCAAGCTTTGTTGCATCATCGGAAAGTGAATACTGAGTTTTTGCCATACATACAGGGAACTTCTTATAACTTTCGTCAAGAGCTTCGATCTCAGCGATAGCCTTGGAAGCTGCCGCATCAAATTTAACGCCCTTTGCACCATAAATATTCTTTGCTATGCACTCGATTTTTTCCTTGATAGAAAGCTCATCATCATAAAGAAGCTTGAAATCGGAAGGCTTTTCACAAGCTGCAACAACCTTTTCTGCAAGCTCAAGTCCACCGTCTCCGCCGCGTGCAAAAACGTCAGAGAGTGCGAAATCAGCTCCACATCTTTCACAGATAGCCGCAACCTCGTCAAGCTCAGCCTGGCTGTCTGTATCAAAACGGTTAACCGCAACAACTACGGGAACACCATACTGCTTAAGATTTTCAATATGCGCCTCAAGGTTTACGCCACCGCGACGGAGAGCTTCAACATCTTCTGTTTTAAGCTCTGTCTTGGGAACGCCACCGTTATACTTAAGAGCGCGTACTGTTGCAACAAGAACGATTGCGCTGGGAGCAAGACCTGCAAAGCGGCATTTGATATCAAGGAACTTTTCAGCGCCAAGGTCTGCACCGAAGCCTGCTTCTGTGATTGCATAATCACCAAGCTTCATAGCAAGCTTTGTTGCGCGAACGGAGTTGCATCCGTGAGCGATATTTGCAAAAGGTCCTCCGTGAATGATCGCAGGAGTGTTTTCAAGAGTCTGAACAAGGTTAGGCTTGATAGCATCCTTAAGCAGTGTTGCCATAGAGCCCTGAGCGTTAAGATCACGGGCATATACGGGAGAATTGTCGTACTTATAAGCAACGAGAATGTTACCAAGACGATTCTTAAGGTCTTCAAGATCAGCTGCAAGGCAAAGAATTGCCATAACCTCACTTGCAACTGTGATCATAAAATGATCTTCACGAGGAACACCGTCAACCTTCTTTCCAAGACCGATAACAACGTTACGGAGAGCTCTGTCGTTAGTATCAGTTACACGACCGAAAAGAATTCTTCTGGGGTCGATCTGCAGAGCATTTCCCTGCTGAAGATGGTTATCAATGAGAGCACAGAGAAGATTGTTTGCAGCTGTGATAGCATGGAAATCTCCTGTGAAATGAAGATTGATATCCTCCATAGGAACAACCTGAGCATATCCTCCGCCTGCAGCGCCGCCCTTTACACCGAATACGGGTCCGAGAGAAGGCTCACGGAGAGCGATTACTGTTTTATGTCCGAGCTTTTCCATAGCCATACCAAGACCAACAGTTGTTGTTGTCTTGCCCTCTCCTGCGGGAGTGGGATTGATAGCTGTTACAAGAATAAGCTTTGCATCGGGTCTGTCTGCCATACGGTTAAGAAAAGCATCATTAATCTTTGCCTTGTAATGACCGTACTGTTCAAGCTCTTCAGGAAGAACTCCAAGCTTGTCTGCAATTTCGGTGATAGGCTTCATCTGCGCCTGACGGGCAATTTCAATATCTGTGAGCATATTATCTCCAATCCGCCGCTTTTACGGCATTATCAAATATTACAAAGTCCTTGACTATAAATAGGTACAGCTATCCTGTTATCTACAATCCTTTATATTATAACATATCCAAATCGAAATATCAAACATATTGACAAAATAATCTCAAGATGTTTACAAAAGTTTTTTGCTGTGATATAATACCCGTGTTGTTGAAAATAACTAATCTGTCTGTAGCTCAGTTGGATAGAGCACCGGATTCCGATTCCGGGTGCCGCAGGTTCAAATCCTGTCAGACAGGCCAAACAAAAATCCGCGTTCATAAGAATGCGGATTTTTGTTTGTATTATTCACTATTCATTATTCATCATTCATTATTCATTCTCTTACACGCGGATTTTTAATGAATAATGAATAATGAAATCGCTTCGCTGATGAATAATTAATAATTTTTAAGCATTATGTTTTCGACTGATATATTGAAAATGACATTTATTATGGTATAATACATAACGAAACGAGGTAATACATTATGAAGGAAAATTTATTAATTGATAAATCCATTGTTTTTGCTTCGCGCATAGTTAAACTACATCAACACCTTATAAAAGCAAAAAAAGAAACCATAATTTCAAAACAAATTGTTCGAAGTGGTACTTCTATCGGAGCTAATATAAACGAAGCTAATTATGGACAAAGTAAAGCTGATTTTATTTCTAAAATGCATATTGCACTTAAAGAAACAGCTGAAACAGAATATTGGATAAAATTGTTAACAATATCTGAATACATAACCGAAGATATGGGCAAATCACTCTTAAACGACTGTTTAGAACTAAAAAGAATACTGATTGCTTCCATGAACACCGCAAAGGAAAACAAATAATCATGATACTATCATTACAAGGCTGTATGGCTGTAGGCAAAACAACTGCAGTTAAATATTTGCAAGAAAATGCACCTTATATAAATATTAGTTATGAAATTAATAACGATATAATAGCCGAAGTCAAACAACGTCAATTAGATAAAACAAAGTATGAAGATTATTTGGAAATTCAAAAACTCTGGATTAACAAAGAAATTTGTCGATACAATAAAGCCAAAGATTTTAAATGTAGTATCATGGATTTTGGTGCGGAAGAAATTGAATTTTACACATTAAATTATCCAAAATCTATTGGTCAAAATTGGGATATAGAAAACGCACTGAATAACGAATTAGAAAAACTTCGGGAATGTATGCCTACAAGAATACTGTTTTTGGACGCATCAAACGAAACATTGTTAAAACATAAAGAAAATGATGATACTCGTTCAAGAAACTTCTTTGAACATCATTTAAAATATTTATTGCCATTAAAAATAGATTGGTTTTTCAGAAAAGAAAACGTGGATATTTTGAATGTTGACAATTTAAATATAGACGAAGTTGGCGAAAAAGTTAAAGAATGGGTTGATTTTTGTATTAAACATTATAGTTTATATAAGCGTTAAAACATCTTTTACTGTTGATTGAATATATTTTTTATGCTATAATTGCCATAGATATTACTACACGCCCAGGAGGGTTTAAAAATGTTAAGTTCTCTTACTACAAAAAAGGATATCCGCACTTTTTCAATTACTCCTGAAAATTTGACAGGTGAAAAGGGCAAGGGCGGTATGGCAACTGAGGGCAGCGCTTCTTTTGCTGCTCGCGATCTTGGTCAGGGCTGGAAGGTTAACCCTTATCTTATTGTTAAACCCGGCGAAATTGCTGTTCTTGCTGACATTAAAGGTCAGGGCGCAATCAAACATTTCTGGATAACAGATGTTTTGCCCGCAGGCAGACTGCTTGTTCTGCGAATTTATTTCGACGGCCACAAAAATCCCGCCGTTGAAGCACCTCTTTCTGACTTTTTTGTAAGCGCTGACTACAACGATTTCAGACAGATCAACAGCCTTCCCATTTGCGTTAATCCTGCAAAGGGACTTAACTGCTATTTCGAAATGCCTTATTTCACAGGCTTCAGAGTTGAAGTTGAGAACATTGGCCCTCACGTATGCAATCTCTACTATCAGCTTGACTGCGAAGAAAAGGTTATCCCAAAGGATTCTCTCTATTTCCACGCTCAGTTCCGATGCGTTAATCCTCTCCCCTATAAAGAAGATTACGTTATTCTTGACAACATCAAGGGTTACGGCCACTACGTTGGAACATATCTCCACTGGGGTGTTAAGACTAACGGTTGGTGGGGCGAAGGCGAGGTTAAGTTCTTTATTGACGGCGACAAAGATTTCCCCACTCTTTGCGGAACAGGCACAGAAGACTATTTCTGCGGATCCTGTAATTTTGACGTTGGCGGCTACAGAGAATACTCAACTCCTTACGTGGGAATGAGCAAGGTTGGAAAAACTGACGAAACATATATTTCTCAGCGCTATTTCGATATGTACCGTTGGCACATCACTGACCCTGTTTACTTCAAGGAAGATCTCAAGGTTACAGTTCAGGCCCTCGGCTGGAGAGGCGATGGCAGATATCTCCCTCTCAGAGATGATATATCCTCTGTTGCTTACTGGTATTCTGACAACCTTGATGATGAATATCCCGAATTTCCCAACAAAGATGAGTTTGAACTATTAAAATAATATTGAAAACAGCGAGCAGAACAGCTCGCTGTTTTGTTATTTTTACTCCATTCAACCCCTAAAAGATATATGAAAATATGATTCTTTTTCAAGTTGATTATAAATTTCAGTATATGTATAATATGAATATGAATTGAAAAAATTACAAAAGGGGTTATTTTTATGATAAACAGTGGGAAATATTATCTCATAAAGCATTTATTATTACTTACGGGATTGTCCGATAGAACTATTCGAAATTACATAAAATCAGGAATACTCATAGGTGAAAAAACTAACGGATTATGGCATTTTTCACAGAAACAGATAGAGCTTTTTCTTCATAATTCCTCTGTTCGTTCAGCTATTAAAGCTAATAATGATGCTTTTATAAATGACTTTCTTTCAGCTCCTTATCGACCAGAATATCAATCTTGTGTAATCATAGATATTCCAGTCTCCGCAAAAAAGAATATATCGGAATTTCTATTTTACCATATAAATAACAACGCTACTGATAACATTGATATTTCTTTAAATTACATATCAAACACACCTCAAATAATCCTAAAAGGGTGTACAAGTCAAGTACTAAATTTAGCAAATATGATATCTGAAATGCTGATGTCTACTGCAAAATAATATACTTTATTACTCCGCAAGACGAGCATTAATCATAAATAAAAACTCCTAACACCACCAATGTGGTTTTGGAGGAGCTGTCAACATCGGGATTCCAAAAAAACGAGCTTGTCGAGTTTTTTGGGATAGCGTAGTTGACTGATGAGTCTGGGCTTAGCTCATGCGAAAGTTGATATACATATCTGTAGGGCGCGTCGCCATCGTCGCACCGTGCCAACACATACCATCATATAAATCTATGTTAAAAGTTGATTGTGTTATGAATGACCCTTCCGTCTTTTCGGCACTTCACTACAATCGAAGTGCCGAAAAGCCACCTCCCCTAAAACTTGCTTCGCAAGTGTCAGTGGAGGCTTCCTTTTCTCTCACTTTGATTGAGAAAAACTCCACCAATGGTATATTGTTTTATAATTGACAGGGTGGTATAATCACTTATTATAGACACACCGTATTTAAAAAGAAAGGAATTTTATTATGACTATCCATCTTAGCGAGAATTTCAAACGCCTTCGTCGTGATTATGATCTGACTCAGGAACAGGCAGCAGAAATTTTCGGCGTTTCTCCTCAGGCTGTTTCTCGCTGGGAATGCGGTGCAAGCTGTCCTGATATAACGCTATTGCCTATTATTGCAGACTATTTTAACGTTTCTATGGAAGAACTGCTTGGGGTTGGCGAAGCACGAAAAAATCAGCAGATAGCCGAGATTCTTGAATCATTTCAGGATGCCATAAACCATGGAAGAGTTTACGATTGCATCAGGATTGCCCGAGCGGGAGTTCACGATTTTCCAAACAACTATGCACTATGGAACAAGCTCATGTATGCTTTGTTTATCTCAGCTGATTCAAGCGCAAACATTCCTGAATGGAAAGATAATCAGGAGAAATACAGCGAAGAAATAATTGACATCGGCAATAAAATACTGACGCACTGCACAGATGACGATATTCGTCTGGAAGCAAAGGCGCGGCTGGGCTGCCACTACTGCGAGATTGGCGAAATTGAAAAAGGCAGAGCTGTGATAGAAACTCTGCCAAGCAAATATTTTTCAAGAGAAGAACAGATCCGCTGGGCCATAAGCGGTGAAGAAGAAAAACGATACTACGGAAAGAAGATCGGTGGTCTTTGCTGCGAGATGCTTATGGCACTTATCAGCTACGTTGACCCCGATGATCACGAGGCGGTTATTGCCGCTTTTGATTCGGCAGAAAAGATCTTCAGGGTTATTTACAACGAGGATGACTATGGCGACAACTTCTATGATCTTGCTGTATGGTTCGTTTGTATGAAAGCTCCTGCTTATCTTAATCTGGGACGCGAAGAAGAAATGTTCGCTTGCCTTGAAAAAGCTTTGGAATATTCCAAATGCTACAGCAAAATGCCCGACATTTACGAACACACTTCCCCTTTCATTGACGGATTAATTTCCTTTAAAACATACGAGCGCGCTGACAGCCGAAGCGAAATGGAGATCATTGTTGATGATCTTTCAAGTGAGATCTATGAAGGTGTATCTGATAAGGAAAGACTGGCGCGACTGATCGAAGCATTTGAAGAGTTAGTTTGATTATATAAACGGACTGTAGCTGCAGTCCGTTTTATTTTTCAAAAAATGAAATTCCCTCTTTACTTTCATAAAGCAAGAGAGTATAATATTCCGCAGTGAGTTCGCAATATCCTCACTTAAAATAAAACTACGGAGCGTAAAAAATGAATAAGAAAAGAACTATGTTTGTTGTTGAAGCAGGTGTTATCGCCGCAGTTTACGTGGTGCTGACTATGATTTCTGCTATGTTCGGACTGTCATCGGGCGTGATCCAGGTGCGAATCTCAGAAGCTATGAGCTTTCTTCCTTTTGTGACCCCTGCAGCTATCCCCGGACTTACAATCGGCTGCCTTATTTCAAACGCAATGGCAGGCGGAGTTCCCTTGGATATTATTTTCGGCAGCGTTGCAACCCTTCTGGGTTCAATTTGCGCATGGCTTATGGGAAAGCTGTTTAAGAAAAGAAAAACCTTGGGCATGATCCTTGCCACGATCCCAAACGTTATTACTAATGCTCTGATCGTTCCATGGGTGCTCAAAATCGCCTACGGCGCACAAGACGCAGTTTGGTTTATGATGGTGACGGTTGGTATTGGAGAAATAATTGCAAGCGTTATACTTGGCATTGTTGTTATTTTTGCTTTAAAGGACAAACTAAAGTTTCTCAATAAGGAACAATGACTAATTTAACTTTCAGAAAAGGGCTGATTGACGGAATCCCGATTGCGCTGGGCTATCTTTCCGTTTCTTTCTCCTTCGGTATTCTCTGCGCTAAAGGCGGCATGAGAATTCTTGGAGCGATCCTTATTTCGCTCACAAATCTCACATCAGCCGGTCAGCTTGCGGGAGTTGGCATAATATTTGCCCTTGGCTCCCTTTCCGAGATGGCTCTTGCTCAGCTGGTTATAAATCTTAGATACGCGCTGATGTCCGTTTCTCTTTCACAAAAAGCTGATGATACATTCAACACTCTCAGAAGAATGATCGTTTCTTTTGGTGTTACAGACGAAATTTACGCAGTTGCATCATCTCAGAAGGGACTTATAAACCCTAAATATATGTACGGACTGATGCTCCTTCCCATTGTGGGCTGGACAAGTGGCACAGCCCTTGGCGCTATTGCAGGAGATATTCTCCCCGCAGATATTGTGAGCGCGCTGGGTATTGCCCTTTACGCTATGTTTATTGCAATCGTACTCCCCCCTGCAACTGAGCATAAAGGCGTGCTTGTTTGCGCGCTTATCTCTGCGGCTATTTCCTGCATTTTGGCATACGTTCCCGTTTTTAGCTTTATTTCGGGCGGATTTGCTATTATAATCTGCGCAATATTTGCCGCAGTTATTGCCGCAATTCTCTTCCCTGTTAAAGACGAAGAAAGCGAGGCGAGTGAAAAATGACTGACGGAAAGCTTCTTCTCTATATCGCCGTTATGGCAGGGGTTACATACCTTGTACGTATGCTGCCATTCGTTATTTTCAGAAAGAAAATAACGTCACCTTTTATAAAAAGCGTGCTTTATTATATGCCCTAC
>JAGAPL010000013.1 GCA_017623255.1 Clostridia bacterium
GTATGTAAACTGTTTATCGGGAATAACGCGAATGGACTGGTTTCTCCAGCAAAGAAACGAAGCTATTCCAAGCACAAAACCTAAAACTGCGCAAACGATCAGCCAGCTTTTAAATCTGAAAAACGAAAAAACAGCGCAGCCTGTACCGAGACCAACTAAAATAAGTGACATTCCGAACAAACGGTCAGGCATATACATATCAGCTTTCGGCTCGTCATCATTGCTTGTCATGCCAAAAACTTTTTCAAGCAGCTTCAAAAGAATTTTCAGTTTCATATCACATTAACATCCCTATGGTATTTATTCTGCTTTGAGAGCTTCTTTATCTGCTTTTGAGAGCTTATAAGCTTTCATAGGCTGGCCTGCGCCGTGAATGATAAGTCCCTCATCATCTTCTTCAACAGGGTATTTATCCTCAAAGTGAAGAATGAGATAAAGCTCGGTGTCGTCGTTTATTTCAATATCTTCAACCACAAGCTTTTCGTAGTTGTACATATATTTTTCGCCAAACTGAAGCTTTACTGCCTCATATTCAGTTTCAGTTGTTTTATCAAAAACTGTGAAAGTAAATTCTGTTTTGTCCTCTGTGCCCAAGTACACATAGAGGCTATCGTTATATCTGGCTGTTATCTGCAGCTCTTTTTTATCAGCGTTGTAGATAAAGCCGTTGGCGGAATAGTATCCGTCGTTTGAAAGGTTGTCCGTGGGCTTATGATAGAGAAACGCTGCTTCATTTTCGCTGTAAGCCGCTTTTGCGTTGTCAGTTGCAAAAAGATAAGAGAGATGGTCGTTATCTTCCATCATATAAATTCTTCCCAAAATGGCAACAACAAGCATACCAACTATGAGAATGAAAAAGTTTTTTGTGAATTTAGCAATGTTCATAAAATGCTCCAATAATAGTTGTTAAGAGGATTATACCAAGCATTAAAAATTCTTTCAATATATTTTTTATTAATTTTTTCTTTTTTGTTGACAAAAATAATTTTTTTATATATAATACTAAATTGCAGGCTATTAGCTTAGAAAGAAAGGCGGTTTGTGATTATGAAACTTGATATGACCCCCGTGCTTAATAAGAGAGTGTCTGCGCTGGACTTCGATTTTACGCTCACTCCCGAAACCGTTGAGGGTGCATGCGATATTTCTGAAGAAATAACGCTCACTTCTCCTATCCGTGTCCTTGGCAAGATTACGGATATTGACGGTTATATGACCCTCAGAGCGACGATATCCACATCATATGAAACTGTTTGCGACAGATGCCTTGCGCCTATCGCGGATGAGCTTTCTTTCGATTTTGAAAGAACAGTTGCAATGAACGCAGCAAATGTTGATGAGGATAGCGACGACATTATCTGGGTCAAAGAGGGTAAGGTTGACTTCGATGCCGATGTAATTGAGGAGCTGTCTCTCGAGTTACCCATTTACCATTTGTGCAATGAGGATTGTCCCGGTCTTTGCTCCGTCTGTGGAAAAAAGCTTGATGGCGCTTGTAAGTGCTCTCAGGAAAAAGAAATTGATCCCAGATTGGAAATTTTTAAAAAACTACTTGATAATAGCGAAAAGTAGTAGTATAATAGTAAAGTATGATAATTTTCTGATTATTTAGTGGAGGTGTTCTCATGGCAGTACCGAAGAGAAAAGTTTCCAAAGCACGTAGAGATAAGAGAAGATCCAATGTTTGGAAGCTCGATATGCCCGGCATGGTAAAGTGCCCCAACTGCGGCGAGTTCAATCTTGCTCATAGAGTATGCAGCGCTTGCGGCACATATAAGGGTAAGCAGATTATCGCTAAGGAAGAAGCATAAGTTAAAAACAGAAAAGACCGCCTTTAAAGGCGGTCTTATGCTTTTTGGGAGGAATTAATGAACTACGAGCCAAAACAAATTGGTAAGAAGGCGGAAAAGATAAGCCTTGTCTTATTTTTTCTTGCTATAGTAACTGTATATCTGGCAAACGCAGTTGTAGGCAGTATGCAGTGGATATTACAGATTGCCACTGTAGGATTGCTTGGCGTTTTTATATACATATTGGTGCGTTGGAGCTTCACCAATTTCAAATATGAAATAAAAGCTAGATCAAAAATGGAAACATTGCCCCTTCGCGAAGTGGAAGCGGAAAAACTGCAGTTTTATGTTCATCGCAGTCAGGGCAAAAGAGGTTATGCAGCTGAGTTTGTGTGCTGCGTTGCGGATATAGAGTCTGTCGAAAAGGTTTCCGATAGCGAAAAATATAAGGGTAAAAGATTTGTCTTTTACAGAAATATGGGAAAAGACAACAGATATGTTGTGAAAATAAAAGATGAAAAAGAAACGTTTTTCGTTTTTCTGGAGATAGGGGAAGAAGGCAAGGAGTTTCTTGAATTTCTCACAGGTAAAATTGCAGGCTGAAATGCCTGCTTTTTTTATGCGTTTGTTGACAAATCCTCGGTATAGTGATACAATTTAAGTAACAAATTATGAGATAACGGAGGATTTATCCAATGAAAACAGTAGCAGATAAGCAGGTTCTTGTTGCGGCTGACTTTGCAGGCGTAGCCCTTAAGGATGCAGTTGTAGCTCACCTTGAGTCTAACGGCTGGACTTGCACAGATATCGGCGTTAAGAGCCTTGACGATCCCCATCCCGAAATGTTCCACCGCATCGGCCTTAAGGTTGGCGCAAAGATCGCTGAAAGAGAATTTGAGCGCGCTATCATCTTCTGCGGCACAGGTATGGGTATCCACATTGCAGCAAGCAAGTGCCCCCACGTTCACGCAGCAGTTGTTGAAAGTGTTCCCGCAGCTCTCCGCGCTATCACAGGCAACAACGTAAACGTTCTTGCAATGGGTGGCCACTGGATCGGACACAACATGGGTAAGGCTATTGCTGATGCCTTCCTTTATAACAACCTTGGTGATGGCTATGAATGGTGGCCCAACTTCTATGAGTTCCATAAGCTTGCTTATGATGAGCTTGACAACTTCAATTATGAAGAGTTCAAGGCTAACGGTTTCGAATTCCCCAACGCAATTGATATTCCTCTTGCTGACGTTCCCGAACCTGAAGCTTTCAAGAGCGCTAAAACAACTAAGTAATTTTAAAAGCCTTGTGCACAACTGCACAAGGCTTTTTTGATTTGTTAAGAAAACAGAAAAGCCTGCACTTTTATCTGCAGGCTTTTTATGCTTATTAGTGAGGGATCTGATCGTCGGGGGAGCCGAATCTGTTCTGATTCTGTTCAGAATCCAGCTTAGCTTTTTCTTCAGCTGCGCGGCGTTCTTCCTCGCGGCGTCTTTCATTTTCTTCTATCTGACGCTTGCGGGCTTCATTTTCGTCGTTGCTGCGGCGGCGCTTTTCCTCAACCATAGCTTCAAGCTCTTCGAAGGAAACCTCTTCCTCGCCCATAGCGCGAGCAAACTGATCTCCGTCCATAACCTCGTTTTTAACAAGGAATTTAGCAATGAAATGGAGCTTTTCAATATTCTCTGTGAGGATACGCTTAGCCTCGTTATAGGACTCTGTGATGATCTTGTTGATCTGTTCGTCGATCTTAGCTGCAACGTCCTCTGAGAAGTTTCTGCTGCTGCCGAAATCGCGGCCAAGGAACACTTCGCTTTCGCCGTGTCCGCTGCCGTAGAGAATGGGTCCAAGCTCGCTCATACCAAGCTGCATAACCATCTTTCTTGCAATCTCTGTTGCCCTCTGGATATCGTTTGAGGCGCCGCCTGAGTAGTCATCAAAGATGATCTGCTCTGCAACGCGTCCGCCCAGGAGCATGGAGATCTTCTGCTTGAGCTCGTTTCTGTAAACGCTGTATTTATCTTCAGCAGGAATATTCAGAGTATAGCCAAGAGCCATACCTGAGGGAATAATGGATATCTGGTGAACGGGGTCCATAAGGGGAAGCGCATATGAAAGAACGGCGTGGCCTGCTTCGTGATAAGCAGTTTTGAGCTTTTCGGATTCCTTGATATGCATGGATTTCTTCTGGGGACCTGCGATGATCTTTGTGAAGGCCTCCTGAATATCATCCTGTCCGATAAGGGACTTATTCTTTCTTGCTGCAATAAGAGCTGCTTCATTGAGCAGGTTTGCAAGGTCAGCTCCTGTGAAGCCTGAAGTTCCCTTAGCAACTGTTGACAGGTTAACTTCATTTTCAAGGGGCTTATTTCTCGCGTGCACCTTGAGAATTTCTTCTCTGCCCTTGATATCGGGCTGGCTGACTGTGATCTGTCTGTCAAATCGGCCGGGACGCAGAAGCGCGGGGTCAAGAACGTCGGGGCGGTTTGTAGCCGCAATAACGATGATGCCTTCGGATGAGCCGAAGCCATCCATTTCAACAAGCAGCTGGTTAAGAGTCTGTTCTCTTTCGTCGTGTCCGCCGCCCAGGCCTGTGCCTCTCTGGCGGCCAACTGCGTCTATCTCGTCGATAAACACGATGGATGCGGGGTTCTTTCTTGCTGTTTCAAAAAGGTCACGCACGCGGGATGCGCCCACGCCTACGTACATTTCAACGAAATCGGAACCGGAGATGGAATAGAAGGGAACTCCCGCTTCGCCTGCAACGGCTTTTGCAAGGAGGGTCTTACCTGTGCCGGGAGGGCCCATCAGCAAAACGCCGTGGGGAATTTTTGCGCCCAGCTTGGTGAACTTGGAGGGATCGCGGAGAAACTCAACTATTTCTTCAAGCTCTGCTTTTTCCTCGTCTGCTCCTGCAACGTCACGGAAATAAACTTTATTTTTATCATCGTGAGTGAGCTTTGTTTTAGCGCGGCCGAAGCTGCCGATCTTTCCGTTTTTGCCGCCCATCGCCTGGTTCATCATAAAGTATGTGATTCCCAGAACAATAACTATCATCAAAAGTGTGGGAAGGAATGAAACCCACCAGGGCATAGCAACGTATGGCTTGTAGTCATACTTTTCGATAATTCCTTTGGAATACTGACTACGTACAAGCTCGTCTGTTTCGCGGCGGAAGGCTTCCATATCGGCAATGGTATATTCGATAGTGGATTCCTCAGTCGTGCCGTCTTCTTTAGTAACCTCTATTTTAAGGGTGAGTTTGTTTTTGTGGTAGTCGCCCGTAAACTCACGAACTTGCTCGTTTTCGAAATATTGAATGATTTCGCCATAGGTATAGGATTTAGGTTCAAGCTTTGAACTCATTGCGGCGATTGCCACAATAACAACAGCTATAACCAGAATGTACCAAATGACTATTTTAAAGCCGCTTTTTTTCACAGCGTTCCTCCTTGGGGTTTGGTATAGTTATTTAGTGTAGATTTCAGGCTTAAGAATGCCGACGTATGGCAATGTGCGGTATTTCTCGGCATAGTCAAGACCGTAGCCGACAACGAATTCGTCGGGAACGATCATTCCTCTGTAGTCGGGAGTGAAATCAACCTCGCGGCGAGAGGGTTTATCAAGGAGAGAAACTGTTTTAACGCTTCTTGCTCCGTTTATTTTAAGATATTCTGTCAGATAAGAGAGAGTTCTTCCGCTGTCAATAATATCCTCAACTATAAGAATGTCTCTTTCGCTAAGGTCGTTTCTGTGGAGGTCGAGGAGAATATTGATCTTTTTGGAGGAGGTTGTTTCTGCGCCGTAGGAGGAAACCTTCATACAGTCGATCTCGCAGGGGATGGAGAGGCGCTTCATAAGGTCTCCGAAGAAAACAACGCTTCCCTTGAGTATGCAGAGAAGAAGAAGGTTTTTATCTTTATAGTCTCTGTCTATTTCAGATGCAATTCTTGTAACGGTTGCATCAAGTTCTTCTTCGCTTATAAGAACTGTTTCAACGTCTTCATCCCAAACTTCGTAATGTTTTTTCATAATAAAGATTATCCTTTCAGTGTGAAAACATACATAGTTATATCTTCGCCCTTTGCGCCGTCGCGCAGGGCAAGCTTTGGCGCCCAGATTATTCCGCTTTCGTCGCAGAAAATGGGCAGGCTTTCTCTGAATCTGAGAGGTATACCTTTGTCGCACATAAGTTTTTTCAGCTTTTTGTGCATCTTATTTATCAGAATACGGTCACCTTCACGGCGGCATCTGACAAAAAGGCTACCATATATTGTATCAAAGGAAGTACTTTGTTTTATAAATAAATTGTAAATATTTATATCATAAATCGGCTCTTTTCCTTTTTCGCACAAGGCAACGGCGAAGTTTTCGCCGAAGGGAACGGCTGGGGCATTAAGTATAAGTGAAAGGCGCGTTTTTTCGCAGCATTTTTCCTCATTGGCGGCCCCTATATAAATTCTGTCCCTGTCGGAAAAGAGAGTTATATTATGGGGCAGAGATATTTTGCCCGTTGCGCCCGATGCAAATTCCGCAGCGTTTTCAAGCACTGCTGCAGAAAGGCCGTCGGGAGTACCTGCAAAATCTGTGTAAAGCGTATGAAGGATTCTTGTTCTCAGAGCAGGATGAGATTTGCAGAAATCGTCTCTTGTCACATAGCCGTTTGCGCTGAGCTTAGCTGCCTCGCTTTTGATATAATCCACTTCGCTTCTGGCGATTTTTGTAAGGCGCAGAACTGCCTCTTCTGCCGATGGGTTGATTTCTCTGAGCAGTGGCACGATATTTTTTCTGATATGGTTTCTTGTATATGCGGTGTCAGCATTGGTGCTGTCGGTCACGTATTGAATATTGTTTTCTTTTGCGTATGATCTTATTTCTTCACCGGAAACACACAGCAGCGGGCGGATGATATTTTTTCGTATGGGAGCAATGCCGCCCATTCCCGTTGTACCCGAGCCGCGCGCAAGATTGAAAATAACAGTTTCAAGATTATCCGTGGAATTGTGTGCCGTTGCTATAAGAGTATTTTCCCCAAGAATCTGAGCTATATCCGAAAGAAAAGAGTATCTTTCATCTCTTGCCGCTTCCTCTAAAGTTTTTCCGTTTTCTGCGGCGATTTTCGGTATGTCAATATTTTTGGTGTAAAAGGGAATATTCAATTCTTCCGTCGTTTTTTTGCAAAAACTCTGGTCGCGGTCTGCTTCTTTTCCGCGGATCATATGATTAAGATGGGCTGCGGCTAATTTTATTTTTGTTCCCTTCAGATATTGAAAGAGAAAACGCAGCAGCACGCTTGAATCAGCTCCGCCGGAATACGCTATGAGAACGGCATCGGAATTATTGATAAGCTCTGCGATCCCGCTTTCAGTTGTGAAATTTTTAGCTTTTTCAAAAAGCTCCATATCCGTTCTCCTTTCTTATTTTTTGATTATTTTAAAAATATTTTCCGTCATAATTCCAACGGGCAGGCTCAGTGCGGCTGTGAGAGCCGCGTATTGTGTCATTTCAGGTATGTATGCTCTCAGCTCCGCCGAAAAAACTGAATATGTATCATTCGGTGGGATCATCACAAAGCAGATGAGCATTAGCTGCAAAATTGCCGCGCTCAGCAGCAGTTTTGTGATATAGTAGGGTATTTTATGCTTTTTTGCCATATTTTATAACCTCAATGTACTTATTGTACCTTAATTATATCACAACAAGCGGTGCAATCAAGGTAAAATACTGCCATTTTAGTTATGCAATTGTATAAAAAGCTGAAAAATTAGCATATATTAGGCAAATGAATAAAAATTACTGTTCTGCAGTTTTTCTTCTTCTTTTTTTCTTTTTAGCGGCCTCAGCTGCCATTTTTCGCTCATAATATTTGCTGTAAAGATCTGGGCGGCGCTTTTCTGTCAGTTTTTCAGATGCTTCAAGCCGCCATTTATCTATATTTGCGTGATGTCCGCTGAGGAGCACGTCGGGAACGGTCTGTCCCATAAATTCAATGGGGCGGGTATACTGAGGATATTCAAGCAGATCGTCTTCAAAGGATTCTTTTTCGTGGCAAACGGCTTCCGGGAGCACTCCGGGCACAAGTCTGCCCACGGCGTCTGAAATAATGCAAGCTGCAAGCTCGCCGCCTGTGAGCACGTAGTCGCCTATAGAAACCTCTTCAGCTTCAAGAATGTCGATTGCTCTCTGGTCAACGCCCTCATAGTGTCCGCAGAGGATAACGAGCCTTTCACATTCTGCAAATCTTTTTGCATCGTCCTGAGTGAAGGTCTTGCCTCGTGGTGACATATAGAGCACCTTTGGCTTGGGGCCGTCTTCTGCAATATCGGCGGTAACAGCTTTGAAGCAGTTTACTATGGGAGGAGCCGCCATAAGCATACCTCTGCCGCCGCCGCAGGGAGTGTCGTCAACTCTGCGGTGCTTATCTTCAGAATAGTCGCGGATATTATATGTGCGTATATCAAGAAGTCCTGCCTGTCTTGCGCGGCCGATAATGCTTTCGCCCAGCACAGCTTCGATCTGTGCGGGGAAAAGCGTCATAATATCAATTCTCATCTTGAGTTTTCTCTCATTCCTTCAATAAGGTGGATATAGATGCCTGCATCGTCGTCGAAAGAGATGCGGCGAACAAATTCGGGAACGTTGGGGAGCATAAAGCTTCCGTCTCCGTCCTCAATAACGTAGACCTGATGCGCTCCGGGGGTGAGAACGTTTATGAGCTTGCCGATTTCCTCTCCCGTGTCGTCATCAAAAACGGGCAGTCCGATCAGGTCAGCGATGAAATATTCTCCGCGGCGCAGGCGGAAATCCTCTCTTGCGGCATAGAAAACGGTTCCTCTGAGAGCGATAGCGTCTTCAAGAGTTTCAACACCTTCAAAGGTAGAGAGCACCATTGTTTTCTGAACAGAGGATGAAACTACCTTCATCTCAACATATTCGCCGTTCTTTTTTATAAACATTCTTTTAAGTGATGCAAGCACCTTGGGAGTGTCGCATCTGTTTTCAAGCTTAAGGGCGCCCTTGACACCGTGAGTGTTCACGGCCATTGCGCATTCAAGATAGGGGGAAAGTTCTTTCATAAAGTGACCTTTCAGTTATTAAAATTATTGGTTGGTATGCAATCAAATTCTGTAACGATATATTGATTTATCAGTTCAATTCCGTGAGCGCCCAAGGCGGTACGTATCTGCCCTGCCAGGAGAATATCTTCAACTGAAGGATTCGTGCAGTTATTGCTGTGGCTATGGCTGATAATAACAAATTTTGCCTTAAGGGAAATCGCTTTTTGGAGAATGAGTTCGGGATAACTTTCAGCGCGGAACATTTTGCCCGAGGAAACGGTCAGGCTTTCCAGAAACATAAGCTTTTCATCAAGAAACATAGCCATAACGGTTCCAACGGTTTTTCCTTTGTACCAGTTATAGATATATCTTGATCTTTTGAAATTTGTATCAAAAGGAGTTTTAACGCTGTGGCTAAGCTCCAGGTTTCTGAAGCAATCTCGGCAAAGGCTGATAAGTCTGGCGCTTTTTTCGCCTATTCCGCTGATCTGAGTCAAAGCATCTGTTTTTGCTGAAAACACCTTTTCAACAGAATCGAAGCTATCGGTGATGTGGTGAGCCTGTTCGTTTGTGTTATGCCTTGAGATGCTGAAATAAAGCAGCATTTCAAGCAATTCATGAGCTTCAAATGCATCGGCGCCCAATTTATCATATTTTTTGAGCATCCGTTCTCTGTGTCCTGCGTGAACGGAGCGTTCGTTTTTATTTTTATTCATCTGACATTACCCTCTTATAAATCTGAGCGTAACCGCTTTCACAAATGAGGGTGTAGTCATCATCCATAGCGGCAATCATTTTTGTTGTGTGGGAATCGGTTTTATATCTTGTGTCTATAACGTAGTAGTCGGTTTCAGCATAATCTGCATAGTAATCGGGGCAGGTATGCAGGTCGTCTATATGGCTCAGGTGGGGCACAAAAAATCCGTATGCAGTAACCGAGGCGTCTTCGGGAATAGTTTCAAGGGCATGGCAGGTAGCTTCATAAGAGAGAGCGTATTTATTATAGCGCGCAATGTATTTTCCTGCCTTTGAAGCAAGGGCAGAGGAGGAGAACACAAGGCTGAGGGCAAGCATTGCCACCATAAGTCTGCGTCGCGTTTCGGGCGTTTTTTCAGATAGGGTGAGGATTGCTGAAGCTATGAGCAAAGCGGCGGTGCCGTAGGTGTACTGATAGTCGATATTGTGCTGATACATCCATTCGGGCATAAGGTTAATAACAAGCAGAGGAATCATCAGCGCCAGATGTGTTGTGTGCTTTGAAGCAAAGGGCATAAACAGCAAGGGGATGCAGGTCCAGAATATAAATTCTATTTTCTGTCCGCCGTAAGTTATTTCAGAAAAACTTTCTGTATTTGCTCCAAGGAAAACCTCTTTTATAAGGAAGCCTATATCAAGAACGCAGGTTTTTATAACGTTTAAAAATCCGCCGTCCTTTTCAATATAATAATTATCAAGTCGGCTCATCATTATTTCTCCGCCCGAAAGCTCTATCATCTTGCAAGCAAAAACGAAATACAGCACAGAGAAAACCAATATCAATGCGGCGCTCAGTCTTTTTCTCTTTGTCAGCAGCATCCAGATGGCAATTGCCATAACGTATATGGCGGCATCTTCTTTAACCGAAAGAGTAGCAAGGGCGAATATGATTATTCCGGCGTTTTTTTCGCAAAGAACGAAATATATCATATAGAGGATGAAAACCGAGAGAAATTTGTTTTCGTGAAAATCGTAAAAGCAACCGTTTGCCATGGTGGGGAAAACGGCGTAGAGAACAGCGGCCGCCGTTGACATAGCGGGCGACATACCAAGCTTTAAGCAAATGCGGCGGAGAGGGAACATTCCGAATCCCACAACAAATGCCTGCGCTGCAAGAAGGAAAGCAGGGCTTCTGAATATCATATAGAAGGGGAGGAGCAAATAGTAAACGGGTGAAAAATGAACGGCGAAATGGCTGAGATATTCGCTTCTCTCAACTGTGGTGAAGGGGAGCCCCGTTTTTGCCATCTGTTCAAACATCTGGCAGAAAATTCCGAAGTCAAAGGTTGCGTGGCCAAAGGTTTTGTATTTCATAATGGTGCAGTATGAAACGAGGATAACAAAAACTGCAAAAACCGAAGTGGTTATAATGAAGGAGGTTTTTTTGCTCATAGAGAGCATATCTGTTCCGAGGCGATTTTCGTCCGTAACGTATTTGATTATAAAAACGAGAACGAGGGCAACGCCGATGTTGAAATAAATTTCTCTATCAAGCTGAGAACAAAGGAGAACGGCGAAAAGAACGGAGCTGCACAGCAGGCCCCAGTTGAGCGCAACGGTGCTTTTGAAGAACACCACGGTTGCGGCAAAAACCGCAACACTTGCAATGAAAACGAGAATGAAAGAGAGAATGTTTATGTCTCTCACATAAGCAAGGTCGGTGAAATCGCCTACTAATGCAGTATAATAATTTGCGCAGATAAATCCGGTGAGAAACAGCGCGAAAAAGTCCGATGCTCTCAAGTCCTGATCTATCCATATTGATTTTATATCAGAAATGAATTTTGTTATACGCTTCATAAGCCGTCTCCGAAAAACAGTCATTCATTATATTTTAGCACATTAAAAAACAAAGGTCAATGTTATGGCAAAAAATAGTAGCGTTCGAAACAAGTGGCTTTGTGGCTAATCAACACAGAATAGTTATTTGGATTGTGGATTATCAACAAAAATAAATATCCCTCTTGACAATTTATGTTTATGGTGTTAAAATCCTTAATAATAAACCGAACAAATGCGTTTGAGCAGAAAGAGTAGGGCGGAGAAAAGCCTTCAGAGAGTTGCCGTTTGGTGCGAGGCAACGGTGGTATCCGTTTGAAGTTCATTCTGCGAGCAGTGTGTTGAAAATTGCAGTAGATACAACGGGTGCGACCGTTACATCGCTAAGACTTTTAAGCCTATTAAGGTTTCAACCGAAAGGTTGATACGAAAGCAGAGTGGTACCGCGATATTATCGTCCCTGTTTTGTGCAGGGACGTTTTTATTTTTACCCTGAACATTTTATCCGCAAACGGATATTACATATTTTGGAGGAAAACACAATGAAAAAAACATTATCCATCGTTCTTGCGCTTCTTATGTGCGCATCTGCTTGTCTGGGACTGGCATCCTGCGATAAGGGCGCTGACTACACAGTTGGTATCTGTCAGCTTATGGAGCACGATTCTCTTGATCAGGCAACAGAAGGCTTTATTGCAGCTCTCACAACGGAGCTTGCTAAGGCAGGCAAAACAGTTGAGTTTGACACTCAGGTTGCAGGCGGAGCAGATCTTTGCACAACTGTAATCAACGCGTTCACAGCAAAGAACGTTGATCTTATTATGGCAAACGCAACTCCCGCGCTTCTTGCGGCTGCAAACGCAACGCAGACAATTCCCATTCTCGGCACATCCGTAACAGATTATAACGACACGTTCAAAAATAACATTCCTGCAAACGTAACGGGAACAAGCGATGCAGTTCCCTTTGACGAGCAGGCGGAAATGATGATCGAAACTCTTGATCTTGTTGAAGGCGATCAGGTAGGCGTTCTTTATTGCACAAACGAGTCCAACTCTCTCATCCAGTATGAAGCAGTAAAGGCTCTCTTTGAAGAAAAGAAGATCACAGTTAAAGCATACACATTCTCAGAAACAACAGAGCTTCAGACTCTTGTAACAAGCGCAGCAAACGAGTGCAAGGCGATCTATGTTCCTTCTGACAACACAGTTGCTCAGAACGATTCTATCGTAGGCACTATCTGCACAGATAAGAACATTCCCGTTTTCACAAGCTACGGCGGAGCAGTTTGCTATGCAAGCCTTGCTATCGACTATTATAAGCTTGGCGAAGAAACAGGTAAGATGGCGGCGGAGATACTTCTCGGCGAAAAAACTCCTGAGGATATCAAGGTTGCAACTCTCACTCCCGAAGTAGTATATAACGAAGTGCTTTGCAATCAGCTTGGCATTGATATTCCCGTAAAATAATCACAAAAGGACTCAGAGGTAGCGAATGTACTTTTTTAATGCATTGCCCGGCGCTGTTGCAGAAGGGCTGATATGGGGATTGATGGCAATCGGCGTCTATATATCCTATAAGATACTTGATATTGCCGATCTCACAGTTGACGGCTCCATATGCACGGGCGCTTGCGTATGCGCTGTGCTTATTTCAAACGGTGTTCCCGTGTGGCTCAGTATGATAATCGCTTTTCTTGCAGGCGCACTTGCAGGAATAGTTTCAGGCGTGTTCAACACAGCCTTTGGAATCCCTTCAATTCTTGCGGGTATTCTCACGCAGCTTATCCTTTATTCTGTAAACCTTGCCATTTTGGGCGGAAAATCTCTTATTTCTCTGGTTGGCGGCCAGCATAAGCTGCTTCTCAGCATGAGCAACAATCCCATGGCAATAGTTTCCGCAGGTCTTCTCATTGCGGCAACGATTATTTGCCTTTGGCTGTTTTTCTACACAGAGGTTGGCCTCACTTTGAAATCCACGGGTGATAACGCGGATATGAGCCGCGCCCAAGGCGTTAACGTAAAGTTCAATAAGGTGCTTGGTCTTGCCATTGCAAACGGCATCGTTGCTCTCGCAGGCTCGCTTCTTGCTCAGTATAAGGGCTCTGCAAATATCAATGACGGACGCGGCGCTATCGTTATCGCGCTTGCAGCTATCTTTATAGGTCTTTCCGTTTCCCTCAAGATAAAACCCAATTTCGTTGTCAGTCTTATAGGAGTTGTGGGCGGCGGAATTGTGTACTACATAATCTATAACTTTGTAGTTCTTCTCGGACTTAAAACCGACTATCTGAAAATGCTTTCAGCCATCATAGTAGTGGTGTTCCTTGCAGTTCCTTATATAAAAGGGGAATATTTCAAAAAACAGAAATCTGTTGTACGTGCGTCTGCGGCAAATAATGCAGGAGGTGGAGAAAATGCTTAAGATAACAAATCTCGAAAAAACCTTCAACGCAGGCACCATAAATGCAAAAACTGCCCTTTGCGGACTTAACTTAGAGCTTAAGGACGGCGATTTCGTAACGGTTATCGGCGGCAACGGAGCAGGAAAATCCACTCTCCTTAACGCTATTGCAGGCGTGTGGAAGCCGGATTACGGAACTATTGAAATTGACGGCGTTGACGTAACAGCAATGCCGGAGCATAAAAGAGCAAAATTCCTCGGCAGAGTTTTTCAGGACCCTATGAAGGGAACGGCTCCCGATATGGAAATTGATGAAAACCTTTCAATCGCGGCCCGCCGCGGCACGAAGCGTAAGCTTTTGTGGGGTATCAGAAAGGGCGAAAGAGAGCGCTATGCCGCATTGCTTAAGGATCTTGATCTTGGCCTTGAAACAAGACTTTCCACAAAGGTTGGACTTCTCTCAGGCGGTCAGCGTCAGGCGGTAACGTTGCTTATGGCAACTCTTAACCGTCCTAAACTGCTTTTGCTTGATGAGCATACTGCCGCTCTTGACCCAAAAACTGCAGAAAAGGTTCTTCAGATAACAGATAAGATAGTAACGGAGAATAAGCTGACAACACTTATGATAACTCATAATATGCGCGATGCCATTGAGCACGGAAACCGCCTTATTATGATGCACGAAGGCAACGTTATCATAGACGTTGAAGGCGAAGAAAAGAAAAAACTCACAGTTGAAGATCTTCTTGCTCTGTTCACAAAGGCAAGCGGCAAGGAGTTTGCAAACGACAGAGCAATTCTCTCCTGATAAATGATTAAAAAACTTGCAGCCTGGAACTGCAAGTTTTTTATTTGTAAATTCGCAAAAAAGCAAAAAGCTGATTTTGCATTGTGTTGACTATTTGAAGGGAATATGATACAATATTTGTGTAAAATATCAGCAATGGAGGAAAATAGCTGTGAAAAGAGCGTTACTTGTAACAACTATGGTTGTTTTGCTGATGAGTCTGTGCGCGGGAGTTTTCTCGAACGCGGCAGAAACATCAAACGACCCGGCGGATATCTATGTTCCGCAAACAGCTGCATATGAAGATCCCACATTGGATCTGTGGTTTGAGCATTCCTTTAAAAAGGTTATGACAAGCGACACCACACATTCCGGTATGGATACATATTCAGTTTATATGGCAAAGAATGAAATTGAAAATGCTCAGTTCGTTCTTTATTCTGATGAAACGAAAGAAAAGATGAGAGCATCTGTAACCGACTTTATGGATGAATTCGGTAATGTTGTAGATGCAGAGCTCTATTATCAGATGTATGTAACTCTTGAAAATATCGGTGTTACAGACTATATAGGCGCAACAGCAGAAAACACGTTCTTGCGCAACGGTGAACAGCCCGATCCAATCGTTCCCACAAGCAAGATCGGCCGTTTCCAGCTTAACGGCGGAAAGAGCCAGGCGTTTTATATTCGCCTGAAGACCACAGAGGACACACCTTCAGGTTGGTATTCCGCTCAGCTCAACGTGTATAACTCTGCAAGCCAGGTTGTAAAAACAGCAACTGTGTATGCGTATGTATGGGATTTCACTATTGAAGAAGAAACAGCTCTGAAAACATCCTTCTATATGAATAACAAGCCCGATAACTACGGTTCCTATAAGGAATACTATGATTATATGCTTGAAAACAGACTTCTTCTTATGGATGTTCCCGGAGAGCTTAATTCCAGCAACCCCTACCTCACAAATGAAAGAGTAAACGCTGTCAGAGTAACGTTCTCAAACGGCGGTAACACCAACACATATATGGAAAGCTATCCCGGCACATATTATCAGTATGCTGATATATATACCGACCTTTCCTCTATGAAGGAATGGGAACAGATCAAGGATAAATTCTATTTCTACACAGTAGACGAGCCTATGTCCAAAGAGCATCAGGACAGAATGGCTGCGGGCGCAAACAGCGGTCATACAATAGATGATGTTAAGGCAACGTCCGAGGCTCTTGAAAAGTATTGGCCCAATGCAGCAACAGTAGTTCCGTATCACGAAAACCATCCCTATCCTTATTACACTTATGAAACACCTATAGCAAGCATGGATCTTTCCCTTGTCCGCGATGCAACACAGGAAATGATCGACACAGCTTCCTGTACGATATGGTGTCCCAAAACACACGGTTTAACCCCCAACTATGAGCTTAAGGCTCATAATTATGACGGAGGAAACCCCTACGGAACACTCCGCAGCCTTTCTGCAACGATTTCAGGTACAATTCTTGCAGGCGAAAGATTCTTCAACTGGGCTGACGTATACGGTGATTTCTCCGACAGAGTTCTTTCCAATAATATCGTAAGAAATAAGAACGGCAATAACGACGAGCTGTGGGCATACACAGCAGGTCAGGGCGGTTCTTACGTATACGCTCATCACCTTATTGAAAACACAGGTCTCCAGACAAAAATGCTGTTCTGGCAGATGTATCAGGAAGACGTAACGGGTTATCTCTATTATGACGTAACCAAATGGGAAGGCGCAGTTGATAACACTGTAACAGGTAACAGAACAGGCGCATGGCAGTACAATCTCGGAAAAACGGGCGGCGGCGGAAACTCCTATGGCGGCGGCGTACTTTTCTATTCCGCAACACAGGGCGGTTTTGCAAATGTTGACTATATCGGTTCTGTAAGAATCGAGATCCTGCGTGACGGCGTTGAGGACTATCAGATGTTCACAATGCTTGAAGAGCTCAAGGGCAACGCAGCGGCTGATAAGATCGTTGATTCCGTTTCCAAGAACGTAGCTAACTATATTTCAATTCCTCATTTCGATCGCAGCGCTCTTGATCCCACTCTTGATGATTACGACGTAATGGCAATGACAAGAGTCAACCTTGGTAATCAGGTTGAGGCGGCGTCCAAGGACGTTTGTCAGCATAATTACGACGAGGGTGTTGTAACAAAGGAAGCAACTTGTCTTGTAATGGGTGAAAGAACTCACACTTGCACACTTTGCGGCGCTGTAAACGTTGAGCATATTCCCACACTCCACGCTGACGGCGAGCATTGGGAAAAGACAGTTGTAACTCCCACAGGCTGTGAAACAAACGGTAAAACAAAGTATGTATGCACAGTGTGCAGCTATACAACATATAAGGAAGAGGTTGCTTATCATAACAATGATGATCTTCTTGAATATGTGGTAAACGAAAAGATGCCCAACGTTCATGACATCTATTGCCCCTGTTGTGAACAGAAGCTTGATAACAAGGTTCATACATATATGACTGAGTACACCAACACTTGCGTTGATGCAGGCGAACAGAATGACGTGTGTATCTACTGCGGCTACACAGTGAAGGTAGCAGACGTTGAAGCTCACGGTCATAATATGAAGGAAACAACAGTAGCGCCCACATGCACGGAGGAAGGCTACACAGGCGGCAAGTGCTACACCTGCGGCCACGAAGAAGGCGAAACCCTTGCAGCCCTTGGACATAGCTACGTAGACGGCGTATGCGCAAACTGCGGCGAAGCAGATCCCGATGCAGTAACGGTAGAAAAGGGTGACATAGACGGCAACGGAAGCATCAATTCAGTTGATTTGTTTAAGATGAACCTTTTCGTAAAGCAGATAACTACGCCTACGGATGAAGAATATGCAGCAGCCGATATAGACGGCAGCGGCAAGGTGAACTCCGTAGATATGTTCTATCTCAAGTTCAGAATTCTCAAAGGCGAATGGGGAATTTAATAAAAAAGAGGTCACTTTTGTGACCTCTTTTTTTAATGCTAAATGCAGAATTATGGTTTAGCGTGGCAAATTTCCGTAGGGACCGACGTCCTCGGCGGTCCTTACACATAGAGATTGAATTGCCATATTTAATAACTGTATCAGAAATCCATCAAATATGATTTATCCTTTAAC
>JAGAPL010000064.1 GCA_017623255.1 Clostridia bacterium
CCCAAGAACTAAACCGGCTGCCGTATTTTCTTCTACGCTGTAAGACGCATCAGCAATTTCTGGTTTTTCGTTTACATCGAGAACATTTATCGTTACTGTAGCAGTATCACGAGCATCGGGGGTTGTCTTCCACACCTAAAGGCACCAACAACAAAAGCGGCTCTTTCGAGCCGCTTTAATTATTCAGTTAATCAGCAACCGCAGCCGCAGCCGTTATTATTACCGCATACGCTGAAGATAATAAGGAGCGCGATGATTACGAGCCAGATGATCTCATTATTGAAAAGTTCGCAGAAGCAGTTATTCATAGTGGTTTCCTTTCATACTTTTATACTGCAGAGACTTATTGCCTCTACACTTCTATTGTATGAAAGCAGGTCCCGAATTGCTACTGCTTATTTTTCAAGGCAGGAATACACAATATTACGTATTCTTGGAGCTGTGTAATACTCCTGATTATTAAGCATATGATGTGCGTAGAACACAGCCAGGCTATTTTCAGGATCTATCATCATATAAGCGCCTGCTGCGCCTGTCCAACCGTATTCGCCGACAGGAGATGTTGCGCCGCCCTTTGCGGGATCCATCATCGTGCGCACGCCAAGGCCATATCCGTAGCCAACCAAATGGCTCCAGTTCACGTCCTTAAGCGCCTGCTCTCCAAGCTGATTGCTTCTGAGAAGGTCAAGGGTTCTTGAAGCTATGATCCTTTCTCCGCTCTGCGAAACACCGCCTGCAGCCATCATCTCTGTGAAAAGCGCCATATCTTCCACTGTGGAAGTTATACCTGCGCCGCCGCTATGATACTTTGTGCCGAATATTGACCAGTTTGACTGAGAAGGCTCACGGTCAATTGACTTTGTATCATCATTAAAGCAATAGAGTGTTGCCATTCTCTTTCTGCGCTCGTCGCTCATTCCAAACTCTGTTTCCTTCATGCCAAGGGGATCAAGGATAGTCTTTTTAACGTAGTCTGCAAGAGGCATATCAGCAATAACTTCAACAAGTGCACCGAGCACGTCATGGCAAAGGCTATAATTCCAATGATCTCCGGGCAAAAAGCACATGGGATCTTTTGCAAGTGCGCGAGCAATTTCTCTTGTGGGACATTCGGGAGAATACTTTTTGATTGCCTCCTGAAGCGCAGGACGGTTCACGTTATAGTCAAGACCCGCGGTCATTCTGAACAAATCGCGAACTGTTGCTCTTCTGTCAGCGGGAACGGGAAGATATTCAAAATTGCCGTTATCGTCCCAAGCCCTATAGGTTATATCCGCCCATTCGGGAAGATATATTTCAAGCTTATCATCAAGATCGAACTTGCCTTTTTCCCACAATGTCATTGCAGCGGTGCAAACAACGGGTTTCGTTGCGGAATACATATACATTATTTCATCGCCGCACATTTTCTTTTTGCTTTCTATATCGCTATAACCTGAAGAATATCTGAAAACAGGCTTTCTGTCCTTATAAACAACGCAGCTGTTTCCGGGAATTCTCCAATCGGTTAAATGATCCATAAATTCTGCAAGGCTTGTGAAATCCATAACACACCTCATTAATCAAGTATATATACTCTTGCACTGCGAACTCCGTAGCCCCAAAGGCTCGGATTGTCCTCATCAAAATAAATATCAATAAAGTTACCCTTTATTGCACCACCGGTGTCTGCCGCAGTTCTGATTCCAACATAGCAATAAGAATCTGCAACATACACTTTTGTTCCCAGAGGAATAACTCTCGGGTCAACCGCTATAACAGCTTCCGTTGCGGGAAGACCGCTTGCTGTTGTGCCGCCGCCCGTATATACAGTTGTTTTGCAATCAATATAATGTGAATAGCTATATGTTTTTCCGCCGATAGTGATTGTTCCGCCAACTCCACGGTTTACTACCTGAGTTGTGGGCTGCTTTGTTATAACCTGGCTTTCCAGAACTCTTTCACTCTCAACGCCGTTTACATATGTTACTTTGTACGTTGCTGTGCTGACACCATTGGCACCGGCTTTTGCCACTTTGGTTTTACCGCGCGCAATATTTTGAACATCAACATATTTTGTTTCAAAGGGAACTGAAGATTCTTCCGTAACAGTACCATATGTAACCTTATCAATAGAGATAACCTTATCAGATGTGATGGCATCGGCCTCATTCTCTCTGAGAACATAATCTCCTTCTACTGCCACATTCATATTTTCAAGGACCTCACCAACAGTTGAAGCTCCGGTTGAGCAAACCATTTCTTTTCCCTCAAAAATACTGATAGTTACATAGTTTCTGCCATCGTGCCTCGTATCGTCAGAATCCTTTATCAAGAAGTTTTCTGCGCTTTCTGCAACTTTCATCTGGCCGCCGATATATGCGTCAGGCTCAAACGTTGCCTCAGACACAGTTGACATTGCAACAGAAGCCACAACGACACCTATACCGATAACCGCAATGGCAGATACTGCGCATACTACAGCTTTCACGGGAATTCTGATTTTGGGCAGTTTAAATCTCTTCTTCTTTGCTCTCGGCTTTACTGCCGGAGCAACTTTGTTTGGCGCATTTACACGCGCAGGAGCAGGAGCTGAAGCTCTGATTTGAGAAGTTTTCTGTACTCTCACATTTGCAGAAGCAGCAGCCTTATTGGCCTTAACAGACTCTGACGGCTTTACAATCGCCTGAGCTGAAGGCATTGGCATACGCTTTTCAGCTTCAATTCTTCTTTTGTTAATTTCGGGATTTTTTGCGGGGGCAGGTCTTCTGACAGGAGCAGAAGAAGCCTCTTTGTCTTTTATCTGTGTTTCGTTACTCTTTGATAAAAGCTCCGCCATTGCGCCATGCGCTCCGGTTCTCTTTTTCAAAAAAACTTCACCACCAATAATTGATTTTTTCGGCACTTCGCCATTTTAAAAATACCCATATTCCTTTTCATTATAACACATATGTTCTGATTTTGCAATAGTTTTATTATGCAGCCTGTTTTTTTGCAAGATTGCAGATCTGTTTTTATCAAAAATGCTTGTTTTTTTGCCGGAAAGACGGATAAAATGCAATTTGTTCACGATTTATTCATCGTCGTCTGTTATAATTAATTAATTATAATTTTATTAAGGAGGGACAGCAAATGCCCAAAAACTATTCAGAAATAACTCCTTACATTGAAAAGCTTGCTAATATCGGTCTTGATTCAAATGGAATCAAACCTGAAATGTATACAGAATACAATGTCAAGAGAGGCCTCCGTGATATCCAGGGTAAAGGTGTTCTCACGGGACTTACAGAAATTTCAGAAGTTAACTCAAGAAGAGTTCACCCCGATGGAACCGAAGAGCTTATCCCCGGTGAGCTTTTCTATCGTGGAATTCAGGTTTCCGATTTTGTTGACGGTTTTACCTCTGAGGGACGTTTCGGATTTGAAGAATGTGTTTATCTTCTTCTCTTCGGCAAGCTGCCTTCAAAAGACGAACTGGCAAACTTCAATGAGCTGTTAGGATCCTATCGATCACTGCCTCCCAGCTTTGTTCGCGATATGATCCTCAAGGCTTCCAGCCCTGATATGATGAACGCTATGGCTCGTTGCGTGCTTGCGTTATATTCTTATGATGAAAAGCCCGACGATATTTCTCTGCCCAATGTTCTTCGCCAGTGTTTGCAGCTTATAGCCGAATTTCCTCTCATCTCTGTTTATGGATATCAGGCATACTCTCACTATCATAAAGGCCAGAGCTTGTTCATCCATCCCCCCAAGCCTGAGCTTTCAACTGCAGAGAATATTCTCCACCTGCTCAGACCCAACAATGAATATACAAATACAGAGGCAAAAACGCTTGACCTGGCTCTCATCCTTCACGCAGAGCACGGCGGCGGTAACAATTCAACATTCACAACACACGTTGTAACCTCATCCGGCACTGACACATATTCTGCTATTGCAGCATCTTTGGGCTCACTTAAGGGTCCCCGTCACGGCGGAGCTAACATTAAAGTCGTTCAGATGTTTGACGACCTGAAAGCAAATGTTCCTGACTGGAGTGATGCTTCACTTCGCGATTATTTCTCCAAGATCCTCAACAAAGAAGCCTTTGATAAGTCAGGTCTTGTTTACGGAATGGGACACGCAATTTATTCAGTTTCTGACCCCAGAGCAGAAATTCTCAAGAAATATGCAAAGAAGCTTTCTATTGAAAAAGGAATGGAAGAATCCTACGACCTTTATAAGAGAAGCGCAAAGATAGCAAGCGAGCTTATTGCTGAAAAGAGAAAAATCTATAAAGGCGTTAGCCCCAACGTTGACTTCTACAGCGGTATGATCTACAGAATGCTCAAACTTCCCGAAGAGCTTTACACTCCTATTTTTGCCGTTGCAAGAATTGCAGGTTGGAGCGCCCATCGACTTGAAGAAATTCAGAATGCAGGAAAGATTATCCGTCCCGCATATATGTGCGTTAAAAACCATCAGGAATATATTCCTATGAATGAGAGATAATAAAATGGACTACATTGTAAAAAGGGAATTTCCCAGAACCGAAGTTGACGAACTTTCACTTTCAAGATTTATTATTGGAACAAACTGGATCGCCGGCTACAGCCACCGCA
Source organism: Clostridia bacterium (assembly GCA_017623255.1). GTDB lineage: Bacteria > Bacillota > Clostridia > Oscillospirales > CAG-272 > Avispirillum. The sequence goes on from JAGAPL010000064.1 coordinate 4,584, forward strand.
GCAATGCTGCTGACTGTATGATAAAGGAGACTCACGCTTGTCACCATTCCATGCTGCCAATGCTTGACACCTTTATGGAAAACGGCATCGACACAATTATGGCTCCTTTCGGCCAGCTTCCCGAGCTTTGCAAAGCTGTTAAAGTTACAGAAGATAACTGGGGACGAGGAATGATAATGGTTGACACTCCCGTTATCAACGTTGACGATACACCTGAAGCTCGCCGCGAAGCTGAAGCTACTATCAAAGCAACAGCTGAAAGAGGAGCAAAGGTATGCCTCATCCATCATTACTCAGCAGAGCAGCTTGTGAACAAAAACAAGAGACAGATCACACGCCTTGACGATTACACAAAAATGATCCGCGATGCAGGAATGATTCCCGGTCTTTCAGCTCATATGCCCGAGCTTGTGCTTTTCAGCGACGAAAACGGATACGATGTGGAAACATATATTCAGATATACAACTGCATGGGATTCCTTATGCAGGTTGAAATCGAAAGCGTAAACACCATTATCAGAAATGCGAAAAAGCCTGTTATGACAATCAAGCCTATGGCAGCAGGAAGAACTACTCCCTTTGTTGGACTTAATTTTTCATTTGCCACAATACGCGATTGCGACATGGTTACCGTTGGCTGCTTCAATGAGCGCGAAGCTGCTGAAGACATTGAAATATCCTTCGCAGCTCTTGAAAGACGCGCAGCAAATCTTGTTGGCAGAAACAGCCCTGCAAAGAATCAGGCTGTTCTCAGCTCAAACAAATAAAAGGAGCGCTGTATGATCCTTAATGATAAACAAATAACCGTTGCTTACCGTTGCCCGCACTGCGGAATGTGGGTTACAGGAATGGTTGGAATGTTTTCTCTTTCCGCCGATATGCTTCGCCTCAAATGCCCCTGTGGCGAAAGCGAAGCTACTATGATATACACAGCAGAAAAAAAGGTGCGCTTGACAGTCCCCTGCTTTTTGTGTCCACAGCCTCATAATTTCACAATTTCCTCAGGAATGTTCTTCGAGCGAGACATATTTGCACTTCCCTGCGCTTATTCCGGAATTGATATTTGCTTTATAGGCGCTGAAGATAAGGTCAGCTCAGCTTGCAAAGTATCAGATGAAGAGCTTATGGAACTGATGGGTGAAAATGATTACAGCGAATTTTCCAAAGCAAGAGAGGCGGCAGATGCAGAATTTTTGTCAGATCCTCAGATTCTTGATATTGTGAATTTTGTTATACGCGACCTTGACGAATCCGGGCAGATAAAATGCAAATGCGACGAGGACGAAGGCTACTACTACGTTGACGTTACAGATGAAGGAATAGTTGTTAAATGTGAAAATTGCGGTGCAAAAGCAATAATCCCCGTTTCAAGCACAATAACTGCCAATGCCTTCCTCAACTGCGACCACCTTGAACTTGAATAATTAAAAAAGAAAAAACAGCAGTTCAAATGAACTGCTGTTTTTATGTTACCGGATTTTATGCAACCCAAACACCATAATCATTGAATGTATAGGAAACACCGTCAATAATATGAGTTCCTGTTACCATATATCCCTCGCTGTCAAGGTAGTACCATACGCCACCGTCTTCTACCCATTCATTCTTTGTCATACTGCCGTTTTCATCAAGATAGCACCAGCCGTGAGAATCCTGCTTCCAGCAGTTTGTTACAGCATATCCGTCAGCGCCGATATAGCACCAACCCTGGCTATCCATAACCCATGTATTTGTTGCCATTCTGCCGTTTTCATCAAGATAACACCAGCCGTACGAATCCTTCTGCCAACAATTTGTCAGGCAATATCCGTCGGCTCCTACATAACACCAGCCTTGGCTATCCATTATCCACTGATTTGTTGCCATTCTGCCGTTTTCATCAAGATAGCACCAACCATAAGAATCTTCAACCCACTGACTTGTTACACAGTAGCCATCATCACCTATATAGCACCAGCCCTGGCTATCCATAACCCAGGCATTTGTTACCATAATAGCTTCGTCATTAACATAGCACCAACCATGACTGTCTGCTATCCACTGATTTCTAACTACGACACCGTCGGCTCCGAAATATGCCCAGAAAGATTCTTCATATCCGTCTTCTTCAGAGAAATTTATCCATCTGTTTGTGACCATATAACCATCGGAATCCATATAATATACTTCGAGGTCACCTTCGCCCCAAGCAATATCGTCAGTTACAAGAACTCCTAAAAAGTTTACGTACATCCATCCCCTATTATCGCTGAACCATTCGTCTCTTACTATAAAACCATCAGAATCGAAATATGACCAATGAGGCTTACTGGAAAACCAGCTATCTGTGATATATACCCACTGAGCCTTTACAATACGTCCGTTGGCATCAACATAGTGAAAACTAGAGTAGTCAAAGCTGGGAACAATCTCGTTTGTAGCCATTGCGCCGTGATAGTCCAGATACAGCCAGCCCTGAGAATCTTCTATCCAGCTCTCTGTCACTGCGTTTCCGTATTCGTCCAGATATACCCAACCTTCAGGACTTACAGCCCATTGGTTAGCAACGCGCTCTCCGTTTACGATCCAAACCCAACTTATATCATAGTGGTTACCCATGAGGAACCAACCGTCATATGCTTTTTCAACATACAGATCTATCCAGCCTGTTTTGCTTTCAGTATTCCCTAATGAGTCTCCGTCAAGTACATAAATATAGTATGTGCGTCCGCCGTCGAGATAACATGCACATTCAAAATCATAGCCATCTCTGCCGGAAACTTGTCCACTGCCTACTAAAGTATACTTATCAACAGAATCATATACTTCCCAGGACGCATAAACATTTTCGCTTGCGCTTGCGTAGAAATTATAAAGTCCGCCTTCTTCGGGAGTGAACAAATAGTATCTGTCATGGTCTTCTTCGGTGATTTCAATAGTTACATGATCTGTCAAGGTATCTTCTACATTTTCCCATACAACTCTGTAGCTGCTTCCCTCTCGAATAGCGTTTCTGCTGCTCACCTTAAGATAATATGTATAACCTTCGGTCAAATTAATTTCTAATTCAAAATTAGATGCTTCTCCGCTGTTATCATTAAAATCTATTTCTTTGAAATACTCACTGTAGAGTGTTATATATGTATCAAAGTTGCCTGTGGAGTAGAAACGATATAAATTATCTTCTTCAGGAACAAATTTGATAAATGCGGCTTCATCACTAATTGAAAGAGTATTATCTTCGGAAAACTCCAGGCTTGAATACAGCTTGTTATGAACTTTAAACTCTATAGGATTTCCAAAGCTTTCATACACATAAACTTCCAGATAATATGTTTCTCCTGCATTCAAATAAACATCAATGGTGAAATTCGAACCTTCGCCTGAATCCTCATCACCACCAAATCTTATCATATCACTGTCATACAGTGCGCAGTATGTATCAAAATCACCTGTGGAAGATAATCCGTAAATACCTGAAACCTCGGGAACAAATTTGATAAATTCTACATTATCATATAGATCAACCGTATTATCAGCGGAAAACTCCTTCAATGTGTATTCCTTGATAGAAACCGAATAAGAAACATCAAGCGCTTCATAGCAATTCAATTCAAGATAGTATTTTACACCTGCATAAAACCAATTTTTGATCGTGAAGTTGGAACCTTCCCCACTATCATCATCTCTATACATAATATCGAAATATTCATTATATACTACAGCTCTGACATCATATGAACCGGCAGAGGAAAGCTCATAAAAGCCTGAAACTTCGGGAGTGAATTCAACATATATAGAAGACGAGCTGATCTCGGCTGTTCCGTCTTCTGCAAAAGTTGTCATTTCGCATGGCTTTATGGCAACACTAAAAGTTGCGGTTTCATCCTCTTCATACGCATGGAGATATGAATGCAATTTAATGATGTAGCTTTCACCTGCTTCAAAATAGCCGGAAATCCTGAAATCATTAAAATTGTCTGACCACGGATGCTGAGAATCATCATTATATCCAATTTCATTCATTAAACTATCGTATAAAACTACATTGGGGTCCGTGCCTTCACTTACTGAATAAATCTCATAGATTCCATCAACCTCGGGAGTGAATTCATAATACACATCCTCGTTGTATGAAACAGTTACCTCAAATTCCTCTGATGTAACGTCCATTATAGGAGTTAATTCTGAAGATACCCAAAATTCTCCGTTTTCATGTTGACCATACAAAGAAGCGCTCAGATAGTATGTTTTTCCGCCCGTAAGTTTTACTGACAAATTGAAATTTCTATCAAATCCGTCATCATTATAACCAAGAAAATTACCTTCATTATCATATACACTTGCTACAGTATCAACTTCTCCTGTTGAATAGAATGTATACAGTCCATCAACCTCGGGACATAATTCTATTTCAAAGCTTTCACCCGCAGCAAGATTTACGTATAGGCCATCCAGCTGAGAATATGCAGCTGAGCCTATAATAACTGTTGACATAGCAATAAGGGCGATCATAGCTATGCACAACGTCCATTTTAACGTTCTTTTCATAATATCCTCCTTAAGAATAATACTTGCTACGTTTAGTTTACCATATTTTGCACAACATTTCAACCACATTTAAGTATATTTTGTTGTTTTTGTTGACTACGAATTCATATCAACCAAGCGCAACCGGAATAATATATAAAAAAGAACCCCGAAAATCGGGGTTCTTTCAGAACTAATTCAATTAGTCAAGAGCGATAACCTTTGAATAGAAGTCGTCAAGCTCGTTGATCATCTTCTTCTGGTTACGTGTGTATGTAGAAGCTGCCATAGCGGGCTTCTTGAACATATTAACGATACAATCGTTGATAGATGTGATGTTTACAAGGTTTGCAAGCTCATAGTGTACGTTTGTACGAACGATGTCAAGCATCTTATGGTCTCTATCATCATCCATACGCTGTCCCTTAAGAACTTCTTCATAGTAAGCAGGAAGAAGGATCTCGTGAGACTTGTATGCCATGTACTCAAGAATAATGCCTGTTCTCTCCCAGCTACCGATATCGTCTCTTTCTGTGGAAGGAAGAGCAAATACAGAAGCGTTGGAATCAAGAGTTGCATTATAGTTTTCCTGGTTTACATCGTACTTGGGGAAAGGAAGTACGCCGTACTCGCTATCCATATCACGGAATGCCTGTTCGCTTGTGATGTTTGCAGAACCGCCACAGAAGAGTGCGTGGTCAGTTGCAAAATAAGAACGAGCATACTGCCACTGGTCATCAAAACCGTCAGCAGAGCTACCGGGCTCATTCCAGATATCTTCGAAGTCTTTTACGTACTTATCGTTGGAGTATACTTCGTGAACCATATCAATGATACCGAGAGTCTTTTCGCTGTAGAATGAAAGCTCATAGGAACCATCGTCGTTCTTTGTTGTGTAGTATACACCGCAGTTCTGAAGTGCGCCTGTTCCAACACCGTCACCGTCAAGAAGACCGAAGAAGTCATTTCTTGTGATGCTGCCGTCACCATCGAGGTCAGCAGAAGCACCCTGAACCATCTTAAGGAACTTGTCATATGTCCAAGTGCCTTCTTCTACCATATCGTAGGGAGAACCAAACTCAGCTTCGATATTTCTATCTTCAGCCATTGTCTTGTTGTAGAAAAGGAAGCTTGCCCAGTCAAGAACGTTCATTGTAACTTCGTTGATGCTGAGGTAGAGTCTTTCATCAACTGTAAGGTCGTTGATTGTGGAAGGGCTCCAGTATTCCTGTGTAAAGTCAGCATCAGGAAGGTTGTGGAAATCTCCAAGATAGTTCTCTGTGATACAAGCACCAAGCTTATAACCCCAGCCGTACACTACGTCAAAGCAGAAGTCACCGGACATGATGAACTGCTGAAGAACCTGAGCAGGATCACCGTTTGTTTCGGGCTTCTCAACGATCTCAACATTGTACTTCTGTTCAACTTCGTGGTTTCTTGTGAACACCGCGTCGTTAACCTTACCGCCGTTCATAGCTTCTGTGTCGATGAACGCGCCGCCGTAGTAGTCCTTAATGATATCGCTGTGCTTGATTACGAGGAATGTAAATTTATTTCCTTCGTAGTTAGCCTGCTTGAAGTTACCTGCATTAGCATCGCCGATCTGTTCTTCAGGGGGACGAGTTTCTTCGCCGCCGCCTTCATTACAGGAAGCAAGCACGCCAAGGCACATGATAGCTGCAAGAACTACCGCAAGAATTCTTTTGAAATTCATTGTGTTTTTTCTCCTTTTAAATTATTTTTGTTTTTTGCTATATACTGCTGATCGCAAGAAAAAACTCGCTCTCAGTATATACGGAATTAATTGTTTTTCTCTCACTTAACGATCACTACGTTAAGACCAAGAAGCTTTCCGAAGAACTCAAGTTCTTCAAGAGTTGCATTATAAACAAGGGATGAATGATGAGTTACGCCTGCACGGCTGATCTTTTCAAGAAAATCGCCAAGAGGCATACGGGGCTTCATCCAGCCGCGAACTGTTCCCTGGAACTTATCGCCTTCGTTATCAAGCATATCAACGGGAGAAATAAGCATATTATACTTTTCTTCATCGCGATATACGTTTACGAAAACTGCTTCGCCGCTCTTATAGCAACCGTAGCAAACAACGGGATCGTCAGCTTCACCGAACACGAAAGGGATCTCCTTGATCTCAGGCTTCTGAGCTGTGAGCGCAAGGTTGATCTCACCCATATGTGAGAGGCAAACAGAACCGTTATTCCAATCAGGGCAGAATATCTCAACAAATGCTGCCTCGGGGAAACCTCTCATAAGAGCGCCTGTGATAGAAGCTGTAAGCACGTCGCCCTCTCCTGCATAGCCAACGCCTCTTGCCATAGCTTTGGAAGCTTCAACAAAGGGCATTACTACAAGTCCGTTTTCAGGACGGATCTCACGGAAGTTTACTGTGAAAGCAGAAAGACCTTCCTTTTCGATCCATTTTCTAACTGCAAGGCAGTTACGCTCTGTTTTTTCGTGAGTTTCTGCAGAAATTGCAGAGATGGGATTGAAATTAGCATTATCATACTCAATTTCAGCCTTGATCTCTTCATCAGTGATGCTTTCTCTGAGAGCTGTAAGCTCATCGCCTTTAGCATATACTGCTGTTACGCCGAATGTTTCAAGAAGCTCTTCGTCGGAAATGAGGAAGTCACCCATACCGTCGAAGCTGCCGCCGATGGTACCTACCTTTGTGCCCTTAAGGCTTACAGCGCCTGCTGCTGCGCGAACAAGGCCAGCTGTTTTCTTAATAACGTCGGAGTTAGGATAGTGGCCTGCAGCAATTGCATAAGCTTTGCCGCGGCGAAGGAGCATATTTGTCATATCCATAACGCCGTGGATACCGTGATTCATATTGATCTCAGCAGGATCAGAGGCGGGGCCGAAATCATATGTTTCTGTTGTGTCAAGAACTACAATAGGAAGCTTTGTTGCTGCAAGAACGTCAATGGATTCAAGAGAGGGAGAATATGCAGCGTGCCATGTTACCATACACTGAACACCTTCAGCCTCAAACTTATCTACGCAAGCCTGAAATTCGTCCTTAACGCAGCAAATGGGGTTGCGAACAACCTCAAAGCCTTCACCTTCAAGTGCCACTGCAAGCTTTTCATAGAAAGCCTCTGAACGATCTCTGATCTCCTGAAGCTTACAATCGTCATAAAGCTTGATATAAAGGCACATCAAACCAACTTTGATCTTATTCATTGGACATCACCTCAAAATTTTATATTGAATAATTCTGCAGCATTGCCGCACATTATATCATAAACGTCTTTCTTAGAAAGACCAAGCTCCTCAGCGCATCTCTTGAAGGCGCGGAGCTCCTCATACATAAATGTAGTCATTTCGCTGAAATCATCGGTTTCTCTCATATTGGGGTCACCTGAAACATCACCGTATGCTCCTCTGGGAACAACGTTTACGTATTTATCAGGCTCACAAACGCGATACATACGCATTTTTGTGATGGGCATATCGGAACCGAACATGATTCTCTTGGGGCCAACTGTCTCAATGCACTTTGTCATAGCAAGAGTGAGAGTGTTTGCTGTGAAATCAAAGAGCATATTCTTTGTGTTTTTAAGCACTTCAAACGCATCGCCAATATCTGAAGGCACGTAGGCGCGACCTATATGGGCAATTATAACTTTAGCATTAGGATACTTTTCCTCGATCTCCATCATCTGCGCAAGGTTCACGGGATCGCGCAAACGAAGTGAACGGGGGATATGGAGCATAACTATTCCGCCAAGCTCATCCATTACCTCCATATGCTCATGAGGAAGCATATCAAAAATACGAACCTCTTTTGCAGGAAGCCAGGGAGCAACGTTATTCTGATAGGGTTTGATACCAACGAAGCCCATTTTCATTGCCGCGCGGATCTCATCCTTTGTGTTATCCCAGTTTGTGCAGAACAGAGCGGGCAAATTTTCCTTCTTAGCTTCGCCCAGAACGAATTCGTTCACCTCGTTAAGACGGCACGTGGGCATACCCATAATAACCTGCTTAACGTTTTTGCCGGGGAACATCTGAGAAAAGGACTCTTTCATATCCTCGATGGTAAGATCGGGAGCAACCATATGGGGCCAATTTACACAGCCCTTTCTCTCATCGGGATTTTCCTTCTGCATTTCAACTTTGTATATATGTACGTGTGCATCGACAATATTGTCAGGGAGGAAATCGCAAAGCTCCTCTTCCCAGACTTTTCTGTCGTAGTCAGTTACATTAACGCCAAACATATTGATATTCCTTTCTCTCATTCGGAAACAAATTTGGCTTAGCTTACGGTGCTTTTTTCTGAAAAAGGGTATAAATCTCCCATAAGCACAAGTCTACATCTATTTTATAGCACATTATGGCTTAAAAGTCAATAAATATTATCGTCTATTCACAAATTTACCAAGTGTTCAAAATAAAGCTCAACCAAATTTCTGATTGATAACTATGTTTCAATTTTTCAATTAGCCGGTGGTTGCGTTTCACAAAACAACAGGGCAATCTTTGAATGGACTGCCCTGCTGTTTGAATATATTGTTTTTATCCGATCCAAGCACCGTTTTCGGCGAATATATAAGTTGTGTATCCGATTGTATATGTTCCTGTTACCATATATCCGTTGCCATCAAGATAATACCATGTGTTGCCATCAAGCACCCAATCGCTCTTTATCATACTACCATTTTCATCAAGATAGCACCAGCCGTGAGAATCCTGTTTCCAGCAATTTGTTACAGCATATCCGTCAGCGCCCACATAGCACCAGCCAACTGAGTCCATAACCCAAGTGTTTGTTACCATTCTTCCGTTTTCATCAAGATAGCACCAGCCACAAGAATCCTGCTGCCAGCAGCTTGTAAGGCAATAACCATCAGCGCCCACATAGCACCAGCCCTGGCTATCCTGTATCCATTTGTTCGTCACCATTCTGCCGTCTTCATCAAGGTAGCACCAGCCGTTTGCATCCTGTTTCCAACAGTTTTTCAACATATGTCCATCAGAACCCAAATAACACCAACCATGGACACTCAGAGCCCAGGAGTTCGTTAACAATCTGCCGTTTTCATCAAGATAACACCAACCCACTCGATCAATTCTCCATGAGTTTGTCACACAATATCCATCACTTCCAACATAGCACCAGCCAACAGAGTCCATTACCCATTCTTCAGTTAACATTACGCCATTTTCGTCAACATAACACCAACCGTGACTATCCTGAATCCAAGCATCAACCACCAATGTTCCGTTTGCACCGAAATATACCCAGAAGGATTCATCATATCCATCTTCTTCAGTAAAATTGATCCAGCGGTTTGTTACCATATAACCGTCGTCGTCCACGTAGTAAATATTTATATTTTCAAAATCAGCGCTTATGTCCACGATTATATCATTGGTTACCATAACTCCACGAGTACCAAGATATACCCAGCCTATTGAATCCTGTTTCCATTCTCTTACAAGAGCATAGCCATCTTCTCCAAGGTATACCCATCCTTCAGGGCTTATTGCCCAAGTGTTTTTGAGCATTTCTCCATTTTCAAAGAAAACCCAAGACTCCCAACTGTATTCAACGGAAGTAATCAGCCAACCATCTATATCATTAGTTACTGAAATACTGATACCGCATTCTTCACCATCAACAACAAATTCACCATACTTCAAATCATATACGCATATATAATACTTTGTATCTTTATATAGCTCTAATCCATACATGGTTTGATTGCAAAAAAGATCTGAACTCACCGCAATATACTGCCCTAACATATTACAAACAGTGAATCCGGCATAAACGTTATCGTCTGCAATAGCAGAAAATTTATAAAGTCCGTCCTCTTCAGGAACAAATGAAAAGATTTCCATATAGTTATCAGAAGTTACATTCATATATGCCTCTTCAGATATAGGATTGAACACCTCTTCAACTGTAACAGTATAATTCAGATTCTCCGCAGATTCGTCCAAACATTTCACTTTCAAATAGTATGTTTCTCCGCTTGAAAGGATAGTTTCTATTTTGAAATTATAGTCTTCGCCATGGTCGTTATCAGTTTCGATCTCTTCAAACCAACTGTCATATAATTCAGCGCATATATCAAAATCTCCCTGAGAATATAACCGGAAAATTCCTGTTATATCTTCTGCCTCAGGAACAAATTCTATATATACTGAAGGATCTGTTATAGTTATGGAATTGCCTTCCAATTTAACTATTTCACAGATTTCAAAATAGACCTTATAACTCTGAACACCACCTATATCACTTTTTAGTGTTGCATGGATATAGTAAGTGCAGCCTTCTTCCAAGTATCCCTCAATGGTGAAAACATGTCCATTTTGTGTAATTTCACAATCATAGATAGAATTAAACTGATCATCATACAACTCTGCATAAGGGAATACACCACTTTTAGATGAATAGAACTTATAAAAGCCGCTCTTTTCAGGAACGAATTTAATATACGGATGACCAGTGCTACTATGAGCAAGTCCTCTAATATTCACTTCAACAACCCCGTCTTCGAAACTAAGCATAGGGCATAACCTTGCACGGATAAATAAACTACAATAAAATTGTATATCAAATTGATCCAAATTAGATTCACCAAAATCAACAGCACCGATACGTAAATAATAAGTTTCTCCTGCACATAAATTTCGAGTCAAATCAAAGCCGTTGTTAATGCTGCTACTATATAATTCATTAAATTCACTGTCGTACAATGTAACAAATATAAGCCAATAATTGGATCCTACCGCATTAAAGTCTTGATTATACAGCTGGTAAATCCCATCAACTTCAGGAACAAATTTAACAAATGTTTCATCACCGTCATTTACATGCATTTTAATCTGATTGTTTTCTAAACTTTCACACTGAATAAATTCAGAATACACATAAAATTCACCTGTTTCAGATGAAGAATACAGTCCAACCTCCAAATTATAGGTTTCGCCTGCTTCAAGCTCATAAACCAAATTGAAATTATAGTCATTTCTTCCATCATCGTTGCTTTTGATGTAATTTCCACCAGCGTCATAAAGCGTTATGTAAGTGTCGCAATCGCCCGTTGAATAGAATGAATACAGTCCCGATGTTTCAGGCTTAAATTCTATATTCACAGATTCATCCTGCTCAACGGATACATAAACTCCGTCCAATTCCGAATATGCGGCTGAACCCATAATAACCATTGACATTGCAACAAGCGCTATCATAGCTATGCACAATGCCCATTTTAACGTTCTTTTCATAATATCCTCCTTAAGATAATATTTGCTACAATTAGTTTACTACATTTTGCACAAATTTTCAAGCACTTTTTGGGATTTATATGAGTATTTTGACGTTTCTACATATTTGTAAGTAAAGATGAGAATTTTGCACGGATATTTAATATCTATATAGTAATTACTTTAATGAACTACACAAACAAAACCACCCTTCCGGGTGGTTTCAATCTTATTCTTCAATCACAACTTCTTCGCCGTTTTCAACAACATATTCACATATGTCATTTACATCAGTTGAGATCTTGCAGGAATAATACTGGCGATCAGACTCAAAAACGCCTGCATAGCCGCAATAAATTATTGCGCTTTCGCCTTCAAAAATGCACATCTCGTACTGAGTTCCTATTGTGAAAGAGATCACCTTATTCATATCTGCGGGACGAGAGGACTTTTCCCATTCTCCGCCCAACATTTCAGAAAGAGCTTCACCATCAAGCGAATAACCCTTTTCTTCGGCATACACGTAGCAATATACGTCCTCAGCCTTTGAAAGCGCCGTGATTGCTTCACCGTATTCACATTTTGGGTTTGCCGCGCATGCGCAGAGCAAAGCGCACATTACAGATATCATTATTAAGCTTAATACTCTTTTCATTTTCCACCTGCCAACTTCTGCCTTCTTATGTCAGTTCCTTTGAACACAAGAGGCCTATATGTTCCAAAAATTCGGCTTGTTATTCTATCAGCATATTTTTCTCTGAGCTCCACCTGGGACAGATTTGTGCTTATGATAGTTGGTTTATACTTATTGGATCTTTGATTTATGAGATTATACAAAACGGAAACTGTGAACTGATTTGTCAGCTCGCTGCCCATATCGTCTATTATAAGCAGATCGGCATCGTAGTATTTTTGTACGTTATCAGAGGATGCTCCGCGGAACTGATTTTCAGCGAAATCATCCATCATTGTCTGCATAGTTTCGTATGTCACGTCATAGCCCTTCTCTATCACTCTCACAGCAACGGCTGTTGAAAGGTGAGTTTTTCCAAGGCCTGTATCTCCTACAAGAAGAAAACAATCATCCGTTTGAGAATTGAAGTTATCCGCAAATTTTTTCAGATCGTTATAAACCTTGCGTGCGTTATCGCGTTCCTTGCCTTCTTTATAAAAATCAAAATCAAAATTTTCAAAATTCTGATTTTTCGCCAGCTTGCCTATACCTGAGGCTTCAAGCAAAGCTGCAGCCAGCTCGCTTTTCATGCACTGACACATATTTATTCCAACATAGCCTGAATCGTTACACTTATCACAGCTATGCTTTATATCTGTATAATCCGCAGGATAACCGTGAGCAACAAGCAGCGCTCCCCTTTTTTGGCGGATATCCATATTCTCTTTTCTAAGTTCCTCTATCTTAGCCTTAACGTCACCGCCCGAAGTTACGGCAGCCATGATCTTCGTTGATGTTGCGGCAAGCTGGGCATCAAACTCTCTTAACTGTGGGATCTCTTCATAAAGCGCAAGCTTTTTTCTCTCGCACTCCTCATAAACCATTCCACGTCTGTTAATGAAGTCTTCTTTAACTTTTCTGAGAATTTCTTTTGATGAAACGGGCATAATCTTTCTCCCTATCCTTTAATCTTCTTCTCCGTAAGAACGTCTTAGCGCAGCCTCAAAGAAATCATCTGTTTCAAAACTGCCCTTTTTCTCCGTGACACCTGTTTTATCGTGTTTATACTGCTCACTTGCAGCCTCAACCTCTTCAAGAGTTTTATATCCTGCGTCAAACCAACGGCAAAGGATTGCGTTGCAATAGTCCACCGATGCTTTTCCACTCAGGTTATCAACCGTTATCTCAAATGCCTTTTCGATTATTTCAAAGGGCATCTGCATTTTTCCGCACCAATTATCAAAGGCATCCTGTTCTTTTTTTGTGAGAGCCCTGCGTCCGATACCGAAAAGCTTGCGAAGGGGTTTGTCATATTCCTGCGCTGCTTCTATCATACAAAGATGCGCATCAAGCTCCTCATAGCTCATAATTCCTTTATCAAAGAAACCTATCGCCATTTTTTCAATATATCTCAAGGATTTTTTACCGTTACGCGCGCAGTGCGCAAACAAAAGTGATATGTATGCTTCGTCAAGCTTCAGATAATCAAGCAATCCGATAACGATTTCAGTTTCTGCAAGATTGAACATTTTACCAATAAGATGCTGACAATCTATGAGCAACTGACGAACGCCTTCGTGGCTTGCTATGTAATTTGCTATCTCATCACTTGTATATTTAGGAAGCTCAGATGATCTTCCAAGTTTTGCCTCAGGAGTTGTTGCAGCTGCTTTGGACTTGCCGCTTTTTGCGCCATCCTTAACAAGCGCTCCTGCCTTTTCCCAAAAGGTCAGCGCCATTGCCAGCCTTCTCTTTGTTATATCCAGTTTTTCACAAAGCTCTTCTGTGGTTATATCAGGCTTATCCATTATACAAATAAGCACTTTCATCTGCACAGCGTCAGCCTCAAGCAAATTATTCATTATGGGCTCTCGCGGAATACCGATTGTATTCTCGCTATGCACCGCTTTATATTTCACAATGTCCTCCGTTTTTTGTCAGTAGACATCCGCCTACCGCCAAAATGTTTTATTCTTTCGCCGAAATATTCATTTTTCAATTGTAAAAAACTCAAACTCCTTGTGTTTAAAGAGTTTTCCACACCTTGTTGAAAACCTTGTTGAAAACTCTTTCGGCATTCATCTTAAAACTTTCAAAAATAGTCGACCGTATATTAAGCAAACGACTAATTATTTTTCTCAAATTTCATCAGTTCGGCAGCAGCTTCTGCAGCTTCGCCGGAAGCGTAAGCGTTAAGTGTGCAATCAGCTCTCACACCGTTTTTATACTCAAAATATGCCTGCGCGCCCACCATTGCGCCATTGTCACCGCAAAGCGAAAGCGGAGGCACACACAGTTTAACGCCTGCCTTCTCGCAAACTTCGGCAACTGCGCGACGCAAATGAGAGTTTGCTGCCACACCGCCTGCCACAACAAGAGTTTTTGCACCTGTTTTCTCAAGCGCTGCCTTTAATTTTAAGCAAATTCCGCCAACAACCGCCTCAGTAAACGATGCTGCCACAAGGCATTTTTCGCTGTGAGGAAGCTCATCCTTATCGCCAAGCTCGTTTTTCTGTCTATAGTTGTGAAGATAGTTTATGCAAGCTGTTTTAAGGCCTGAAAAAGAATAATCAAGAGTTTCATCGGGAATTGCAGGGGAAGGAAACTTTATCTTCTCTGCACCGTTTTCTATCATTTCAAACCCTTCTGTTGCCAATCTATCCATAGCAGCGCCACCGGGATAAGTGAGGCCCATAACTCTGCCTACTTTATCAAAAGCTTCGCCTGCAGCATCATCTCTCGTTGATCCGATTTCTTCAAAAACGTGAGGGCAGCTCACATCATAAATAGAAGTGTGTCCCCCTGAAACAACAAGGGAAAGAAATGGAGCTTCAAGCTCTTGATCAACAAAATACGCCGCCGCTGTATGCGCTTTTATATGATCAACCGGTATAAGAGGAAGCTGAAGATCATATGCAAGGCTTTTTGCAAAGCTGACGCCAACCAAAAGGCTTCCTATCAGTCCGGGAGAAAACGTTACGGCTATGGCATCAAGCTGAGAAAGCTCTATCCCTGACTTTTCCACAGCTTCTCTCACAACGGGAGTTATTGCCTCGCTGTGTGCGCGGCTTGCTATTTCAGGAACTACTCCACCATATAGCGCATGAGTTGCAATCTGTGTTGCAACAACATTTGATAGTATCCTGCGAGAACTTTCGCTCATTTCAACAATAGCGCAAGCGGTTTCATCGCAGGAGGATTCAACAGCAAGTATATACATAAAACAGATTTTCTCCCTTTATAATTTTCGGAACATAATTATGGCATCTTCGCGCGGATTTTTGTAGTATTTTTTACGTCTGCCTATTTCTGCAAAATCCGAACTCAAATAAAGCCCTCTGGCAGATAAATTGGACTCTCTTACCTCAAGAAAGACCTCAGAAACCCCGTATTCACAGGCTTTTTCCATAGTTTTTTCAAGCAATGCTTTTCCGATTTTTTGACCGCGATATTCAGGCAAAACAGCTATATTCGCAAGATCAGCCTGATCAACCGCATAATATATCACAGAGTATGCAACTATTTTCGACATCTGCATATCTTTGACCAAAATGATGCAAAAACCGTCATTTTCAGCCGCATCAATAAACATTTCCCTGCCCCAAGGATCATTTTTGAAGCAAATATTCTCCGCAGCTACGATCTCCTCAAGCACAGCAGGTTCAAAATCAACAAACTGATATCTTTCTAAATCCATTACAGTGACTCCGCTATAATAGCCAAAGCTTTCTTTATATCCCAAAGGCAAGCCTTGTAAACTTCAAGACTTCTGCCATATGGATCAGCAATGTCAAAAGGCATGCAATAAACCTTTGCAGCATATTCAGGATTAGCCATCACGATCTGCATAGCGTGAGACGATGAAATGCCTACTATAATATCTGCAGATTCGATGATATCCTTCGAAAGAGGACGTGAAAGATGCTGCCCCTTCACTCTGTAGCCTTCGTCGAAAAGAGCATCCAGTGCGTTTTCGCTCATAGGCGCCCCATCAGCCGCAAGTCCTGCAGATTCAGCCACATAACCACTGTCACAATAATCAAAATTGAAAACTATTTCAGCCATAGGACTTCGGCAGGTGTTTCCGGTACAAACAAAAACGATTTTCTTTTTTTGCTGCTCCACGCCATCAAAGCAACTGTCAGTCATAATCTCAGACTTTTCAGACTCAGTAACCGAATTTTCCTGAAAGACTGTCATCATTTTCTATCCAATCCTCAACATCGTATACAGTATAGTTTTCCTTGTCCTCACGAACAATTACACGGGCAATACCCGCATTTATAACCTGACGCTTGCACATCATGCAGGAGCAGGTGTTGGGAACAATGCTTCCGTCAGCAGGATCTGTGCACGCCATATAAAGATCCGCGCCGATCATCTGCTCACGAGCAGCAGCAATGATCGCATTAGCCTCTGCGTGAATGCTGCGGCAAAGCTCATAACGCTCACCGCGAGGGATATTGAGAGTATCTCTCATACAGCTGCCAATATCGCTGCAATTTTTACGGCCGCGAGGAGCACCGTTGTAGCCCGTAGAAACAATAACATCGTTTTTAACAATAATAGCGCCGTAACGCTTGCGAAGACAAGTGCTTCTTTCAGAAACTGTTTCAGCAATGTCAAGATAGTAATTAATTTTAGAAACTCTTTCCATATATAACTCCGTTCCGCCAAAGGCAGTGAATTTCGAAAAAATTATAAAGTCGATAGATGAATTTCATAACTCACCCACTATATCACTCTATTATACAATAAAGCGCAGATTAAATCAATAGGCGACAATCTGAGAGGTAAAATTTTTTTGCAGTATCAATTGACAAATATAATCTAATCTGTTAAAATATCAATTGCTTGACATTATACAGTGTCCAATTTAATATTTATATCGAGGTGTGGCGCAATTGGACGAACTAGGTTTGCGCTGCCTGTGGCAGATGAAGCAAACCGAGTGAGGGTGCAGAGAAAAGGAGTGTCGCGACCATCATGGAGCGA
>JAGAPL010000065.1 GCA_017623255.1 Clostridia bacterium
ACGAGAGTTTCAAAGCCTGCCTGCATCAGTGCGCAAACGCCGCCGCAGAGAACTGCCTGTTCACCGAAGAGGTCTGTTTCTGTTTCTGTGCGGAAGTTTGTTTCAAGAACGCCTGCGCGAGCACCGCCGATACCGAGAGCGTAAGCAAGGCCGATTTCAAGAGCATCGCCTGTAGCGTCCTGGTGAACAGCGATAAGACAGGGAACACCCTTGCCTGCCTGGTATTCGCTTCTAACTGTGTGTCCGGGGCCCTTAGGAGCAACCATGATAACGTTAACGTTCTTGGGAGGCTTGATGCAACCGAAGTGGATGTTGAAGCCGTGAGCGAATGCAAGTGTCTTACCTTCTGTAAGGTTGGGCTCGATGGACTCTTTGTAGAGCTTAGCCTGCTTTTCGTCGTTGATGAGGATCATGATAACGTCAGCAGCTTTTGCAGCTTCTGCGCTTGTCATAACCTTAACGCCCTGGCTTTCAGCCTTTGCCCAGCTCTTGGAGCCTTCGTAAAGACCAACGATAACGTTAACGCCGGAATCCTTGAGGTTAAGTGCGTGAGCGTGACCCTGAGAGCCGTAACCGATGATAGCAACTGTCTTGCCATTGAGTCTGTTAAGATCGCAATCCTGCTGATAATAAATCTTTGCCATTGTTTTAAATCTCCTTAGTATGAAAAAAGTATAAGTTAAAGTTCAAAATTATTTGTTAAGTAAGGTGCCTGCGCCGCGTTCAATCGCCAGAATACCTGTGCGGCACATTTCAATTATCTCAAAGGGCTTCATGATTTCAATGAAAGCGTCTATCTTTGAGGGGTCGCCTGTGATCTCGATACAGAGAGCCGCAGGTGAATAGTCAATGATGCTGGAGCGGAAAATGCTCACAGCAGACATAATTTCCTGTCTTGTAGCAGGATCGTTTTTAACCTTAATGAGCGCAAGCTCGCGGTTGACTGATGTTTCAGGTTCAAGCTCTTCAACCTTTTTAACGTTAAAGAGTTTGCGAAGCTGATTGATCATCTGAGTTTTCGCATATCCGTCGCCACTCATTGTGATAGTGATTCGGGAATATTCGGGGCATTCTGTTTCACCAACTGTAAGGCAGTCGATATTGAAGCCACGACGGGTGAACATACTTGTAACTCTTGTAAGAACGCCGAATTTATTTTCAACGTAAACGGCTATAGTGAACTGATTCTTTTTGCTCATTTCTGCAATTCCTCCAATCCTACGATCATATCGTCGATAGCTCCTCCGGGAGGAAGCATGGGAAGAACGAATTCATCCTCATCAATTGTGCAGTCAATAAGAGTAGGGCCATCAATTGAATAAGCTTCTTTGAAAGCAACTTCAAATTCAGCAAGGTTTTCAGCTTTGAATGCTGTTGCTCCAAAAGCTTCAGCAAGCTTGCAGAAATCTGTTTTTCTTTCAAGAGTCGTGTTGGAATAGTGCTTGTTGAAGAACAGGGTCTGCCACTGGCGAACCATGCCGAGAACACCGTTGTTGAAGAGAACTATTGTAACGGGAGCGCCTGTGGAAACTGCTGTTGCCATTTCGTTCAGGTTCATACCGAAGCTGCCGTCACCTGTGATAAGAACTGTTTTGCATCGGCTGCCTATTGCGGCGCCGATAGCAGCTCCAAGGCCGAATCCCATTGTTCCAAGACCGCCGCTTGAAACGAATTTGCGGGGGGCTCTGAAGTTGCAGTACTGAGCTGCCCACATCTGATGCTGACCAACGTCAGTTGCGATAACAGTATCGTCGGAAACAGTATCATTGATCGTATCAATAAGGTTTTTGGGAGTGAGCTTAGGAGTTGTATAGTATCTTGATTCTTCCTTAGCTACGTACTCATTAACTTTAGCGATCCAATCGGGATTTTCTTTCTTTTCACATTTTGCTGCGATTCTTACAAATGCGTCGTTAATATCTCCGTAGATACCAACCTGCGCGGGAACGTTTTTATTGATCTCAGCAAAGTCTACGTCAAGGTGGATGATATTTGCCTTCTTAGCGTATTTGGCTGTATTTCCTGTTGCTCTGTCGCTGAAGCGAACACCGATGCCGATAATCAGATCGGCGTTGTTCTGAGCCATAGAGGATGCGTAGTGTCCGTGCATACCCTGCATTCCGAGGAAACGGGGATTATCTGTAGGAACAGCGGAAAGGCCCATAAGAGTGCAGCCGATAACCGCGTCTATCTTTTCTGCAAAAGCGATGATATCTTCTGCTTTGCAAGCGCCCATTGCGCCGCCGCCAAGGTAAATATAGGGGCGTTTGCTCTTGTTGATAAGTTCAACTGCGCTGTCAATAGAAGCTTCATCTGCAATCTTATTTTCAAAAGGTGCTTCAACGGGCTTGTTTTCAAAATCGCAGGTTGCGATCTGAATATCCTTGGGAACATCTATAAGCACGGGGCCGGGACGTCCGGATTTTGCAAGGCGGAATGCTTCGCGGATAACGTCAGCAAGCTGAGTAACGTCGTTAACAAAGTAGTTATGCTTTGTTATAGGAAGCGTAACGCCTGTAATATCTATTTCCTGGAATGAGTCTTTACCGATAAGATTGCAGGGAACGTTTCCCGTGATGGCAACTATCGGAACGGAGTCAAGCATTGCGGTTGCAATACCTGTAACCAGGTTTGTTGCACCGGGGCCGGAGGTTGCGATGCAAACGCCAACCTTGCCGGTGGCACGGAAATATCCGTCTGCTGCGTGGGATGCGCCTTGTTCGTGTGCTGTAAGCACGTGATTAAGGCGGTGGCTGTTTTTATACAGCTCGTCGTAAATATTGAGAACCTGGCCGCCGGGATAACCGAAAACGGTGTCGCAGCCCTGTTCGATCAATGTTTCAATAATGATCTGTGAACCGGTTAATTTCATTTGCTAAAAAACTTCCTTTGGGTTTTCTTATTTATATCTTTTTTCGATAAGTCTGTTGACAGCACTCACCAGTGCCTTAACAGAGGAAACGATAATATCTCGGTTGATTCCAACGCCCCAGAAAAGCTCGCCGTCAACGTTTTTGATGCTGACGTAAGAGGCCGCCTGAGATGTTGTTGCATCTTCAAGTGCGTGCTGTGTATAGGAGTCCAGCGTGTAGATGTTTCCAACAACCTGAAGGATCGCATTGGAAACAGCGTCAAGTCGTCCGTTACCTTCGGCAACAATATTTTTTGTTTCGCCCTTATATGTAAGTGTAACGTTAGCCTCAATTCCGCCTTCAAGCTGGCGATAGTGTGTTTCGTTGACGGTGAGGCAGCGCTCGATATTCACGTATTCTTTCATAAAGATGTCATACACTTCAACGGGCATAAGCTCTTTATGAGCGTGGTCTGAAATGCTCTTGACCTTATATCCGAACACTTCTCTCATTTTCGGAGGAAGTGTAAGGGAGTAGGTCTTTTCAAGCAGATATCCTATGCCGCCCTTGCCTGACTGAGAATTGATTCGGATAACATCTGCTTCGTAGACTCGTCCGACGTCTGTGGGGTCGATAGGCAGGTAGGGCACATTCCATATCTGAGAGTTTCTTTCTTCTCTGAATTTCATACCCTTTGCAAGAGCATCCTGGTGAGATCCGCTGAATGCAGCAAACACAAGCTGACCGCTGTAGGGTTGGCGTTCGTAAACGTGCATTCTTGTAACCTTTTCATAAACCTCGCATATTTCGGGGATATTTGAAAAATCAAGTTCGGGATCAACTCCCTGAGAGTACATATTCAGGGCAAGGGTTATAATGTCAACGTTGCCTGTTCTTTCGCCGTTTCCGAAGAGGGTTCCTTCAATTCGGTCACCGCCTGCAAGCAGTCCCATCTCGCTGTCTGCAACAGCGCATCCTCGGTCGTTATGGGGATGGAGAGAAATGATAACGTTTTCTCTGCAATTCAGATTGTTTGACATGTATTCAACCTGATTTGCGTAAACGTGGGGCATTGAATGAGAAACTGTAACAGGGAGGTTGATAATAACCTTATCTTCAGCGGTAGGCTGCCAGATATCAATAACTTCATTGCATATTTCCACAGCAAATTCGGGTTCAGTTCCCGTAAAGCTTTCGGGAGAATATTCAAACATAAAGTTGCCGGGGGATTTAGCTTTGTATTCCTTGCAAAGCTTTGCGCCGAATTTTGCAATTTCAATGATTTCTTCTTTGCTTTTTCTGAAAACCTGTTCTCTTTGAGCAACAGATGTGGAGTTATAAAGATGAACAACAGCGTTTTTTGCGCCGCTGAGAGCCTCAAATGTTTTTGCTATGATGTGTTCTCTTGACTGAGTGAGCACCTGAATCCTCACGTCGTCCGGGATCATATTCTTTTCTATCAGAGTGCGGCAGAATTCGTATTCTGTTTCACTTGCCGCAGGAAACCCAATTTCAATTTCCTTGAAGCCGATCTTGACAAGAAGCTTAAAAAATTCAAGCTTTTCATCAAGGCTCATAGGAGTGATAAGAGCCTGATTTCCGTCGCGCAGGTCAACGCTGCACCATATGGGAGCTTTATCTATGTAAGTTTTGTTCATCCACGCTGACGTCACTTCGGGAGCGGGGAAAAACTGTTTTTCGTATTTCTGATATCCGTTCATTTCTATTCCTCTCAAAACAAAATTTTTAAGAGACTTTTTACTAAAATATAAAAAATCTCCATTGCCCGAACAAAAAAACTTGTTCAAACAAAAGAGACGAAGATTATATATAATTCTCCGCGGTACCACTCTACTTGGTGAAATAATCCACCCACTTTGTAAGGCACGGATAATGCCCTTTCTCTATAACGGGAGAACCCGGTGAAGCCTACTCCGGATATTCTGTTCAGCCAACTGCTAAGGAGAGGAGTTATATCATTTTTTCGTACTGCCTCGCACCTAACGGCAGCTCTCTGAAACGTTCAAATATGACTTTTTTTCTCCGTCATCGCATTTAATAACTTGCTAATTATTTTACTATAAAAAGCCTTATTTGTCAAGGAAATTTTGCTTATTTTTCTCAAAACTTTTTAGCAATTTAAAGTGGTGACGAATTGCACAAAATTAGGTGTTTTCATTTGTTGATAATGATAATCAGGTAATGAATATCAGTAGGGAGGAGGCTGTCCTACCTACAAAAAATTCAAATCAATCCTCCGCTTTTCAGCACGAAAAGCCATAGAGTAACGGTAAAAGCGCTGAAAACGGTAGTCAGCATAACAGTGCTGCCGGTCAGGGTGCCTTCGTGGCCCATATTTTTTGCCATCACATAAGAGCTGACGGTAGTAGCAGAAGTCAGCATAATGAGGATTGCAACAAGCTCTGCATTTCTGAAACCCAACATAATGGCAAAGGGAAGGATAAGTGCTGCAAAGCCCATCAATTTAAGAGCTGTTGCGCATATTGTGGGTCGGATATTTCCAAATGCTTTTTTAAAATCAAGGGATGCGCCCATAGCCATCAATCCCATTGGAGTTGCCACAGAGCCAAGGCTTGAGACGGTTTTATCAAGTATATACGGCACGGGCAATTTTATAGCGGACCATAAAAGTCCAACAGCTATTCCGATTATTATGGGATTTGTCACTATTCCCAAGGCCGTTTTTTTAACCAGAGCGGTATCCGGCTTTTTTGAATGATTTTCGGGAGAAAATACGGAGAGCACAACGACTGCCATAATGTTATAAAGCGGCACACTCCCGATTATCATAAGCGGCGCAAAGCCTGCATTTCCGTAAATATTCTGTATAAAAGCAATTCCGAGAAGTGCTGCGCTGCTTCTGTAAGATGCTTGTATGAATTCGCCTCTAAGGGATTTGTTTTTGATAACCAAAGAGAGAATAAAAGCAATTATGATGCAAGCGGCAGTGGAAGCAAAGCAAAACAGAACGAAGCGAGCATTCCAGGCTTCGTGGAAATCTATTTTTGAAAGCTGGCTGAACAGCAGGCAGGGAAGGGGGATAAGAAAAACGAATTTATTCATTTTGGCAGCAAAGCCTTCATCAAATAAGCCGATACGCCTAAGCAAAACGCCCAGCAGCATCATTATAAAAACAGGCAGTGTTGCATTGAGACTGAAAATGAGATTTTCCATATGATCAACCTTTGTTGTTTGTTTAATATAATTATAAACCTGCAGTAAAATCTGTCAAGGGTTCAGCAGAGTTTCCACGGCATAGAAAAAACAAAAAACAACCGCCAAAGCGGTTGTTTACTTTACATCACAACGGGAAAAAAATGAACGTCACGGGGGGGTTAGTCTTCAAGGCCTAAAAGCCATGTAACAGGAACGCCAAGAACCTTAGCATACATAAGCAACTCATAATCAGGAATAAAACGTGTGCCTTTTTCCATTCTGCTTATACAGTCCCTCTCGATAATGATGCCGTTAACCTGCATCTTTGCCGCAAGCTCTGCCTGCGAGAGTTTGCTCTTCTGTCGAGCCTCTCTGATCCTTCTGCCGGAAATGTTTTTCTGGCCGTTGTAGTCATAAATTTTCATAAGTCCCCAATTTTAAAATAATGTGAATTTTTTCCTTGACTTTAGCATAAATATTTGCTAAAATTGTGTTAAAGGTAAGTATTTCGCAAAAACAGACAATATTTTCATATATTATATGCTCTAAAAGCGATATAGATACACAAATATGCAAGTCTGTCGTGCATATCCCCCAATTTGTGCACGCTGACGGCAGTCCCCTTCTTCTCTCCGAAGGGGGCTGTTTTTGTTGTTAAAATTCCGTAAAAACCTATAAACCACAAGGGTTTGTAGGCTATTGAGCTCAAGAACATAAGGAGCAGGCTTACGCCTGCTCCTTATGTTTATTTATGCAACTAAATTGACTATTTATGAATTTCTCTGGAATGTTTCAGCAACTTCAGCTTCAGCAACGGAGCTAACAGGCATAACTGCGATTTCACGCATAAACTTGTCAACATTATCAAGCTGGCTGAGCTTGTTTTCTCTGAGCCAGGATGCGCGATATTCGGGAAGCCAAGCTTCAACATCGCGGAGGATAGCTTCGCCGTCTTCATAGCCGGGGATGCAGTTGATGCGCAGATGAACTCTGTTCATGATCTGGATAGCGCGGCAAGCGAGGAGAAGGTCAACATATCTGTCATCTGTTTCGGAGATGGACTTGAGAGTTGCGATAACCTCATCAAGCTTAGCGTTGTTAGCAATAGCCTTATCGGGATCAAGTTCAAGTCTTGTTGTTCTGCCTTCAACTGTGTTTGCGCTGTACCAGTATTCGAAGAGCATCCAGTCGCAAGTACGCTCGCAGCGGCCCATTGTACGAATAAGGTCAATAACATTGATCTCATCGGAGTCGAAGAGAAGGCTGCTTGCAGCCATTTCAAATTCTTCGGAAAGAACGCCGTCAGCATTCCAGCCCTTTTCTGCGCCAACTACCATTCCGTAGAGGTTGCAGTTCCAGGGAGCAATGTGGCCAAAGTCGCCCCAGTTTGTATTGAGGATACCCATAGCGCCCCACTTTGCGCCGTAGTCAACAAGCTTTGTGATGTTGCCTTCGGAGCGGTCGATTTCTTCAATAAAGCGGTTCCAGCTGGATGTACCGGGACAAACGATCTGCTTCATGCCGGCCTTAGCGAGAGTTTCAACCTTTTCTTCCATGGGGTTCTTCTCGTAGGTCCAGTTGAGCATGATTGTGCCCTCGGGAATTTCGCTGAGCTTTTCGGGATGGTTAAGAGCGATATCGCCCCACATCATAACAGTCTTGCCGCGGCTGTTAACGTGTTCAATGATCTTCTTAAGGAATTTGAAGTATTCTTCGCCTTCGTCCTTGCCCTTGTTTCTGCCCTGGCAAAGGTCAAATGTTTCGTCACAGCAGATATTGAAGCGATCGGAACGGAAGAGGGGAATAAACTGGTCGATCATGCTGCCAACAACCTTGATGGACTCATCGTTGGAAACGTCGATTGTGTGGTGAGCCATCTTTTCAAGCCAGAAATGCTGCCAGGGATGCCAATCCTCGTATTCGCAGAGGTGGCGCCACTTGTCGCTCTGGAGAAGATTATAAAGGTGGCCGAATGTTGAAAGGGAGGGAACGAGCTCGATGAAGTTGTCATAGCAGTAGTCATCAAGAGCAGTAACCTCATCAGCAGAGAGAACCTCGTGAGCCTCCATAATTCCGTCGTATTCAACGAATTCGTAGGCATCCTCAACGTAAAGCTGGAGCTGGCTGATCTTGTAGTAAGCAAGCTCATCAGCAGTTTTCTTGAGCATTTCAAGAGTAGGAACACGACCGCGTGTGATATCGTGGTAGAAGCCGCGCTCGGGGAAATCGGGAGCGTCATTCACAGTAACATAGGGGAGAGTGTCGCCGTATTCGTGAATGATCTGGCGGAGAGTCTGCATAGCGTTGTATCCACCGTGAGCGCCGTCACCGCGAACTGTGATACCCTTTTCGTTGATAGTGAGAGTATAGCCTTCGCCTTCCTCACCGTGAGTTATGTAGAGAATAGGAGTGTCGGAGCAAGCGCAGGTGCAAACCATAAGCTTTGCTGTTTTGCCAACAAGCTCGCTGATCTCATTGCGAACAGTTGTAGCGATCTTAGTCATTCTTCTGTCGCTGCCAAGCTGGATCTTTAAAGCTGTGATAGAGGAGAGAGCCAGTGAGCCTTCGCCCATAAGGACTTCTCTGGGGGTAGGAATAATTTTCATATTTATCTCCCTTTCTATATTTTATACTTTAATTATATCTTGATAAAGGCTTTTATGCAATAGTTTTGAAAGTATTTTTAGGTTCAAAAATCACTGTATCAATGTAATAGGGGTGATCTCGGAGATAGCGTCGTTATTAAGTCGGAGTTCGTATTTATCAAAGCAGCTTTCTACGAAATCATTGAAGGTTTTATCTGTTAAGTTTTGCAGGGTGAAATATTTCCAGGCGGGAACTCCGTCTTCTTTAAGGCGGATGATATATGTTCCTGTATCCTCAACAGTAACCAGCCCCATATCACCAACCTGACAGCTTTCATCAAACACCCATTCTTCTATGGCGTCAGACGAACCGCCTTTGATCATATTGCTTGTTGTTCCGCCGTCATATTCTTTAATAAGAGGAGAAAAATCGCTGTCGGCATCAAGAGTGTTAAAAACTTCTTCTGCTTTGCTTCTTGCAGCTTCTTCGGTTTTATAAATTGATTCTGCAAAGTAGATGCTTTCGATATTGTGAACGGGGGTGATATCTCTCCAAAGCACTTCAGTATAGGCTTCATCGGATGAAGGCAGTGACATAGCCACCAGGATTTTACCTTCCGAGGTCTTTTCAGTATAAACTTCGTAAGCTTTTCTGCCTTCAGCGTATGCCCAATCAGCGAAATCTGAATCTTTGGAATATCCTGCGCCGTAAACGTAGCATTCGTTCATCAGCTCTGCTATATATTCATCGTCTGCATCGTAAACAGTTTCCATGGCATATTTTTTGATCATAGCAACAAATTCATCTTCAGTTTTGCAGGAGGTGAAATCGGCTATTGTTTTTGCTTCATCATCAGTTGTTGCCTGATATCTGATATAGCTGAAGGAAAGGATATCCTTCGTGTTTTCTTTAAAGAAATCTTCAAATTCCGTATCTGTGAAGGAATAAGAATTAACCAGGTGATTGGAATAATTTTTAGCAAGAGTTGTCAAGCGGAGGCATTTGCGGATAGTCTCTTCGTTGACGCACTCACCATAATTGGTTTGAATGAGGTATGCTGTGGTGTTTTCGCTTGCAGCAGCTTTTTCATCTATATAAGATATTTGATTGTCAATATTTTTAATATCCGCTTCTGAAAGCTCAAAGCCTTCTTCCTTTGCCGCTTCTGCCAAAACGAGTTGCTGCTTAAGTGTGTCAGAAATATAGAAGAGGAAATAGTCCAGCCATGTATATTCTTCAGAATATTTTTGCTCAAAGAGGGGCTTTGAGGGATCAAGACCCAATTGTCCCAGGTAGAGCTGATTATTTGAAACATAGCTGCGGTAGTAGGAATTCAGAAAATATGTCATCATAGAAACAGTAACTTCATAGTTTTCTGTTGCCATAACGGGCAGGGGGTTAATTTCGTCGTTATCTGCTTCTTTATATCCGTCTGTATCTTCTTTTTTACAGGAGAAAAGAGAGAACAGCATAATTGCTGCCAAAAGCAGCGCTGTAATTTTTTTAAACATATAAGGCTCCTTTTTGTAGAAAAAAGCTGTCCACCGGCCAAACCGCCGGCGGACAGCCGCTTTTTATTTCATATTAAAGAGATTTAACAAGCTCTACGCCCTTCTTGTAGTAAGTAACCTTATGAGCAGCTTCGAATCCTTCATAATCCTTGCTGTACTGGTCATTTTTAAGCGCTGTATCAGCATCATGCTCCCAGCTTGTTGTGTTGTCGCCCTTGAAGTAAAGAACATAGTAACCCTGTTCTTCAACCTCTACGACAGCAGCATCGCCTGCCTTGCGGTCTTCAGCGAACACCCAATCGCTAACCTGATCGTTCATTGTGCCCTTGTCAGCAGCTTCAACAAGGCCGCCTTCATAGTAGCCGTCGCCGTAGTTGTCGGGATCAGCCAGCTTTGCAAAGTTTTCGTCAGTTGCGTTGTCGTTAAATTCCTTGAGGATCTTTTCAGCTGTTTCCTTAGCATCAGCCATTGCCTTTGTTTTGTCCTTTTCTGTGGAGCTTATAGCAACGGGGATGTAACGGTAATCCTTGAGGAGATATGTTTCACGGTACTTGCAGTTGTAATCGAGGTCATCGTTCTGAGCGGGGAGGATCATATAAACGGTGTATTTGCCGTCTTCTTCATTATAGTCTGTATAAACCTCGTAGGGATGTCTTGCATCGTCAGAGAGCCACTTGAGAAGATCGCTTGTGCCGCTTGCTGTCTTGCCTTCCTTAAGGCAGCCTTCAACGAGAGCGTCGATATAAACCTTATCTTCTTTAAGATCTTCTTCAGTCATATTTGCATACTTAACTGTTGTGAGGTAATTCTTAACGTAAGCCTTGAATGCGTCTGCATCTGCTGTAGCAGCAAGAGCTTCTGCATAGCCCTGTTCTGCATGGGGTTCTTTTGCATCATCTTCAGCCGCTGTTGTTTCGTCAGCATCTTTTGCCTTATCAGCTGTTGTTTCGGAATCCTTCTTGTCGTCTTTTTCAACTTCAGCTTCGAATGTATATGTCAGGTAGTCAACCTTGAGGAAGTCTTCCTCATTTTCTTCGAAATATTTAGCCCAGTCTTCAGCTGTGTAGTTATATGTACCTACAAGCTCACCCTGATATTTTTCAGCGAGGCTGAGGATCTCAAGGCAGCTACGGATATCATTTTCTGAAACGGAGGAGCCGTAAACAGCTTTGATATAGAGCTTTGTTGTGTAGCCGTACTGCTTAGCATACTTAGCGATTGAGTCGATTGTTTCATCAATATCAGCCATATCTTCATCATCCAGCTTGCAGCCTGCAGCGTTTGCAGCTTCGCAAAGGATGAGCGCATCAGTCAGCTGGCTTCTTGTGGAGTCGAGCATATAGTCATGCCAAGTGTCGTCGCCTGCATATTTTTGCTCATCGAGGGGCTTTTTTGTGTCAAGACCCAGAGCTTCAAGATAAGAGCCTGCGTTTGTCACAAGATTCTGATAGTTGGTGTTGTAGAGATAGTTGAGCATTGCTGTTGTAACTGTATAATTTTCAGTTTTAGCTGCAACTGTGTTCTTTTCGATAACACCGTTGGAAAGAATAGAATAAACGCCAACAACGCCGAGGATCACAACTGCAACAAGAATGCAAGCAACGATCTTCAGAGTTTTTTTAGCGCCGTTTCCTTTCTTATTCTGAATTTTTTTACTCATTATTATGTTCCGCCTTTCTTAAATGGACATATAGATAGTGCAATCCTAAAAGATCGCGATGTTTCATTATATCACAGTGAAATATAAATTTCTACACCAAAATATATTTTTGTGAAAATTATATAATTTGTTTTGTTTTGGTATAGCAAAGTCAACAAAGCATTGTTGTTTCAGTAGTAAACATAGAAAATGGCAAATGATAATTTATCTGCCAAACTCGTAGGGGAGGATAGTATCCGCCCGTTTGAAACACAGACAAATATTTCATCAAATGTATGACTATTTTTAATGCGGGAGGATGATATCCTCACCTACAGGTACAGCTGTAAACAGTAATTTAAAGCGCAAGCAATGTTCTTCAGCCTTTCGAATCCTGTGCAAAGGTCGCTTAACATAAAGAAAACAGCCAACCTATTGGTTGGCGCGCCCTGTCTCAATTTGAAGTGAACGCCGAAATACATTTCGGCTCTTTTCGTGGGTTAGCGAAGCGGGATTTCGTGGTCAGTTTAGCGCAACGGCCTAAAAACAGCCATTCAGGCTGTTTTAATCGCGCCTACGGCATGCGATCGGCCTTTCGAATCCCGTGCAAAGGGCTCTTAACATAAAGAAAACAGCCAACCTATTGGTTGGCTGTTTTCTTTATGGCGCGCCCTGCAGGATTCGAACCTGCGACCTACCGGTTCGTAGCCGGGCACTCTATCCGCTGAGCTAAGGGCGCACATCAACTTGTTTCGCTGACCTTGATATATTATCACATCATTTTTTAAAAGTCAAGCGTTTTTATGAAAAAACAAAAATTTATTTTTCAATAAATAAAGTGCAGATTTTTTCCTATACTATATACACAAACAATGAAAGGAATTACTATATGTGCACTGCTATAACATACAAAACCTCAGATCACTATTTTGGGCGCAATCTTGATCTTGAGCGTTCTTATTTTGAAAATGTTGTGGTAACTCCGAGAAAATTCAAGTTTGATTTCCGAAATATCAGTTCTTTTGTTTCTCATTATGCCATGATTGGTATGGCAACAGTTCAGGGATGTTATCCTCTTTATTATGAGGCAACAAACGAAAAAGGACTTAGCATAGCGGCCCTTAATTTTCCGGGGAATGCGGACTACAAGCCTTACACCGAAGGAAAAGAGAATGTAGCTCCTTTTGAGTTTATTCCTTATATTCTTGGCAGGAGTGCCGATATTAGTGAAGCTCGAGAGATGCTTTATTCTCTCAATCTGACAGATGAAAATTTCAGCGACGAGCTTCCTAACTCTCCTCTTCACTGGATCATTTCAGACAGAGAGCGTTCATTAACGGTTGAAAGTGTTGCTGAAGGTTTAAAAATATATGAAAATCCCATAGGGGTGTTGACAAACAATCCCACTTTTGATTTTCATATGATGAATCTGAACAACTATATGTCATTGCACGAAGGTGCGGCAGAGAACAAATTATGCGGTGAAATTGATTTTAATATTTACAGTCTTGGTTTGGGAGCACTGGGATTGCCGGGAGATTTTTCTTCAGCCTCAAGATTCATAAAAGCCACTTTTGTGAAGATGAAATCAAGGTGCGAAGAAAAGGAAAGAGAAAGTGTGGGACAATTTTTTCATATTCTTGATTCGGTTGCAATGCCTAAGGGCTGTGTTCTGGCTGCAAGCGGAGAATATGAATACACGCGCTATTCATGTTGTTGCAACACGGATAAGGGAATATATTATTACAAAACTTACAAAAACAATTCCATCACTTCGGTTGATATGTTTGCTTCTGATCTTGAAGGCAAAGAACTTTATGTTTATGAGTTGAATTAACCGTAGACCCGGTATAGTAAAAATCCTGCAGATGCAGGATTTTTACTTGTTTTTTGAGCTGTTTTTAATTCTGTTTTTTGTTTCCCTGATTCGCTTTTTTTCTTTGGATTTCAAACGCTTTTGTTCATAACGCTTTTTGCGAGCTGCAACATAATCCTTGTCATCAAGATTTTTAGCGTGGCGCGCCATGCAAAGGGAGGCTGCAGGCATCATCAGATATGACAGGCAACAACCTAAAACCTCGATATAGGTGTTTAAAGGGAATTCTTCATAGTGTGACCACGTTGAGCATATAAGCGTGTAAAGCAAAACAAACAGAGATGCCAGATGGCAAACTGAAGGAACGATAACGGCAGTTTTTCTGCCTGTGAAATAAACTGAAATTGTGAGAACGATAACAAAGGCTGTGAAAATGCATGTAGGGTAAATGAAAACTGAGAATGCGTCTCCGATTGCCGTTGCAAGTTCAACGTTGTCAAGGGCGTGGATTTTTCCATAATATATTATGAAGGATATAGCGCAGCCTATTGCGCCTATTCCGGTTGCTTTGATAAATATATTGGCCATAGTTCCGGCGTGGCGTGAATTTGTTGAAAGCAATTGTATATAAAGCGTGTAAATGAATGATAATGTAATAATAAGGATGAATAAGAGAGTCATTTACTTACCTCCGCGAGCCTTTTTACATATTGTAGCACACAAAACTTGCATCTGCAAGTTGATTTTGGGGGCGAAATAAATATTTTTTGAATTTTTTTGAGTTTGCACTTGCATTTTTGGGGCGTATAGTTTATAATATGCCCTGGTGTGACAAAAAATATGACTTTTTGAGCATTAAAAACTTTCATTATGAATTTTATTTCTTTGAATATAGAAAGGATCGGACATATGAACGCACTTAATTCACTTTCTGTTTCTGAGCTTCAGGCTCGTCTTGCAGAAAAAGAAGCAGCTCTTGCTGATTGGAAAGCAAAGGGACTTTCTCTCGACCTGACACGCGGCAAGCCTAACGCTGAGCAGCTTGATCTGTCTCTTGATATCCTTAATGTAATAAACGCAAAAGAAGATTGCTTTGATGAAACCGGATTTGATTGCCGTAACTACGGTGTGCTTGACGGTATTCCTGCAGCGAAGAAGCTTTTCGCTGATCTTATGAACACGGTTCCCGAAAGAGTTATCATCGGCGGAAACTCTGCTCTCAATATGATGTACGATACAATTGCCCGCGCAATGATTTTCGGTGTATACGGCGGTTCTAAGCCTTGGGGCCAGCAGGGAAAGCTTAAGTTCCTTTGCCCCGCTCCCGGTTATGACAGACACTTTGTTGTAACAGAAACACTTGGTTTTGAGCTTATTCCCGTTGAAATGACAGCAGACGGACCTGATATGGATATGGTTGAAAAGCTTGTTGCAATCGATCCCTCCATCAAGGGTATCTGGTGCGTGCCCAAGTATTCCAACCCCGAAGGTGTTGTTTATTCTGATGAAACAGTTCGTCGTTTTGCAGCGCTCAAGCCTGCAGCTGACGACTTCAGAATTTTCTGGGATAATGCATATGCAGTTCACGATCTCGTTGACGATGCTCCCGAAATCCTTGATATTTTTGAGGAAGCGGCAAAGCACGGCAATGAAGATATGATCTTTGAATTTGCATCCACATCCAAGATCACGTTCCCCGGCAACGGTGTTGCAATGCTGATCGCAAGTGAAAACAACGTAAATCAGATCAAGCCCCTTCTCGGTGTACAGACGATCGGTTCTGATAAGATGAACCAGCTCCGTCACGTAAAGTATTTCAAAACAGCTGAAGGAATCAGAGCGCATATGAAGCGTCATGCTGAGATCATCAAGCCCAAGTTTGATATCGTTATCAAGGCATTCCGTGAAAATCTTACAGGTGTTGCAGAATGGACAGAGCCCAAGGGCGGATATTTTATAGATCTCTCCGTTCCCGATGGATGTGCAAAAGCAGTTTATGACCTTGCAGGCGAAACAGGCGTTGCGCTCACAAAGGCAGGAGCTTCTTATCCCTACGGTGTTGACCCCCGTGACCGTCACCTGAGAATCGCGCCCACATTCCCCAACAACGAAAACCTTGCAAGCGCAGTTGCTATCCTCTGCCTTTGCGTTGAGATCGTTGCAATCAAAAAGCTTCTTTCCAAATAATTTGGTGTAATAATATTTTGAAAAACCGCCGCGTAGCAATGCCAGATGTTCTAAAGGACAGTAGTCAACAGAACATCGAGCATTGCATGGGTGCATAAGAATTTCCGAGAGAAGGTTTACCTTCTCTCGGTTTTCTTTTTTATTCGTACACTTGTCAAAACACAAAAGACCTCCTACAATGACGGTACAAACCAACATTGCAGGAGGTAATTAGTATGAAATCGTTTTATGAGGAGATGGGCGGAACTTACCGCAGGG
>JAGAPL010000066.1 GCA_017623255.1 Clostridia bacterium
CGAATACTTTTGTACCCTTGGACTTTTCTGTACCCATGGAGCTGAACCAATCAGCGCCCTTAAGGATGATCTGAGGAATATTAGCGTATGTTTCAACGTTATTAAGGATAGTAGGCTTGCCAAAGAGACCCTTTACTGCAGGGAAAGGAGGACGGGGTCTGGGCTCGCCGCGCTTACCTTCGATACTTGTCATAAGAGCTGTTTCTTCGCCGCATACGAATGCGCCTGCGCCAAGACGGAGCTGGATATCGAACTTGAAGCCTGTGCCCATAATGTTATCGCCAAGGAGTCCGTATTCGTGAGCCTGGTCGATAGCGATCTGGAGGCGGTTTACAGCAATGGGATACTCTGCTCTTACATAGATATAACCCTGATCAGCGCCGATAGCGTAACCTGCGATAGCCATAGCTTCGAGAACTGCGTGGGGGTCGCCCTCAAGGATGGAACGGTCCATAAATGCGCCCGGGTCACCTTCGTCTGCGTTACAGCAAACGTACTTCTGGCCTTCGCCGCCCATAGCAAACTTCCACTTGAGACCTGTGGGGAAGCCTGCGCCGCCGCGTCCGCGGAGGCCGGAGTCAAGCAGTGTCTGGATAACGTCCTCGCGGCTCATTTCTGTGAGCACCTTACCGAGAGCGAAATATCCGTCCATTGCGATATATTCGTCGATCTTTTCGGGGTTGATAACGCCGCAGTTGCGGAGTGCAACTCTGTGCTGCTTCTTATAGAAGGCTGTGTCGTTAAGAGAAGAGTGGATCTCTTCTTTAGCTTCTGCGCTTGCAGCTGCATCGTTATAAACAAGTCTGTCAACGATACGGCCTTTGAGAAGATGTTCTTCAACGATTTCAGAAACATCTTCGGGAGTTACTCTTGAATAGAATGTGCCCTCGGGATAAACGATCATAATGGGACCGAGCGCGCAAAGACCGAAGCATCCTGTCTGAACGATCTTTACTTCTTCATCAAGACCCTTTGCCTGAAGCTCTGCTGCAAGAGCGTCTTTGATTTTGTTACTTCCGGAGGATGTACAGCCGGTACCTCCGCAAATAAGGACATGTGAACGAACCATAATTATGTATTCCTCCGTTTATTATAATTCTGTGTTACCGATAAGGTACTGGGAAACTGCTTCGCCGCCCTTGAGGTGCTTTTCAACAACTTCCTTTGCCTTTTCAGCTGTCATTTTAACGTATGTAACCTTTTCCTTGCCGTCCTCGTAGATCTCAACTACGGGCTCATACTGGCAGATGCCGATGCATCCTGTCTGAGTTACCATAACCTTATCGTTAAGGCCTGCCTTTGTTACTTCTTCAACAAAAGCGTTAAGAACAGGTCTTGCGCCTGCTGTGATACCGCAGGTTGCCATACCTACAACAACACGAACAGCTCCGCTGCCTGTGCGGATCGCAACCTTATCCTTCATCTGCTCTCTGATAGCAGCAAGTTCAGCTAAAGTTTTCATTTTTAGTATATTTCCTTTCGTTTTCATAGAATTAATTTTCATTTTCATATTGCCCCAAAAGGAACTCTCTTATAAAAGCAAGCACCTCATAGGCATTGAGGGGAATCTCTTCCCCAAGGATAGCTCTCATTTCACGGGTGTCCATATTAACATCCAATTTATCCGTTTTATGCCTGAACACATAATCGGAATCAGGATTGCCCTGAATGAGTGTTACCACCGTTTCAACCACATCACCAAGTGGGATGAAGTCTATATGGTCTGTATGGAAAGTTGCCACTACCTCAGTTCCGTGATTTTCAAAATCCGCTTCGGGCCTTGAAGTGACGGTCACTTTTCCGCCCGTCATTTCGCTGAGCATACGCAGAAAAGGAACACCGAGGCCAACCTTTCTCGTTTTTCTTGTTGTGAAGAAGGGGTTTGAAAGCTTTTCAACCTGTTCTTCTGTCATTCCGCAGCCGTTATCCTCTATTCTGAGGGTGAGAACGTTATTTTCTTCTGTTAACAGGATTGCAATATTTTTCGCTCCTGCTCTCACAGAGTTCATTGCGATATCAAGGATATATAATGAAAGATCTTTCATATTTCCTCCAACATATCGATCAGTTTGTTTCTCACAAAACTGCTGCTATAAGGCTCGTCGTCAAGGAGAAAATAATTCTCTGCCTCCGACATATCCCATAGATAATGGGCATCGGAGCTGACAACGCATTTCAGATTTTTTATTGCGGGGTTCTTCATTTCCTCATCGGCTTTGACTCCGCTTCCGCTGAGCTCATACGCTGTGTATGAAAGCCAATCGGGGAAAGCTCCCAGCACTGCCACCGCGCCGTTTGAGGTTCTGTCAATATGGGCGGGATAGCAAACTCCGCCGAATTCTCTGACCAGTTTTGTTCCGTCTTCCAGAGAAAGCATCGTTGCATTCAGAAGAAGATTTTCTTCTTCTCGTATGACATTATCCTCATGGTCCATAACAAACTGATGTCCGAAAATATCGGGGCGGTTTTTAATATTGATTTTATGCTTATCCACTTCTTCTCCAAACTTAACAGCGCTCTCTAAATCTCTGAAGAGGCACAGCAGGTGGATATCTTCGGAAACTGTCAGCTCCATTCCTGCAACGGGAATTATTCCGTAATTCTTGCAGGCCCTGAAGAAAGCAGGACAGTTTGCCGTTGTATTATGATCGGTGAGAGCAACTATCTGAAGTCCCTTCACCGCTGCCATCCCTGCTATATTGGCAGGAGTCATATCGTTATCTCCGCAAGGGGAGAGGCAGGAGTGGATATGCAGATCATAATAATATTTATTCATCTATATATTTTGAGACAAGTGTGCAAAGCTCATAGGTGGAAAGCTTTGAGGAAAAAACGCATATATCCTGCTTTTTTGCCGCTTCAAGCGCATCTGCATCAAGCTCTACGCCCTCAGCAAGCACAACGCGGGCAACATCGCAAAGGCTTGCCACCGCAACCACGTTGATATTGGACATTATGGTTATCCAGATATGACCGTACTCCGCGTGGCTCATAACCCAGCTGAGCAGATCTCCCGCGTAGCAACCGCAGATCTCGCGTTCTGTGGAGCCGCATATATGACCAAGCCCCATTTTTTCGGCAAGAAACTTAAGATCTTTCATTTTTTCTCTTTTCAGCCTCCTCTGCCATTCGCGCCTGATGCCTTGCAATATAATCGTGGAACACCTGACGCATAAACACCACACATTCGTCAGCGCAGGTTTCGCCTCTGACGATATCCTCTGCAAACGCAGCGCAAGTGGGAGCCCCGCAGGAGCCGCAATCAAGATCGGGAAGATCTTTTCTGATCTCCTGAATATCCGCCATCATTCTCATAGCCTCTTTTCTGTTTGTGGAAAGTGGACAAGTGGGCTGATATTCAAGCTCGGGCATCATCACATAATCAGGCACTTCAGCTTTCATACCGTGAGTGTTGGGAGAAACGGGAAGATACCTCTTCAGCGACTGTATGCGCGCTTTTGCAATATATGGGTTTGCAACTGTCATAACTCCGCCGACGCAGCCGCCGTTACAAGCGTTCAGCTCAATAAATTCAAGTTCGGGGAACTCAGAATTATCAATCTGATCGAGCACGCGGAGAACGTTTTCAATGCCGTCCGCCGCAAGATATCTGTCGTTAAAGACCGATGTGGATTCGCCGCCTGCTATTGCCCAGCCAACGCCCACCATTCCCGCTTCGCAGCTTTCCTTCGGGGAGTCTATTTTATTCATATAGGAAACCAATTTGAAATACACGTCGGAAACCGAAAGCACTTCATCAACATTGCTCTTTTCTCCTGCAAAGCTATTTTTTACATAGCTCACCTTGGCAGGACAGGGAGAAATGAAGAAGCATCCGATATCCGAAGCAGCCAGCTCAGGATGCTCTGCCATTGCCTTTTCCCTTGCCAGCTTGCCCGCAACCTCAACGGGAGGAAGAATGGGCATAACGTTTTCGCAAAGATAGGGGAAACGGGTGCTTATAAGCCTTACAATTACGGGACAAGCCGAACTGATAACCGGCTTTTTCAGATTTTCACGATGCAGATACTGCCTTGTGTATTCAGTTACAAGCTCTGCAGCCTTCGCCACCTCGTATACATCATCAAAGCCCATATCGTGAAGGCCCTGAATGATGAAATCTATATCGTCCAGATTATCAAACTGACCGTACAAAGTGGGTGCGGGGAGAGCAATTTTATATTTGTAATCGTTTAAAGTTTCAAGGGGGTCATACACGGCTTTTTTTGCCTTGTAGGGACAAACTCTGATGCATTCTCCGCAGTCGATACACTTTTCGGAGTTTATATCAGCCTTGCCGTTTCTTATACGGATGGCCTCCGTGGGACATCTTTTAAGGCAATGGGTGCAGCCCTTACACTTTGAAACATCAAGCGATACAGAATGCTTATATTCTGTCATTTCGGCACCTCACGAAAATCAGACGTTGACTTTCATTATAACTGTTGTGCCAACACCGATCTCTGTTTCGATCTTCATATCATCGGTATATTTTTTCATATTGGGAAGTCCCATTCCTGCTCCGAATCCAAGAGAGCGAATGTTATCCCTTGCAGTTGAATATCCCTCCTGCATTGCCAGCTCCACGTTTGCGATTCCGGGGCCGTGGTCGGACAATATCATTGTGATATCATCGTCGCCGATCTCAACCTCTACCGTTCCGCCGTCGGCGTGGATAACCATATTTATCTCGCCCTCATACATTGCAATCGCAACGCGGCGGATAACATCCGGCGAAAAGCCAAGCTGTCTCAGTCTTTTCTTGACCTCAACAGAGGCTGCACCTGCAGAAGAAAAATCATCTCCGTCCACATCAAAATGGAATCTGATCATTTCATCTGACATATCAGTTTCCATCCTTTGCGTGACCTTTTAGACCTGCGCTGTAGAGAATTCCGCACGCTTCAAACATACGGAGATTGCTTCGCATCAGAACTATACCGGAGTCTCTTGCCAATTCCACAATATCCTCTCCGGGAACTTTTTTGCGAACAAAAACAACGCATTTCATATCCATCATCTCAGCAGTTCTTATAACCTGAGGATTGACGAGGCCTGTGAGGAGCACTGCCTGATCCTTTACGAAGGCAAGCACATCGCTCATCATATCACTTGAGCAAGCAGAATACACCTCACACTCAAGCTGATCCTCTCCGCAGAGCACCTCAGCTGAAAGAAGCTTTTGTATTTCACCGATTTTCATATGCAACCGCCTTCCTTTTTTTTATTTATCTGTATTTTGCAATGATTCCTTCGATATCATCGGGAACAAGACGTCCGTATACGTCCTCACCCACTGTAAGAACGGGAGCGAGGCTGCAAGCGCCGATACATCTTGTTGCGCTGAGGCTGAACTGACGGTCTGCTGTGATGCCGCCGTTTTCAATGCCGAGAACGCTTTCAAGCTTTTCCATAAGAAGACCGCTTCCCTTTACGTAGCAAGCTGTGCCGAGGCAAACTGAAACGGGATGTGTTCCCATAGGATTAAGCAGGAACTGGGAATAGAAGGTTGCAACTCCGTAAACTTCGCTTTCGGGAATATCCATCTTAACTGCAATGTGCTTCTGCACTTCGGGGGGAAGGTATCCGTATACCTCCTGAGCCTTCTGCAGAATTGGCATCAGAGCGCCGGGCTCGTTCTTGTGAGCTTCAATGATCTCATCAAGGCGCGCCTTCTGCTCGGGAGTGTCCTTAAAAGGCACAGAGGTCAATGTTTTTTTCATTATTTTTTCCTCCTGAAAAATCTAATTAGTTATGTTCATTATACTATATACTCCTCAACTTTTCCACACTTTTCTGAAATTTTCTTTAGAATAAGGCATCTTTTTTGTTAAAAAACGACAATTCTGCAAAATGTTGTTTCATTTGAGACATTTTTAGCGTGAGCGATAGTGGAATGTTATAAGCGAATAAGAATTTGTCTGTTTATCGTTCATCTGCTCTGTTGGACGGTTACATCATAATTGCAACGCTAAACGATAATTTAGTGCTGCACATTGTAGGATTGTTTTTATCGACCTTTTTTGAAAAAGGTCGCGGGTAATTAGGGCAGAGCCCTGATTCGCTCGTCTCAACG
>JAGAPL010000067.1 GCA_017623255.1 Clostridia bacterium
GCCTTCCCCTCGAGGGGAAGGTGGATTGCGAAGCAAGACGGATGAGGTGTCCAGGCTTAGCTTACGCAGAAATTTATAGCTGTACCGTAAGAGATTTCGCTCTCTGCGGAGAGCGACCAAGAAGCTCCGCCTCTTGGAACTCCTGCGAGCAATAGGTGTTCCGCGATCTGCGGATCGCGTCTCAGGGCTCTGCCCTGATAATCCGCGACCTTTTTCAAAAAAAGGTCGATAAAAACAACCTGACAATGTTTAGCGCTAAATTACTAAATTATCGTTTAGCGCAGCAAGCCTTCCCACAACAAAAAAGGACCTTGCGGTCCTTTTCTTGTTTTTATTTCTTTCTTGCCTCAAGGAATTTGATCGGCACGCCTTTGGATGAAAAGTTTGCTTCATATTCCGTTACGATATTTGATTGCGCTCGGTCGCTGTTGTGAAGATCACGCGTTACGTAAAGCAATTCAAACTCTGATGCTTCAACGCTTTCAACCGAAAACTCAAAAAGCTCGTCGTTATCTGTTTTAAAACGGAAATATCCGCCGGGTTTAAGAAGCTTCAGATATCTGTTAAGAAAATCGGGATGTGTGAGACGTCGTGAACTATATCCATTCTTTGTCCAGGGGTCGCTGAAATTAGCGTAGATAGTTTCAAAGGTCTCAGGCGCAAAATATTCTTCCAGTTTATTTGCGTCAAGAGGCATAAAGCGCACGTTTCCGCGCATTTCCATGGGGATATCCCACATAACGCCCTTATAAACCTCTCCATCAGGAGTTCTCCAGCCACCGTAATAGTCAAGGTCGCCAAGTCCACGGCCTCTTGCATATTTTTCTGTTGCGGCAACACAAACGTCCTCAACCCTCTCCATTGCAAGATAATTGTATTCTGTGTCGCGCTGAGAAAGCTGGCAAATAAAATCGCCCTTGCCGCAGCCTATTTCAAGACGCAAAGGAAGGTCCTCATAAAAGGGAAATTTGCCGTTTTCTTTAAAAATTTCAGGATTTGTTATAACGAGAGCAGAAAGAGCCTCAAGTCTTTCGTGTCCTCTCTTTTTTTTTCTCATTCTCATACTTGAAAAATGCTCCGATATTTGATAGAATAGAAATGATACCTAAGTATAGCATATTTTTTCGCAAATTACCATACTGTTTAAAATAAAAATTAATGTTAGGAGGGGTTCCTCTGACTGTAAAAGCCTTTGCGGTTGCTTTGGCAAACTCCCTTATCGTAAAAGGTATAGATAAGGAAACCGCAGTTAAGAATGTTTTGAAAATAACGCGCTCTCTCAGCGAGGACGACTATAAGGAGATCGCAGCATATAACGGTCCCGAAGATTTCGTTCCTCTCACAGAAGCGCTCACCAAGCTTATTGATGATGAAAAGCGCGCGCAGATTATCAGAGAGGCTGTAGCCCAGCCCATTGTTGAAGCGGATAACAACGCTCCCACAAGACAAATGGATGCTCAACGCCCTGCGGCTCATTCAAACAGCGATCCTATGGCGCAAACAAGACCTATGAACGCTGTTTCTGCAAATCAGGCAAAGAAGCCTGCCGTTGATGCCATGGCTCAGACCAAACAGATGGACGCGGTTCATACTGCAGACTTCAAAAAAATTGATCCCAACTCCATGGCGGACACAAAACCCATAAATGCTGTCAACACAAGCAATTTCCAGAAGATCCGCCAAAACACAATGGAAGAAACCAAGCAGGCAGATGCTATTCCTGTGGCGAATGTTCGCCGCAATCCCCCAAAGGAGCAAACAAGGGTTGACATTCCCACCTCTGATTTTGCTCAAAAGCATTATACCGAATATAAGAAAACGAAACTCACATCCCGCGGTGCAAAGTTCTTCTGGACTATTTTTGCGCTCACCTCACCCCTGACAGCGCTGGCATTTATAGTTTATTTCGGAATATTTGCTCTGTGCGTTGTTTCTGTTGCTGCGCTTATAGTTGGCTGTTTCATTTTGCTTTGCGGCATAGTTATAGCAGCAAGCCTTGCTTGCCTTGTCAGCCTTATATACGGAGTGACGCAAATGTTTGTTTCACTGGGCATCGGTTTATATGAAATAGGCGTTGGCGTTGTTGTGTGCGGACTTGCTATGGTGCTCTGTGTTCTTGTTTATCTTCTTGCCACAAGAGTTCTGCCTTATCTGCTCAGACAGCTTGTAGCATTCAACCGCCACACGTTAGGTCAGCTTCCCGTGCTTATGGACCGCGCAAGAGAGGAGTGTAACCGACTGTGAGTAAAAGAACAAAAGTGATGCTTATTCTCGGCGCCATTATTATGGCAGCCGGATTTGTGGTTTGCATAGTTGGCGCAATAATTTCAAACGTGAACGGCGATCAGCTTTTTGCAGCAAAAACCGACGAAGGAAAAGGATATTCCTACACCTTCTCAGGCGAAGAAATAAACAAAATAGAAATTGAAGCAACTGACGCTACCGTTAATATTATCGGCGGCGCAAGCGAAAGCAAGATAGAGCTTATCAATTTCAACGAAAACCTCTATTCCTTCAACTGTTCAAACCGCCTTATCACCTTCAAGGAAAGCCCGGACATTTCATCTGTGCTTCGCTTCTGGGAAAGCGGATTTACCTTCAAAGGTATGAGATACGTGCTCAGATTTGACAAAGCTGACGGAGAAAAGGTTATCAACATATACCTGACCAATAAGGACTACGTTAAAAACTTCAGCATTTCTGTTGGAAAGGGTAAAATAATGGTTGAAGATCTTTCAACAGAATCAGACTATAACTTCACCTTGACTGACGGCGTCGTTTCAATGACTAACGTTAAAACGGATTCTGTTATAAGCATTGCAGCCGCCACCTCTTCTGATATGGACATCATTATGAAGCAGGTGAGCGCTAAAACGCTCAATATCAACGCTGCCTATGCAGAGCTGAAAAGCGAAGCGCTTTCATTTGGCGCAGGCAAGCTGAATATCACCCACGGCAGCGCTCAGATTGATTTTATCCCCGCCAGCGAATATTTCAAGATGAACGTTAAAGCCAACGGAAAGCTCACCGTTAACCAAGAAAGCTTTATAAGCTCCTTCAGCTTTGAAAAGCTACCCGAAGTTAGTGCCACTCCCGACACAGACAGCGAAACAACTGCTCCCGAAATTGAAACTATCACAATTGACGGACGCGAGCTTGCTGTTTTCCTGACAGGAGATTGCTTTGCAGGTGTAAGCGCACCTGAAGAATAAAAAAGTAAAGGAAAAACTAATATGAAATATACTTTTCGCCCCCGCGGCGTTTGCGCAACTACTATAAACTTTGAGCTTGAAGACGGAATCGTTTCCGACGTTTCCTTTGTAGGCGGCTGCAACGGCAACCTTAAAGCTATTTCCCGACTTGTTGACGGAATGGAAGCTGAAAAAGTTATAGACATCCTTAAGGGAAATACCTGCGGATTCAAAAAGACATCCTG
Source organism: Clostridia bacterium (assembly GCA_017623255.1). Taxonomy (GTDB): domain Bacteria; phylum Bacillota; class Clostridia; order Oscillospirales; family CAG-272; genus Avispirillum. Next base: position 3,437 of record JAGAPL010000067.1, read on the forward strand.
CGCAGACCAATTTGCTATAGCGCTCACAGAAGCACTTAGCCAGCAATAATCATTTTTCAGAAAATTTATAAGGAGAGCAGAAATTCTGCGACACACCGACATGTATAATTTTAAAACTGAAGCTGCGAATTACGAAATTCGCACCATCGAGGAAGGCATATTCAGAGTTAGAATTGCCAAGGGAGAAAAGTTTAAGGAAACACTTCTCTCTAAGTACAACATTCTGCAGGAAAGCGGCGAAGTTGAAGCTAACGTGAGCGCAAACACTGTTGAACTTGGCGGAGTTTCCCTTGAAATCAAGGAAGACGGCTCCATCGTTGTTAACGGCGCTAAGGCTCCCATCACTATCACATATGACGGTTTTGAGGGCAAAGCTTACAACGACAAGGGCTTCACACTTAACCTTTCTCTCACAGACGATGAGCGTATTTTCGGTCTCGGTGACGAATCAAGAGAGAATATCGCGCGCCGCGGAACATTCTCCCGCCTTGATATCAGAAATATCGCTTCATACGGTCCTATCCCCTACATAATGTCCACAAACGGCTGGGGTATTCTCATTAACTGCACATACGCTTCCACTCTGGACTGCGGTAAGGCTGATAAAAACCTTGTTTCTATTGCAGCACATAAGGGCCAGGTTGACTTCTATCTCTACGTTGCAAAGAGCCACGACGTTAAGGATGTTCTTGCTCTCAACGGTAAGATAGCAGGTACTCCTATCATGCTTCCTAAGTTTGCATACGGTTACACTTGCGTTCTTAACGAGCAGACAAACGCAAGAGAAATGCTCTTTGACTGCCTTAACTTCCGCCGCGAAGATATCTCCTGCGATATGGTAGGCCTTGAACCTCAGTGGATGACAAAGCATTACGACACATCTATTGATAAAAAATGGGACGATGATCGCTTCTATCTCCCCGGTTGGCTGCCTGATAATCAGAGCGGTCCCGAAACATTTATGTATGCTCTTCGCGAAATGGGCTTCAAGTTCAGCCTCTGGCTTTGCCAGAACTACGACCTTCTCTGGGAAGAAGAACGCCAGTGCGGCGTGAGAGCTGAAAAGTTCGGCAAGGAATATACATACGAAGGCGCTTCTATCCTTGACCCCCACTTTGCTTGCCCCATGTATATGGACGGACTCACACATCGTGATATCCCCTGGTTTGACCATCTGAAGAAGTTCGTTGACAACGGCGCTTCCGCTTTCAAGCTTGACGGCGCATTTCAGGTTAACGACCATCCCGACAGACTCTGGGCCGGCAAGTACTTCGACGACGAAGTTCATAATGTTTACCCCGTTATCTACGTTAAGCAGATGCAGGAAGGCTTCACAGAGCATACAGGCAGACGTGCTGTTATCTACACACCCTGTATTTTCGCAGGTACACAGAGATATGCGGCTTCCTGGGCAGGTGACACAGGCGGCGGATTTGACACCGTTATCGCAATGCTTAACTTCGGTCTCTCCGGCCACTCCAATGCAACTTGCGATATGGATGTTACAACAATCGAAGGCGTTCACTACGGTTTCTTCACACCCTGGACACAGCAGCTTACATGGAGAACATGGAACTATCCCTGGTTCATGCGTGATGAGATCAAGGACGGTATCAAGTACTACTCACATCTCCGTAACAGCCTCTTCCCCTATATCTATTCTATGGCACATAAGGCTTCTGAAACAGCGCTTCCTCTTTGCCGCGCGCTCTCCCTTATGTATCCCGAAAACCCCGAATTCGACTATGTTCTTAACACATATATGTTCGGTGACAGTATTCTTGTTTCCGTATTCAAGCCTGAAGTAACACTTCCTGAAGGAACATGGATCGACTACTTCACAGGCGACGTATACGAAGGCGGCAGAACAATCGAATATAAGCTTCCCGAAGGCAAGGGCGGCGCTATGATGATCAAGGCAGGTAGCGTGTTCTGCACAATGAAGCCCACAAGATATATAGAAGAAAAGATTCCCGATAACTATTTCGTAAACGTATATCCCGGCGCTGACGGCGAGTTCACACTCTACGAAGACGACGGCTATACATACGATTATCAGAACGGCGGACAGGCTACAACCAAGTTCACTCTCACAGATGAAGGCGAAACCTGCACTCTCACAATCGCTCAGCGCGAAGGCTCATTTGATGGCAGAGTTAAGGCTGAAGATGCTCCTCTCTCCACTCCCGAAATCAAGGGTATGAGCGACGTAACAGGCTTCACAGTTAAGGTGTTCGGCACAGTTAAGGCTGTTGAGCTTGACGGCAAGGCTGTTGACTTCAAGGTTTGCGAAGAATGCGGATACACAGTATTCCAGGTTGCAAAGGAAGACCACGCAGCAAAAGCTCTTACATACAAGATCACAAAGTAATTATTTATCAGAAAGGGAGGGGATTTTAAATAAACTCCCCTCCCTTTTTGATATCCTCTTAACCTTCTCCAGCGGAGAAGGGGGACCGCCTCAGCGGTGGATGAGGAGAATCTATAACACTAATATACAATAAATATGCTCTATAAATATAACAAAACTCTCGTTGGAAATGCTCAGGAATTGCGCAAAAATATGACACCCGAAGAAAAACAACTCTGGTATCAATTTTTGAAAAAACTTCCTATAACTGTGAACAGACAAATAAATATAGGCGACTATATCGTAGATTTCTTTATTGGTCAAAAAAGACTTGCAATAGAAATAGACGGTCTTCAGCACTTATTACCCGAGCACAAAACCGAAGATAACATCAGAGATGATTATCTTAAATCTCTTGGAATTACAGTTTTGAGATATAGCAACCACAGTATTAATAACAATTTTAATGCAGTATGCAATGACATACTTAAACATTTGGGATTAACTGCAATGGATTTGAGAAAGTAGAAATATATGCTTTTTCTCCTCATCCACCGCAAGCGGTCCCCCTTCCCCGCTGGGGAAGGTTATTATATGGAGGAAAGAACCATGTCTATTTCATTTAACTCAGAAAGAAATTTATTTGCAATTCAGACAAATAACACTGAATATGCATTTCAGATAGTCCACGGAAAATTCCCCGTTCATCTTTATTACGGCGCAAAGGAAGGCGCAGAATATGCAGATTATAAGGAATGTGTCGTTTCCTACGCTCCTTATTACAAAGAACATCACCTCTCATACGTGCCCGACACGGCTATGCTGGAATATTCGGGATATGACAGCGGAGATTACCGCGCCTCATCTTTGAAGATAAGAAATAAAAACGGAGATTGTTCCACGTTTCTACACTACAAAGGATATAATATTTTCGGCGGCAGACTCGAACTTCCCGGGCTTCCTTTTGCCGATGCTGACGAGAATACGGAAACTCTTGAAATCACTCTTGCAGATGACCTGACAGGAGCAGAGGTTAAGATCTACTACACTGTTTTCCCGGAGGAAGACATTATCTCCCGCTACGTTGCTATCACAAATAACGGCGAAGATAATATGGTGATAGAAAAATGTATGAGCTTAACTCTTGATCTGCCCCATCACGAATACGATATGATAAGCCTCCACGGTCGGCATTATATGGAGAGGATGTATCAGAGAGTGCCCCTGCATCATGGTCTTCAGAACATTTTCAGCCGTCGCGGCTATTCAAGCCATCACTATAATCCCTTCTTCGCTCTTTGCTCTCACGATGCAAATGAAGAAAACGGAGACGTTTTTGGATTCAACTTTGTTTTTAGCGGCAGCTTTGCTGACGAGGTTGAAGTTTGTCAGATAGGACAAACAAGAATTCAGGTTGGTCTTGGAGAAGAAAATTTCACATGGCATCTGCCTGCAGGAGAGACCTTCGTTTCTCCCGAAGCAGTTATGACTTTTTCTGATTGCGGCATCGGACAAATGAGCCGCAATTTCCACAACTTCATCCGCCGCAGAATTCTCCCCCCCGAACCCTTCGAAAAGCGCCCCGTTGTTCTCAACACTTGGGAAGCCTGCTATTTCAAAATAGACCAGGAGGAAATGCTACGTTTTGCTGACAGTGCGGCTCAGTGCGGAATGGATATGCTTGTTATGGACGACGGCTGGTTTGGTCAGCGTGAGAGCGACTGGCGCGCCCTTGGAGACTGGTATCCTAACAATGAAAAATTCCCTGATGGTCTTAAGACCTTCATCGACAAGGTCAAAGAACGCGGCATCAAGTTCGGTATATGGATAGAGCCTGAAATGGTGAACGACGATTCCGACCTTTACCGTGCGCATCCCGATTGGTGTATTCATTGCAAGGACAGAGTGCGTATGCCCTCCCGTCAGCAGCTTGTGCTTGATATGGGCAACCCCGAGGTTGTGCAATATCTGAAGGATATCTTCACAAAAACGTTTGACGGCTGCGCCATCGACTACTTCAAGTGGGATATGAACCGAAATATTTCTCAGGCAGGAAGCGCAATTCTCCCTCCCGAACGTCAGGGCGAAGTTTACTATCGCTATATGCTGGGCGTATATGAGCTTTTCAAATGGTTCAGAGAAAAATATCCCAACGCTATGATAGAAAACTGCGCGGGCGGCGGAGGTCGATACGACCTTGGTATGATGAAATACAGCACAATGATATGGACAAGCGACAACACTGTTCCTTCCCACCGCATTAAGATCCAATATTCTTCAATGCTTGCTTATCCTGCCGCAACTATGAGCTGCCACGTTGCAAACCATCAGAACTCCTGCGAGGATCCCCGTCAGCTGAAATACGGCTGGGAGGTTGCTATGGGCGGCGCTCTGGGCTATGAATTACATATTCCAAATGCAAGCGATACTGTTAAAAAGACTGTTAAGCACCAGATAGAAGATTATCGTAAATATGAACACCTTATCCTCCGCGGTGATTATTACAGCCTTCTCAACCCATACGAAACTAATTACAGCGCTTACTACTACACCGACGGCAAGGATTTTCTCCTCTCTTTCCTGCAGGTTGCAGCTGATACTGAAAATGAGATCGTCCTCCCCATTGCTAAAGCGGATCCCTCAGCTCAGTATCTTGAAACTACCACCGGTAAAACTTATTCCGGCGCTGAACTTATCGCAGGCATCTCCGCTTTCTCCGATTCCTCTGATTGTAACTCTCAAATCTGGCACTTTGTTTTATTAAACTAATGATGCAGGCCAAGGGGGAAACTTTTTGAGGAAAAGTTCTCCCCCTTGGAACACCTTTCAAAACCTTTTCGCAGAAAATCCCCTTCCGGCCCCACTTTTGTGGGACCGGAAGGGGATCTTTTACAAAGAGGTTTGGGGGTGGGTTTCAGGGAGGAGACCTTTCCTTAAAAGGTCCCTCCCTGACTCGCATCCTCAGTTCAATAAATAGATTGCAAGATTGAGGTAGCCGGCGAAGGTTACCCAAAGGATATAGGGGATCATAAGCCGGGCGGCAGGTTTAGAGATAGTGCGAAAGACCACGGTCGTCATAATGATAAGCATCCAAAGAACGATGAGCCAGATGAAAGCGAACAGATATTTTTCGAGGCTGAAGAATATTATAGACCAAAAGAAATTAAAGAAAAGCTGAAAAGCGTAGAGTCCGAGAGCGAGGAATTTATCGGACTTAGGCGCATCTGAGGTGTAAATAAGATAAGAGGCAATGCCCATAAGCACGTACAGAACAGTCCACACTACAGGGAAAAGCCAACCGGGCGGCGAAAGCGGCGGCTGATTAAGAGCTTGAAAATCCTCCATTCCCCCACCCGACAGCAAAGCCGAAAGGCCACCAACCGCAAGAGGAATAACAACAGCTATTATAAGCTGCTTCCAATTTATTTTCATAAAAAATCCCCCGATTTCCATAAGATAGTAATAATATATGGAAAATATGGGGGATTTATTCATTAAATAAGCTTAAGTTCAATTCCGAGAGCGCCATATAAAAGCTCTCTTTCGCGGGGATAATAGGAGAGCATATCATCAGGATCAGCCGCCTCTCCCTCAGCATATCCGCACTTTTGAAGCGGCAGATTTTTATAAAGTTCAGCAAAAGAGGGGAAATGATGCAAAGCCAAAACCCTTGTGCGAAGCTTTTTGTCCTCAAACTCAGTGTTTGTGAAAACGATTTCGTCACCAACGGATATTTTCTGCCGTTTTTCATCGTTAAGACGAAGCTCAATAGTTTTAGTCCCTGCCTCAATTTTGGCATAGGCAGAGGGGACAAGATTCATATAATGTGTCATATAAGCCCTGCAATATCAATATTTTCGCCAACAAGACCAATGTGCGCCCCCTGAGCCGCCTCGCTTGTTTCAGCGTGAGCAAGGAGCCACTTATTGCAAGCCCACAGGAGCTTATCCTCAGCAGTTTTAGCTGTTATAGCAGGCTTTTCTGTGTTTGTTCCCTTAGGAAGAGCTATAAGCACGCGGAAACCCTTTGCGCTGTCTGTGTGGCAAGGCGCATAGTGGAGAGTTGTTGCATAGCACTCAACCATAACGCCTGCAGGAGCGCGGAAAGCCTTGACCTTGGATGTGTCAAGCTTGCCGTCTACAATTTCATCCTGTTTTGCAACAAGAAGAATGAAATCCTCCGTGCCAAGGTTAAACTCGCTGTCGCGGTGGTATTCAAGACAGTTCAGCTTTGTGTTGTGGCCGTTGCACCAACCCATCTGTACGGGCATACCGCCGTAAAGATGCTCGGAAACCTCTGTTGCAGCAGGCAGCTCCTGAAGGCAAGCCTCTTCGGGCACGTAACCAACGGCTTCAGGCAAGGGTGTTGTTTTAAGAGCCTCAAGAATCTCAGCCACAGCAGCATCAAGACCTGAAACCACCTGACCGTAGGGCTTAAATTCGCTATCATAAACGGAATATATCTTCATAATCGTCCTCCGATGATTTTATAAAAAAATTATATCATATAAAAAAGCTATATTCAACGCACTTTTTAACTCTTTCTTGCTTCTTCCTCTGCAAAAACGAGAAATTCATAAATAGGCGCCATTTTTTTGTAGATCTCTTTTATTTTTTCGCCAAGACCGTGGCTGAAAAACTCCTCACCCTTAGGAATATAGGTAAAACGCAGAGTTTTTCTGTCAAGCCACAGTTTTTTATCCTCGGGAGCATCCTTGAACTTGCTTTTCTTGTACATTTCACCGTCAAGAGTGAACTCACACTGACTATCAAGAGCTTTTTTCGCCGCAAGATATTTAGGATGATCCGCTAAAACCATTTTTCTTATTTCAGCCATAACGGGCGCCTTGGTCTGATAATAACCGCAGCCGAAAAAGGACATTTGAGGAGAAAGGATGAAATAAAACTCGGGCCATGCTTGGAAAGCCTGCCTGTCGCGGCGATAAGAAATCCAAAGAGTGTCGCGATAGATGCTGCCGCCACGGGCAAATCTCAAATCTCGATTAATTCTTGCAATAGTAACTTTAGCATCCGTCACAAGCTGAGGGTCTATCTCCTCAACCGTAGGAGCAAGATAATCGGATAATTCAATAAGCGGATTTCGCACAAATTTCAGATATTCATTTCTGTGCTCGTGGAACCAATCTCTGCTGCTTTGCCAGCAGTTTTCAGCTATAAATTCAAGTGTTTCCGGGGTGAACATAGTGGACCTCCATATAATTTTTATTTACCAAACTCTATCTTCAAGCATTTTATTCCAATAGTAATTGATCTGAGGTGAAAACAATTTCAATTGACATTCTGCAAAATAAGGCCTTTTATCAAATCGAAGATAACATTCAATAATTCTCAATCCGTCATCTTCATAATTATATAGAAATTCTATTTTGCATTTACCACTATTGATTTTATCTATCAGTTTATCAATTTCCCACTTTTTTCTTACTGTTGTTCCAAAAGGATATCTTTGAAAAACATATACGGTGATATCAAATTCACTCCCTCTACCCAAAACAAATTCAGCTTTTGAAAAATCTGTTCTAACAAACGTTGAAAAATCACTTTCCGGATGCTCAGGCGAAACCCAAAAACCATCTTCAAACTCAAAACCTAATATTCCGTTTTGAAAATACGCTTTTTCGGCAATGCAATCGTGCAAAATAATATGTTTATCACTATTATCGCAATGTAAAAATTTCATTTCACCCCCGCCTTTCTGATCACATTATATCACAAAACTGTAAAATATCAACATAAAGCCCTTCTGCCAATTACAGAAGGGCTGATTTTAATAATTCTTTGTAGCGGAGAACAAGTCTTCAATTATACAATAATATTCTTTTTCAATGGGATATGCCTCTCCTAAGCTTTTATAAAAGTTTTCGTCAAAGCTATTGCCTTTACATTCCACCCAATAATACTTATTTCCCTTTAATATTATTTCTCCCCTTGCCTTATAAACAAGGTTTTGTTCGTCACTTGTTACAACGGAGATAGTTTTATTATAAACTATAGTATCATCATATACTCCCGACTCTTCTTCGACATATTCGTGAAGATTGAAAAGCATTTCCCAAAAATTTTCCACAGTTATTGAATCTGCTTTAACCAAACAATCATAGTCAAAGAATTCAAAAGAACCGTCCATGGTGTATATTTTGGTTTCTTTAAAATTCTCTATATGCTGTTCTAGTCTTTCAAACTTAGTTTCTTTACCGTAATATTCCGATGGTGCAAAATCATAATCCGTTACGAGATGTATAATCTCATTGTCAGAAACTCCAATTACAGA
>JAGAPL010000068.1 GCA_017623255.1 Clostridia bacterium
AAGATCTTATCAACAACCGTCCCAGAAAGTGTCTTGGCTGGAAAACTCCAGCTGAATTCTTTAATGAATGTGTTGCACTTGCTTGACAATCTGCCGACCGCCGCAGCGGTGGGTGAGGAGAAAAATACTACAATCACTAAAAAATGCTCTCCTCATCCGACCTCTGCACGTTCAACTTCGTTGAAGTGCTTCGGCCACCTTCTCCGCTGGAGAAGGCTTATTCCGCTAAACGATAATTTATATACATTCCCCTTTCCACAACTATCCTTCGGAAAGTTATGGGAAGTCACTTTAATCAATTCTTAAGAATTTAACCAATTGGATTTTAATATATACCGTGATAAAATATAGACATAGGAAAGGAATGAAAGCCATGTATAACATTCTCATTTGCGATGACGAGCAGGATATAGTAAACGCGCTGAAAATATATCTTGATGCTCCCGACGTTAAGCTTTTTGAAGCGAACGACGGCAGGGCTGCCCTTGATATTCTAAAAAGCGAAACAATACATCTTGTTCTGCTTGACGTTATGATGCCTCGGCTTGACGGAATATCCGCCATGGTGCAGCTGAGAAAATTCAGCAACGTGCCCGTTATTCTGTTGACAGCCAAAAGCGAGGACACAGATAAAGTTCTGGGGCTTAATCTTGGGGCTGACGATTACATAACGAAGCCGTTTAATCCCGTTGAAGTTTCGGCAAGAGTTCGCTCTCAGCTGAGACGATATACCCAGCTTGGCGGAAGTCCCGTTTCTGATACCGTCGTTATCGGCGGAATTGAGCTTGATGACAGCTCAAAAAAAGTTACTGTTGACGGCAATCCCGTTTCTCTCACTCCTACGGAATATGAGATATTAAAGCTGCTGATGAATAATCCCGGCAAAGTCTTTTCCCCCGCGGATATTTACAGAAACGTTTGGAACGACACCCCCTTCGGCAGCGAAAACACGGTTGCGGTGCACATCCGCCACCTGAGAGAGAAGATCGAGATCAATCCTGCCGATCCTCATTATCTCAAGGTTATATGGGGACACGGATATAAAATTTCGGAGAAGTGAATTGATATGCGCGTATTGCGGCTTGCCCTCAAGCCGCAATACAATATCTTCATCGTCTCCTAAACAGAAAGGAACACGCTATGAAAAAATCACGGTTGACAGAAAAAATGTGGGCAAAGGTTACGGCGTTTATATTGCTCGTAATCTTCATTATTGCAACAGTTCTCAGCGCTTTGGGCGCGGCGGCAATAATCGCCCTGGGCGTTTATTATCAGGACGTTGAAAGCGTTAAAAGTACGTATATTTATCGCGGACGCTCACCCGGATGGAGAGAAATGCTTTATACCTATGATGACTTAGGCGTTGACGGCCTTGACGATCTGTTCAGCGAATATCTGATGTGCTACGTTAAGATAGAAAATGCCACAACGGGCAAGGTTATCGTTGAATACGGTGAGGAAAATCACAACTACAGAGTTGAATCCGACTCCTTCAGATGTGAAATATACAGCTACAACGGCGGTGAGGATTACGCTCTTGATGACACTATCAAGGTGACACGACACTATGATTTTTCACCTGAAAACCTTGAAACCAACACTATGCTCTATATTGTAGACAAGGCAATCGACGCAGCTTACGTTATGAAATTCTGGATATACCCTATCGCTCTTTCCTGCCTTGTTATAGCTATAGCGCTGTTCGTTTTTCTCATGCGCTCCTCCGGCAGAAGAGAAGGATGCGACGGTGTGCGAGCAGGCTGGGGCACGAAAGTTCCTTTTGACCTTCTTTTTGCAGCAACAGTTGTTGCAATAAGTTTTATCCTTAACACTGCCTTTGGCAACTGGTGGTGGATATACAGTTATCCCATTATCCAGATAATATCAACCATCGTCAGCTTTATAATCATTCCGATTTTTGTCGTAGGCCTGTGCATGAGCTTTGCCCTCAGAGTGAAGCTTGGAGCGTGGTGGAAAAACACTATTATCTATATGATTATAAACGGTATCGCACGTCTGGTGCGCAGTTTGGCAAAGCTTATCTGCAAGCTTTTCGTAAAAATACCGCTCATTTGGAAAAGCGCATTTATTATTCTGGGTATTACTTTTATTGAGTTTCTGTTTATTGTCTTCAATATGTACGAGGGAGACAATATACTTGTTTTCTGGTTTGTTGAAAAAGTACTGACCACTCCCGCACTCCTATACTTTATCCTGTGTCTTAAAAAGCTTCAGCAGGGTGCAGAAGAAATTGCCAACGGCAAGCTTGGAAACAGGATAGACAAAAAATATTTGATTGGTGACATGAAGGAACACGCTTTCGTGCTTGACCGAATCGGTCACGGAATCGACATCGCGGTTGAGGAGCGAATGAAGAGCGAACGGATGAAAACAGAGCTTATCACCAACGTTTCGCACGATATAAAAACTCCGCTGACTTCGATTATCAACTATTCCGATCTTATTGCAAAGGAAACAACGGAAAATGAGAAAATCAGCGAATATTCCCTTGTTCTGCTTCGCCAATCTGAGAGACTTAAGCGTCTTATAGACGACCTTGTGGAAGCATCCAAAGCTTCAACAGGCAATATTGAGATAATCGCCGAACCTTTTGATTTGGGCGTTCTGTTCTCTCAGACAACCGGTGAATATGAAGAAAAACTGACAAAAAACGAACTTACCCTTATTACAAAACAGCCCGAAGAACCCGTTCATATTATGGCAGACGGCAGGCGTATGTGGCGTATATTTGACAATCTGATGAATAACATCTGCAAATATGCACAAAGCGGCACAAGAGTTTATCTCACTCTTGAAAAAGTTGGCAGTGAAGCAGTTATCTCCTTTAAAAACACCTCGCGCGATGCACTTGACGTGCCTGCCGATGAGCTTCTTGAAAGGTTTACAAGAGGAGATGCTTCCCGAAATACCGAAGGCAATGGACTCGGACTTTCCATCGCCAAAAGCCTTGCTGAATTGCAAAACGGAGAATTGAACATTACCGTTGACGGAGATTTGTTTAAAGTAGTTCTCCACTTCCCGTTAATTTGATTTTGTAGTGCAGAAGATACTCAGGAGGGACCTTTTAAGGAAAGGTCTCCTCCCGAACCCTCCCCCAAACCTCTTTGCAAAAGATCCCCTTCCAACCCCACTTGTGTGGGGTGGAAGGGGATTTTCTACGAAAAGGTTTTGAAGGGGGTCTGGGGGAGAACTTTTCCTCAAAAAGTTTCCCCCGGATATCTCCCTGCGCTATAAACCAAATTATTCACCGAATTCTTCTGCGAGGCGAGCCTTGAAAATTTCAAAAACTGCGTTGATTGTTTCCTCGTCATCAATACCGACAAAGGTTTCTTCGCCTGAGTCATCATCAATGGTTTCCACCTGAAGAATAACTACGTTACCCTCAGTTTCTTCATCGGGTTCAAGAGGAAGAAGAACTACATA
>JAGAPL010000069.1 GCA_017623255.1 Clostridia bacterium
ATAATATAAACATTCTCTTTTTCATCAACAATAAACTGAATGTTATAAAGACCCACAATACCTATACCAAGACCAAGTTTTTTAGCATACTGAAGGATAATACCCTTAACTTTATTAGAGATACTGAATGAGGGATATACACTTATGGAGTCACCTGAGTGAATACCTGTTTTTTCAACGAGTTCCATAATACCGGGAACGAATACATCTCTACCGTCGCAGATAGCGTCAACCTCAACCTCTTTACCCTGAATGTATTTATCAACAAGAACGGGCTTGTCCTCGTCAATTTCAACGGCGGTTTTAAGGTAATGACGAAGTTGGTCTTCATTAGCAACAATCTGCATAGCACGTCCGCCAAGAACGAAACTGGGACGAACAAGAACGGGATAACCGATATCTGCAGCGGCTGCAAGACCGTCTTCAAGATTAGTAACTGCCTTACCTTTTGCACGGGGAATGTTTAATTCATTAAGAAGATTTTCAAAAGCATTACGGTCTTCTGCACGGTCAATGGCTGCACAGTCAGTACCGATGATTTTTACGCCACGGTCATAAAGGGGCTGTGCAAGGTTAATCGCGGTCTGACCACCGAGAGTTGTTATAACACCTTCGGGTTTTTCGAACTCGATAATGTTCATAACATCTTCGGGAGTAAGGGGTTCAAAGTAAAGTTTGTCCGCAGTTGTGTAGTCAGTTGAAACGGTTTCGGGGTTGTTGTTGATAATAATAGCTTCGTAACCGGCATTTTTAATTGTCATAACTGCGTGAACGGTTGAATAGTCAAATTCAACACCCTGACCGATACGGATAGGACCTGCACCAAGAACGATAATTTTCTTCTTATCAGTAAGACGTGATGTATTCTCGCCTGTATATGATGAATAGAAATAAGGAATATACGCATTTGTGTGACAGGTGTCAACCATCCTGAACGCAGGAAAAAGACCCTTTTCCTTACGCATTGCGTAAACATCGGATTCATTACAGTTCCAAAGACGTGCAATATATTTATCGCTGAAGCCCATCTTCTTTGCGGCAACAAGAATTTCGAAATCCTTATTAAAACGAAGTTTTTCTTCCATATCAATGATATTTTTGAAAGCCTGAAGGAAGTAGGGTGTAATCATAGTGATTTCGTGAATTTTCTCAAGAGAAACACCGTGATAAATAAGCTCTGCAATAGCGAAGATATTGTCGGAGCGGAACTCTGAAATATACTCAAGAAGTTCATCAACGCTCATATTATCAAATTTAGAAAGGTACATATGGTTAGCACCGATTTCAAGAGAACGGATACCCTTAAGAAGAGCCTCTTCAAGGTTGGAACCGATACCCATAATTTCACCGGTAGCCTTCATCTGAGTGCCAAGTTTATTTGTAGCAGATGTAAACTTATCGAATGGGAAACGGGGTAATTTAGCAATAACGTAGTCGAGTCTGGGTTCAAATGCTGCGTTAGTGTTAGCAATCTGAATATCTTCAAGAGCCATACCTACGGCAATTTTTGCAGTAACTCTTGCTATGGGGTAGCCTGAAGCCTTTGATGCAAGAGCTGATGAACGTGAAACTCTGGGGTTAACCTCAATAAGATAGTACTCTGAAGTATGGGGGTTAAGAGCAAACTGAACGTTACAACCGCCCTCAATTTTAAGTTCCTTGATGAGCTTGATAGCTGAATCGTTGAGCATCTTCTCATCCTCTTTGCTGAGGGTCATAATGGGTGCTACAACGCAGGAGTCACCTGTATGAACACCTACGGGGTCGATATTTTCCATACCACAGATGGTAATTGCGTGGTCGTTGGTATCACGCATAACTTCAAATTCGATTTCTTTATAACCCTTAACACTCTTTTCAATAAGAGCCTGATGAACGGGTGAAAGTTTAAATGCATTAATACCGATTTCAACAAGTTCTTCTTCATTGTTAGCGAAACCGCCACCTGTACCGCCAAGAGTAAATGCGGGACGCACAACAACGGGATAACCGATACGGTTTGCCGCGGCTATTGCCTCCTCCAATGAATAAGTAATTTCTGAAGGAATAACGGGTTCTCCTATGGATTCGCAAAGTTCTTTGAACATTTCACGGTCCTCTGCACGTTCAATAGATGCACTTGAAGTACCGAGAAGTTCAACATTACACTCTTTAAGAACACCTTTTTTCTCAAGCTGCATAGCAAGGTTAAGACCTGTCTGACCGCCGATACCGGG
>JAGAPL010000070.1 GCA_017623255.1 Clostridia bacterium
CAGACATTATAAAAAACGGTTACAATTATTAATGGTACATCGAAGATTCCTTTTCCTCGTCGCTAACATATATTGATATTCAACAACAATCGTTTACGGACCGCCGGGGACGTCGGTCCCTACGGATAAGGTGCTAAATTCCCGTTCACCTTCAAATACTGAAAACTCCACAAAAAAAGGCAGCCTCAGCTGCCTTTTTTCTTTCCAAACTGTTTTCTGATTATAAGAATAAATTTATTGATCTCTGCTCCGAGAAGAAGGATTATCATACAAGCATAGAGCCACAACATCAGCACCACAACCGCGGCAATGCTGCCATAAATATAGGACAAATTGGGGAAATAGCCGATATAAAGCGAGAACAAGTATGAGAACAGCAACCAGCCTGCAGCTGAAAACAGCGCGCCTGGGATCTGCGCCCAAAATCCGCAAGGGATATTTTCTGAAAGGACTTTATACTCCTCTTTTGAGGTGCGGCACCCTTTCTTTGACGACGTGTTATAAACAAGGGCAAAGAACAATGTGAAAACCACAAACAAAGCAATAGTGCTGTACGTGTCCACCGCTTCAAAAATCGCATATACCAAGGGCACGCTTTCCCTCAGGGCTATTGCTATGGATCTTCCGAAAACCAGCGCCACAAGGGAGCCGATTATGATCAGAATAAAGCAAAAAGTGTATAAAAGGGAACGGCCTATATCAAAGAGGAAATGCTCCTTCACTCTGATGCCGTAAACCTCGGTTACGCCGCGCATAACGGAGTTGACTCCCCTTGAGGATGCCCATATTGCAGAAACCGCCGTCAACGAAACGAGAGAAATGCCCGTCTTTCCCACAACCTCATTGAGCAGATTTTCGATCAGATCGCCCAACTGGCCGTCTATTCTCGCCTGAACAAAAGCGATCACCGTTTCAATGTCAATAACGTATTTTGCAAGGCTCAGAAGCAAGATTATAAAGGGGACCGTTGATATCATTATATAATAGCAGGACTGCGCTGAATACAGGGTTATATTATCATTGAAAATTATGGAAACAGCCGTTTTGGTTTTTCTGATAAAGGTGCGCGCGTCAATAACCGTTGATTTCATATAAATCCCCCTTTCCTCATTATATATACATTATACCCACTAAGTGCAAAAAATGCAAGTCCCGACAAAATTATGTCAGAGTGAATATGAGCGTGATTAATTGGGTAAAAATAACTTGTCCAAAAAAACAAAACACTAAAGGAGAAACGAAAATGAATATCACAGATGTGAAGATCAGAAAAACCTTTGACGAAGGGCCCATGAAGGCCATTGCTTCCGTTACACTTGATGAACAGCTTGCAGTTCACGATATCAAGGTTATTTACGCAAGGGAAAAATATTTTATAGTGATGCCCTCAAGGAAAAATCCCGATGAAACATACAGGGATATCGTTCATCCCATAAACGCATCCTTCAGAGGCGACTTGGAGGAGGCTGTGCTCAGAGAATACGATGCGGAAATGGTTCGTATGGCAGAAGATAAAAATCAGCTTTTGGGCGTTGACAGAGTTTAACTGACTGATTTCCGGCATAAAAAAGAGGTCTTTCGACCTCTTTTTTTTACGCCTCTACGGGTTCTTCTTCAGTTTTTTCTTCCGCTTCGTCCTCAGGCTCTGCCTCAGGCGCATCATCGTTTTCTGCTTCGTCCGCTTCTGCTTCGTCCGCTTCAGCTTCTTCAGATGCTTCTTCGGCTTCTTGCGAACTTTCGCTTTCATCGGTTTCGTCGGCTTCATTTTCAGCCGCCTCAGCCTCAGCTTCATCAGCAATAGCCTCAGCCGCAGCAACCATTTCGCCCTCGGATTCTTCATTTTCCTCTATCTGACTGTTCTTCTTCAGATAAAGCATCACAACTGTCAGCGCCGCCGCAAGCACAACGGCAGAAACTCCGATAACGATAGCTTTTGTTGAAGGGTTATCCCACGCGGAAGGGATCACCTCGCGATACTGCTCGCCGCAATGGCTGCAGCTTGTCAGCTTTGCGCCCTGGGTGAATATAGAAGCCTCGGCCGTGATCTCTGTTATAAACTCATGGCCGATAGCCAGAGATTCTGTTTTCTCCTCAAGGCCGCACAAGGAGCAAACGCTGAGTGTGTATCCGTTATGGGTGCAGTCGGCCTTTTTCTCTTCTTTAACAATAAAGCTATGGCCTGTTTTCTCTGTCACCTTCAATTCTTCATATCCGCACTTGGAGCAAACGCTTTTTTCTTCGCCATCCTCCGTGCAGGTGTTCTGCTTTAAGATCTCAACCTCAAAGCTATGCCCTGTTGCAGGGAACGTTTCCTCAGTTTTCAGGCCGCAAGCCCTGCATCTTTCAGTTACGGTGACGTCCTCCGTGCAATTGATTTTTGAGAGAGCATTTGAAGAAAAGCTGTGGCCCTTAGCCTTGAGCGTTTCGTGAAACTCCTCTCCGCAAGCGGTGCAGCGGGATTTCGTGTATCCTTCCTTAGTGCAGGTGGCCGCAACCGTTTCCGTTATGCTGATGCTATGTCCAAGCGCCGCAACATCCTCAATATTTGTTTCGTTGCAAACACTGCAGACATATGTTCTCTTACCCTTTTGTGTGCACTTGGGCTCTATCTCTTCAACCAACTGCCAGCTGTGGCCGTCAGATTTAACGATGTCCTTAAAGGTGTGGTTGCAGTTTGTGCAAGTATACTGAGTGTAACCGTCCTCAGTGTGCGAAACCTCACGGTAGTCGGTTTGCACGTAGGTGTGCGGCTGAGCCGCGATGGTGATAGTTTCCTTGTGCTCGTCACAGGGAACATCCTTTTCGTTAAGGTTGAGAGTTATTCTGCATTCGTGAGTGATAGCGCCGTCAACCCCGCAGGATGCCGCCGTGGTCTTTTCGTTTATCCAATAATGATTATCAGGTGCTGTTTCAAGATCTGTGATGTTCTTTCTGTGGCCGCAAGTGGTGCAATGAATGGACTTTTTGCCCTGGAACATACAGTTTGAAGGGAAATCCTGAATATAGTCGCTTGTATATGTATGAGTGTGGTTCGTGTAGTAATTTATAATAGCTTCAGCATCAGCCTCAGCCATTTTGTCCATCATTCCCTCGGAAAAGATGATGGCAGCATCGCCGTCGTTTGTGAAAAATCCGTGCTCAATAAGAATAGAGCCAATGCCGAATTTAGCACACCAGGTGGGGATACCGTAATAGTCTGAAAGGGTGCCGAGAGAAGGGTCTTGGCAGTCCCATTGCTTTTCAGCATTCCAATAATAGCCGGCGTTGTCCTTGCGCTGAATAACGCCCTTGATGGAAAGTCCTGTTTTTGCAGAGAGTGAGCTGCAAACCATATTCGCCAGATCAACCATTTGGTATTCGGGAAGAACGGAGGTGATAACTGAAACTCCGCGGTCGCCTCTTGAGGTGCTTCCGTCAAAATGAAGGCTCACAAGCAAATCTGCATTGACTGAGTTTGCATATATTCCTCTGGCTGCAAGGGGAAGATCGTAATCCCCTGTTCTTGTCATATGAACGATAAAGTTGCCGTTTGCCTCCAGCTTTTGCTTGAGCAGATTGCCAAGCTCAAAGGTTTTAACCTTTTCGCCCACTCCGTTTCTTGCAGTGCCCACGTTGGCGCCGCCATGACCGGGGTCAATAACAATAACAATTTTATCATCCCCCTCAAAAGCCGCCTCGGAAACGGGTGCAAGAGAAGGGATCAAACTTGCCGTCAGCAATATACATATCACAAATGAAAGAAATCTCTTCATTTCTACCTCACTCGACACAAAATGACAAATACACGTAATTATATCAAAAAAGCATCAAAAAGTCAACGACGGATGCAAAATACTTTTGGTCAGAATGTACGAAAAAAACTTAAAAAATCCGTTCTTTGCAGTTGACTATTGGTCAAAAATATAGTATAATTTAATAAAATGCGGGTAACAGGTGCTTCGCATAACTATTGGTATTTCCGGAGGTAATCATGGAAACAAAGTTCATCATGATATCGTCCTCCAAGGGCGGTGTGGGAAAATCCACTGCAGCTTTGGGAATATCAACCCGCTTGGCATTGCTTGGCGAGAGCGTGCTTTTGTGCGATCTGGACTTTGGAAATGCCTGCCTGGATATTCTGTTGGGCGTTGAAGACCGCGTGCTCTACACGGTCAGCGACGTGGCAAAAAAGAATTGCCGCGCAAAAGACGCCGTTATAACGGAAAACGAAACAAATATAAACGGACTTGCTTTGCTTCCCTGCCCCGCAGGCGCAACTGTTAAGGTGGCAGAAGATGAAGCTGACGGCGCAATCTCTCCCAAGGCTGTTATAGAAGCTGTGAAGGCAGCAGCCGAGGAGCTCCATTGCCGCTACGTCGTTATTGACACGGGAGCAGGCGTCAGCGCACTGACCGACGAGGCCGCGCAGCTTGCCCACACGATTCTTGTTGTGGCAAGCCATAACCCCATCTCCCTGAGAGCAGCTGAAGGCACAGTTGCGCGCTTCAGCAAGCTTGGAAAAAGAGATATCCGCCTTGTGATAAATTCCTTTGAGGCAAAGTCCACCATTAATAAAAAATACCAGAGAAAAGGCCTGCTTGATATAATTGATCTTTCCCGCGCGCCTCTGGTGGGTGTTGTGCCCTATGATTACGGGCTGCTGCTCAGCCACGAGGGCCTTGTGCTCAAAACCTTCTCAGGTGAAATGAGCGACGCGGATAAAGCCTTTCATAATATTGCCCTTCGCCTGATGGGTGAGGACGTTCCTGTTTTCAACGGGATCAAAAAGCTGCGCCGCAAGCGCGTTCAGCTTTATAAATAACCAAGAACTAAAAAATCATTATAGAAAATTTTGGAGGGAACAATGGAAATAGCTATCATCGCCGATGACGCAAAAAAAGAACTGATGACTCAGTTCTGTATCGCTTACTGCGGAATGCTCTCAAAGCATAATATCTGCTCAACAAGCATTACAGGCAAATATATCGAAGACGCCACCGGACTCGAAATTGAAAAGCTTCTGCCAGGAACACATGGGGGAGTTCAGCAGATCTGCTCAAGAGTTTCATATAACGAGCTTGACCTTGTGCTGTATTTCCGCAATTCTGATCCCACTTGCTCCTATTTTGAAGAGGAAATGAACCTGCTGCGTATGTGCGATGCACAGAATGTTCCCGTTGCAACAAATATCGCAACAGCCGAGGTTCTTGTTTGCGCGCTGGATCGCGGCGATCTCGATTGGAGAGAGATCGTAAACCCCTCATCTGAATATAATAGAAAGAAAAGAACCAGAGTGATATAACAAAGTCAAAAACGGCTGTCCCAACAGGTGAATCAACACTTGTGGCGCAGCCTTTTGCTTTGTAATTTGTTTTAGAAAGCGGAAAGGTGCATCTGTATGTCACTGTTAAAAATTCTGTGCGTGGGCGACGTTGTAGGAAACGGAGGCTGCCGATATCTCAGTGGTGGTAAGCTGAGAAAAATTGGGAGAGAGCTTGGCGCTGATTTTATAATCGTCAACGGAGAAAACTCCGCATCGGGCAACGGAATGAGCCGCGATAGCGCTCACAGCCTGCTTGAAAGCGGCGCAGACGTGATAACAGGCGGCAACCATACCTTCAAGCGCAGAGAAATCTACGATATGCTTGATGACGAAAAGGCCCTTTTGCGTCCCGCCAATTACCCCCCCTCCGTTCATGGAGAAGGATATACCATTGCCGATTGCAACGGGTATCGCATACTTGTTATAAACCTGCTGGGCTGCGTTTTTATGGAAAGCCTGGCAAGCCCCTTTGAAACGGCTGAAAAAATCCTTAAAGCCGAAAAGGGCAGATACGATATTTCGGTTATAGATATTCACGCCGAGGCAACGAGCGAAAAAATGTGCCTTGCAAGATATCTTGACGGAAAGGCCAGCGTTGTTTTCGGAACCCATACCCACGTTCAGACAAGCGACGCAACCGTGCTACCGGGCGGAACAGGCTATATAACAGACCTTGGAATGACCGGCAGCATGAATGGCATATTGGGAGTTAAAACGGAGAATATTATTCATAAGTTCACTATAAAAACCCCCATCTTTTTTGAAGCGGCAGAAGGAAACGAAGCCGCCCACGGCGCAATTTTCACCGTTGATACAGAAACGGGCAAATGCACTGAAGCCAAAGCCGTGGTGTTTTGACGGATACACGCGCGGGTGAGGATATTATCCGCCCCTACAATATGTGATACATTCCATATAATTTTACAGAGGATCAAAATGAAAATCAACCAGCTGAAAAATCTGATAAAAACAGGCGAACTTGATAGCGCTCTGGCAAATAATTGCGCACTTGTTCCCGATAAAATAAGAGAAGATTACCTGAAGCTCTGCGACAGCTTCAGCGCTCGCTTCGGAGAAGATCGCGACGTTTATCTCCTCTCCGTCGGCGGCAGAACCGAGGTTTCGGGAAACCATACCGACCATAATAAAGGCAAGGTTATGGCGGCGGCAGTTAACCTTGAGCTTGTGGCTGTTGCCGCAAAGAGAGACGACGGCATCGTTTGCGTTAAAAGCGAAGGCTTCCCCGAGGACCTTGTGCCCACCTCCGCCATTGCCACACCCGACGAAAGCAAATTCTTCACCTCCGGCGCGCTTATCGCAGGAATGGAAAAGGCTTTCGCTGATAGAGAACTGAATATCGGCGGCTTCGATGCCTGCACGGTTTCAAGCGTTCTCAAAGGCTCGGGCCTTTCTTCCTCCGCCGCTTTTGAAGTTATGATAGGCAACATTTTAAACCACCTTTATAACGACGGCAAGGTGGATAACGTGGAAATTGCCAAAATGGCGCAGTTTGCAGAAAACGTCTATTTCGGAAAACCCTGCGGACTTATGGACCAGATGGCTTGCGCCGTGGGCGGATTTATCGCAATTGATTTTGAGGACACAACAGCCCCTAAGATCCGTAAGCTTGATTTCGACCTTGATCGCGAAGGCTATGCGCTGTGCATCATTAACACAGGCGGCAACCACGCCGATCTTAATGAGGACTATGCTTCAGTTCCTGTCGAAATGAAAGCGGTTGCTCGCCTTATGGGCCACCAAGTGCTCCGACAGTGCACAAAAGAAGAAATAATTAAAAACGCGGCAATGATAAGAAATATTGCCGGTGACAGAGCGTTCCTTCGCGCAATGCACTTCGCAGGAGAAAACGAAAGAGTGGACGCTATTGCCGCTGCCCTTGAAAAAGGCGACGTTGAAAGCTTTCTCAATGGTATAAAAGCCTCAGGCGATTCCAGCTATAAATACCTGCAAAACGTTTACACAACAAAAAACGTTGCAGAACAGGGGATTTCCGTTGCCCTTTGCCTTGCAGAAAGCTATCTTAAAGATAAAAAAGCCGCGTGGAGAGTTCACGGCGGCGGATTTGCGGGCACCATTCAGGTGTTCCTTCCCAAATGCGAAACCCATGGTTTTGTCAGCTTTATGGAAAAAGCCCTTGGAGAAGGCGCTTGCCACCTTCTTTCTGTGAGAGGAGCAGGAGCAGTATGCCTCGCAAAGTGAAAGTGAAAAAAGAAGAAAAAAAGAAGGATAAAAAAAGTCTGAAATATGTGATATTTCTGATGCTGAACTTCACCTGGATGTTCGCTTTGTATCGCATTATGATAATGCTGGGGGAGCAGCTGCGCTCAATTTTGCCGTACGCCGTTTGTTCAGGCTTGTATCTGGCGGCGGCTGCGATCCTGCTTGGAATATATTATTTCTGCACATCGGGCGAATCTGACCCCGTAAACAAAGAAAAATATAAACCCATTTTTCTGTGGGCGTTTCCAATAGTGGTGGTTCTGCTGCTTGACGTTCTCGAAACAGTTGTTTTAGACTATATAATCAATCTCTTTTCGTGAAAGGATAAATAAAAATGAAACTCAACCTGCCCAATAAGCTGACGCTTATAAGAATCGTGCTTGTGCCCGTTTTTATGGTGGCAATGATCGCTCCTATTTTTGAAAGCGATGTCGTTTCCCGCCTTGTTGCTTTCGGCATCTTCGTTGTAACGTCTCTGACAGATATGCTTGACGGCAAGATCGCAAGAAAATATAACCTTATCACTAACTTCGGAAAGTTTATGGACCCCTTGGCTGATAAGTTTATGGTTTTCGGCGCCCTGCTGGCAATCCTCGTTAAGTATGAATACCTGAGAGACGTGTTCGTTTGGGCAGCAGCAATCGTTATGTTCAGAGAGCTTGCCGTAACCTCCATCCGCCTTGTTGCAGCAGGCCAGGAACACCTTGTTATCGCAGCAAGCTGGCTTGGCAAAGTTAAAACTGTTTCTCAGGTTGTGTGCATCTGCACGGTTATTCTTGAGCCCGTTGTGCTGCCCTTCAAGGCGTTCACAGAGTGGCACCTGCTTTCATATATCACCATCGCATTTATGGTGTTTATGACTCTCTGGAGCGGCATCGACTACCTGAAAACATATTGGAAATTTATTAAACCCACAGAATAAGTGGATGAGTGAATAAGTATAAGGGGGAGGGACTTTTAATAAAAGTCCCTCCCCCCTTTCATCCCCACCGAAAAAGCATAGAGGAATAATATAAACGATAATTTAGCGTAATAACTATATTAGATGACTGTAGGGCGGCTTGCCCTGGGTCCGCCGAGAACATAATTCCTAAGCCTTATGAAACGGCGGCTTGAGGGCAAGCCGCCCTACAGGTATCCGCCACAATTATACCGCTAAACGATAATTTACCGTCCCAAGCTTTCCCCTAAGATATTGACTAAAAGTGCGGGATATGGTAAACTAACTTTGTATAATATAAAATAAGGAACGGTTTGAAAAATGGCAACAGAATTGTACAGAATTTCATTTATGATGCCCTGCCAGGATATGAACGGCACATCATCTCTTCCCCCTCTTTCAAAGCTGAACTTCTGGCACCGCAACGGTGACTCAGGCGTGGGCGAGGACGATGAGCTCTTCATTGGCTACGGTCATGTTCCCTCTCCCTATCCTTATAAAATGCAGGATATGTACACAAGAGAGCTCCATGAGCGCGAAATGCACGCCGTTGTGCTTGAAAACGAATATCTCAAGGCAACCTTCCTTCCCGAATGGGGTGGAAAGCTTATGAGCCTTATTGATAAAGAAAAAAATTGCGACCTGCTTTATTGCAACACGGTTATGCGTCCCTGTAACCTTGCTATAAGAAACGCATGGACTTCAGGCGGCGTTGAATGGAACTGCGGCATTTTCGGCCACAACGTTCACACCTGCGACACTATGTTCACAACAACAACCGAGCTTGATGACGGCACTCCCGTTCTCCGTATGTATGAATACGAGAGAATCCGCCGCGTTGTTCAGCAGATGGATTTCTTCCTCCCCGAAGGCTCCCGTATGCTCTACGTGCGCAACCGTATCATCAATCCTATGCCAAACGTTGTTCCTATGTATTGGTGGAGCAATATCGCTGTTCCCGAAACTCCAGACACAAGAATCGTTGTTAATGCTGACAGCGCTTATATGGCTGACAACGGAACAAGCCTTCAGGATATGCTTACATACAGCGGAGCTGACTGCACTTATCCCATAAACGTTCCTGCAGCTATGGACTTCTTCTATAAGATCCCCGATTTCAAGCGCCGCTTTGAAGCTGCTCTTGATGCTGACGGCTACGGTCTTATTCAGACATCCACATATCGTCTCAAGGGCAGAAAGCTTTTCTGCTGGGGACAGAACCCCGGCGGCGACCGCTGGCAGGAATACCTTACGGAAGACGGCTCCTCCGACAGATATATCGAAATTCAGGCAGGCCTTGCCCATACACAGTACGAATGTCTCCCCATGCCTCCCAACACAACATGGGAGTGGCTTGAAGCTTACGGCGCAATGAACGCCGACGGCGACAAGGTTCACGGCGATTGGCAGGAGGCAAAGGCTGAGGTTGCAGCCCGCCTTGACGAGATCATCACAGCTGAGGAGCTTGAAGCAATGCTTGAAGCAACAAAGCCTATGGCAAAAGCTAAGGCAAAGGGCGAGCTTATGTTTCGCGGAAGCGGCTGGGGTGCTCTTGAAAATATGATGAGAGCAAAGATCGGTCGTCCTCAGATGGCAGAGCACCTTGACTTTGGCGAGGTTGGCGAAGAGCAGGCAGATTGGGTTACTCTCATGAAGCGCGGCACAATGCCCGAGCACGACACAAACGATGAAATAGTTTCCTGGATGCTCCAGAACGAGTGGATAGGAATGCTTGAAGGCGCGGCTGACGGCGGCGACCTTACAAACTGGTACACTCAGCTTCAGCTTGGCGTTGCATATCTTGCAAACAATCGTCTGCAGGAAGCATACGAGAGAATTGACCGTTCATATAAGCTCAATCCTTCCCCCTGGTCACTGCACGCTCTCGCAAACTTCAAACGTCTCCTTGGTGATGCAACAGCGGCAGCAGCCCTTTGCGCAAAAGCAAGCAGAATGAGACTTCACGATGCTTCTCTCGCTAAAGAAGCAATGGAGCTGCTTGTTTTGGCTGATATGAACGAAGAGGCTATCGCTCTCTCAAAGGAATTCCCCGAAGAAGTCAGCTCCATCGGCAGAGTTAAGATCTATATTGCAAAGGCATATATCAACCTTGGTGATGCTGATGCGGCAGAGGCTATCTTCTATCGAGACGGCGGACTCGTTCTTCCCGACATCAGAGAAGGCGAGCTTATTATAACAGACCTGTATCTCAGAATGCTTGAGCTGAGAGCAAAGGCGGCAGGTGAAGACTTTGACCGCGCAACAGCTAAGGTGCCGCCTCAGTTCGACTATCGCCAGTGCGAAACAACACAGGCAAGACCTGCGAGAAAGAGAGCAAAATAATTCCCCCAAATGAAAAAGAATAACCTTTTAGCGAATCTTATGCTTCTGGCAGCCGCAATAATCTGGGGCTGCGCCTTCGTTGCTCAAAGCGAGGGTATGGAAATAATGGGCCCCTTCACCTATTATGCTGCCAGATGCTATCTTGGCGCAGTTGTGCTCCTCCCCGTTATTTTCGCATCCGATTGGGCAAAGAAAAAGATCGGAGCGTATAAGGAGCCGACTGTGGCTTCAAATAAAAGAACCATTATTGCAGGAGTTTCCTGCGGCTGCGTTATGTTCGTTGCTGCAATGTTTCAGCAGATAGGCATGGCAATGGGAACGGGCAGCGGCAAAGCGGGATTTATAACTGCAATGTATATGCTCATAGTGCCAATCATCGGTCTGTTTATGAAAAAAAGAGTGCGTCCCGTTGTGTGGGGCTGCCTTATGGTTGCGGCATTCGGTCTTTATCTGCTTTGCATAACCGACGGTTTCAACTTCCGCACAAGCGACCTGGTGGTTTTCGGATGCGCAATTGCTTTTGCCTTCCATATCGTTGTTATAGACGTTTTCTCCGACGTTGACGGAATAAAGCTTTCCTGTATCCAGCTTGCAGTTGCGGCTGTTCTTGCAACGGTGTTTATGTTCATCCTTGAAGACCCCACCTGGCAGCAGATAAAGGACGGCTGGCTCTCCATTGCTTATGCCGGTGTTATGAGCTCAGGCGTTGCATTCACTTTTCAGGTGCTTGCCCAGAAGAAGACCAATCCAACAATGGCAAGCCTTCTTATGAGCCTTGAATCTGTTTTTGCCGTGCTTGGCGGCATAGTTTTTCAGGGAGACGTTCCCTCTCTGCGAGAAGCCATCGGCTGTGTTATAATGTTTGCGGCCATCGTTGTGGCGCAGATCGACTTTCCTAAAAAAGAAAAAAGAGTTGCATAATTATGGAAGATATTGAAAAAAGAAAAAAGCCCATAGCCGTTATCGACTCAGGGCTTGGGGGACTCAGCGTGCTGAAGGTGCTGATGCGTGAGCTCCCAAATGAAAACTACATATATTTCGGCGACTCTGCCAACGCTCCCTACGGCGAAAAAAGCGGCGACGAGGTGAAACGCATCACCGATGAGAATATCGGGATGCTCAGTGCCTGCGGAGCAAAAGCTGTCGTTATCGCCTGCAACACGGCAACAAGCGCAGCGGCGGAATACGTGAGGGAAAAGTATGCCAACATTCCCATAATCGGAATGGAGCCTGCAGTTAAGCCTGCTGCTATGATGGCAGAGCACCCGAAGGTTGTTGTTATGGCAACTCCGCTGACCTTGATGCGCGAAAAATTTCTTCGCCTTATTGAAAAATATTCGGATAAGGCTGAGTTTGTCACAGTTCCCTGCCACGGACTTGTGGAGCTTGTGGAGAGAGGCGTTGTTGAGGGAGAGGAAATGGATAAATGTCTTTACAACATTCTTTCCCCTTACACTGACGGAAGCGACGTTGACGCAGTGGTGCTTGGATGCACTCACTACGTTCACGCGGCAAACGCCATAAACAAAGCCCTAGGCGGAAACGTTCAGATTTTTGACGGAGTGCTTGGTACAGTGCGCGAGGTTGAAAGACGTCTTGAGGCAACCCACCTGCTGAACACATCGGACAAGCATGGCACCCTTGAAATATGCAATTCTTCCGACGATGAGGATTTCATCAGACGCTCCCATATGCTACTTGAATTATAATCATTATAAAATAAAAAAGGAACAGAGCAATCTGTTCCTTTTTTTATTAACTTAGATCTGAGCAAGAGCCTGTTCGATATCGTCGATGATATCCTGAACGTTTTCAAGACCAACGGAGAAACGAACAAGACCGGGATTGATGCCTGCGGCCTTCAGCTGTTCTTCTGTGAGCTGGCGATGGGTTTCACCTGCGGGATGGAGCACGCAAGTGCGGATATCAGCAACGTGAACCTCGTTTGAAGCAAGCTTAAGGCTGTCCATAAACTTAATAGCCTTCTCCTTGCCGCCATTGATAACGATGGAAATAACGCCGGATGCGCCCTTGAGATATTTCTTTGCAAGCTCGTAGTACTTATCCCCTTCAAGTCCGGGATAGCTTACGCTTTCGATCTTGTCGCTATTCTGGAAATACTTTGCAACGACCAGAGCGTTTTCGCAATACTGCTTCATACGAACAGCAAGAGTTTCAAGACCAAGGTTGAGAAGGAAAGCGGAATGAGCCGCAGGATAGCAACCGAAATCTCTCATAAGCTGCATACGCGCCTTGATGATATAAGCCGCCTTGCCGTAAGTTTCTGTATAGCAGATACCGTGATATGATTCATCGGGCTCTGTGAATTCGGGGAACTTGCCGTTTGTCCAGTCGAACTTACCGCTGTCAACGATAACGCCGCCAACCTGAACAGCGTGACCGTCCATATATTTAGATGTGGAGTGGATAACGATATCAGCTCCGAAATCAAAAGGCTTGCAAAGAACGGGAGTTGCAAATGTGTTATCAACGATAAGGGGGATATTATTATCGTGCGCCGCCTTTGCAAATTTTTCAATATCAAGCACGGAAAGAGCGGGGTTAGCGATAGTTTCGCCGAAAACAGCCTTTGTGTTGGGCTTGATAGCTGCGCAGATCTCCTCATAGCTTGCATCGGGATCAACGAAGATGCACTCAATGCCCAGCTTCTTGAACGTGTAGGAAAGGAGATTGATAGTGCCGCCGTAGATCTGTGCAGAGGCAACGATGCTCTCACCTGCCTGGCAGATATTGAGAATGGACATAAGAGAAGCTGCCTGACCGCTTGTGGTGCACATTGCGCCAACGCCACCCTCAAGCTCAGCTATTTTTGCTTCGATAGCCATAACTGTGGGGTTAGCGAAGCGGGAATAGATAAGGCTCTTTGTGGGCTCGTCAAAAACTGCGGCAACGTCTGCAGTTGTGTCGTATGTATAGGTTGTGCTCTGAACGATGGGCACAACTCTGGGTTCTGTGTTTCCGGGTGTATAGCCTGCGTGCAGGCAAAGTGTTTCGTCTCTCATATCGTTTCCTTTCTGCTGTGTTACAGTAGGGCGGCTTGCCCTGGGTCCGCCGTGTTAAATTACGTAAAATAATATGTCGGCGGCTTGAGGGCAAGCCGCCCTACAGGATAAGATTAATTATTCATCAAGGCTCTGAAGCTCTTCGCTTCTTTCCTTATTATAGTAGAACGCAAAGCCTCTTTCTTCAAGGCGCGCAAGCTGTTTGCCAACCTTTTTAGCCTTTTCAAGAAGAGTTACGTCGTATTCACCGCGAAGCTGATCTGCCTTCTGATAAGCCTCTACGAAGTTATCCTTATCATAAAGCACGGCAACCTTTTTCTTTCCGCCGGGAATTGTGAATTCGCCCTTATCCTTAAGAATAGCGAAAATTCTTTCAAAGCCGATGGAGAAGCCAACAGCGGGGATCTTTTCGCCGAGGAATTTACCGATAAGGTTATCGTATCTTCCACCGCCTGCGATTGCGCCCTTGAAATCAACGCTTTCAACTTCGAATACGGCGCCTGTGTAATAACCCTGACCGCGAACAAGTGAAATATCAAACACGATCTCCTCTGTGGGGGCAAGTGCCTTAACGCTTGTGATGATATATCTCAGGTTATCAGCATATTCGTTTTCGCCAAGCACGGCGCAAACGTCTTCAATTGTGATAGCATCGCGGCTGAAAAATTCTGTGAAGCGAGCCACTGTTTCAGCATCGAAGCCTTTTTCTGCAAGCTCTGCAGAAACGCCTGCGCTGCCGATCTTATCAAGCTTATCGAACGTAACGCAAACGCTGTCAAGCTCACCTTCAGCAAAGCCGAAGGACTGGAGAAGGCTGCGGAGCAGACCTCTGTGGTTGATCTTAACCTTGAAAGAACCGATATTGATCTTTCTAAGAGCTCTTACAGTTGTGAGAATAAGCTCGATCTCGCACTGGGGAGCATCACTTCCGATTATGTCAATATCGCACTGAATAAACTCACGAAGGCGGCCTCTCTGGCAGTTTTCAGCTCTGTAAACTCTGTCAGTCTGGATAGCCTTGAAGGGTGAGGGCAGGTGCTGTCTGTTATTGGCGTAGTAGCGGCAAAGGGGGAGAGTCAGGTCGTATCTGAGGCCCATATCGGAAAGCTGAGCCGCATCACCTGCCTGAAGTGCGCGATTAAGCTTTTCACCTCTTTTGAGCACCTTGAAGATAAGGTTAAGGTTATCTCCGCCGTCGCTCTTATCAAGGTTTTCAGCGTCCTCTAAAATAGGGGTGATGATGTGCTCAAAGCCGCCGTTTTTATATGTTTCGATTATAACAGATGAGAGATAGTCTCTTATCTCCGCATCTGCGGGCAAATAGTCATTAGTTCCTTTAACGGTTTTGGTTTTCATAAGCTATAAAATACCTTTATTTTCTGATTATTATAATATAGAATTTTACCACCGACATATATTTTTGTCAAGCACATTCACATACTGTGGCTGACAATGCAAATAAGATTTTCACCCGTGTTTGCTCTTATGGCGTGAGAAACCCTGCGGCTCATAACGTCGGCATCTGGGAAGCTTTCTTTGATCTCTCGGATAAGCTCGCGAACAGGCGTTGTAACGTCGCTGTAATAAAGCGCAATTCTCCTTGGAAAATGCTTTTTATGAGGCTCAAGCAGCTCCCTTTCCATATTCACGTTGCCCGATGCGTTTTTCTTTAGAGTGATACTGCCATCGGCTTCAAAATAAAATATGGGACGCTGATTGAGTATAGGCATAGGGCAATCAAACCTGATCGCGCCCGATCGGCTTGACGCCTTGATAGAGTGCACACTTTTCAATGTGAAAGTGGCAACGATGTTTTTCCTCTGCTGCCTTAGAATTTTGACTATGTCTGAAAATCCGACTCCGATTCCCTCAAGAGCTCTGCAAAGCTTGACAAGCATATGCATTGAGCCCGCCGTTGCCCCCGAATCCACCACCTCAACCTTGGCATATCTGCAAGCCTTGGCTGCAATCATTGCGTTTTCGTATGACGGGATGATCTTTTGAGATGAGGTGAAGCAGACTATTTCTTTTGTGGTTTTTGAAAGCTCACAAAATGCGTTGAAATAATCTGTTGCGGAGGGTGAACGCGTGGTGATGTTTCTGGATCCGTAGGGATATTCGCGCACCGAATCCGGCACGATCTTATTATCCCAAACGCAATAAGCCGGAACTATAACACAATTATCAAAATTTCTGTCTTCAGTGGTCATGCAGGAGAGGGATTCTGTAACGATTCCTATCAATAGTCCATCCTCTTGCTGATCAATTTTGAATATGATGTGATATCGTAATCACCGCTTTGGAAATCTTCACTGTTTAAAATATCAATAAACAGCTCGCTGTTATTTATAACCCCTTCTGTGACAAGCTCCGAAAGGGCGTTTTTCATTTTTAAAACTGCTTCCTCGCGATTGCCTGCGTGCACGACAAGCTTGGCAAGCATTGGCTCATATTCAACGGGAAGCTTACAGTTTTGATAAACTGCTGTTTCCATGCGCACGCCAAGTCCGCAAGGAATGTGAAGAATACTGATCTCTCCGGCTTGAGGCATATTATTTTCGGGATTGACCGCGTATATTCTGCAGCCCAATGTGCAACCATTTTCAAGAAGCTCTGCTTCGGAGAATTCAAGGTTTTCGCCTGCGGCTATCCTCACCTGCCATTTGGTGAGATTTATTCTGCATTGAACCTCTGTGATCGCGCATCCCACCTGGAGCCTTGGCACAAACTGCTTGAATACATGGTTTCCATCGCGGTCAACGTAGAAATTGACGCTGCCTACTCCCACAAAGTCAAGTGCCTGCGCTATTTTCTTTGCCGCCTTATACAGCTTCTTTCGTGTTTTTTCGCTGAGAGCGTAGGCAGGGGATTCTCCCATAAGCCTCGTGGCATTATCAACGTAAGAGCTGTCTCTGTCCCCTACGGCAAGCAAATTTCCTGCTCCGTCTGCCACAATCTGAATATCTATTTCCTTTGGGGCGCCGTGCAAACGGTTTACATTCGTGGAAACAGCAAGCTCGCGTATCATTGCTTTAACTGCGGCTTTGTCTGCAAGAAAAGTGAGCAGCTCGGTGCTTGGGCCGATATACGTCAATCCCACCTCTCTGCATTTCCCTGAAAGCTCAACTGATTCTGAAAGGAATCCGTAACCTACATAAACAGCATCAGCACCGCAGTTTAAGGCGGTGCAAACGATGGCATCTACGTTGCAATAGCTCTTTGCAGGATCGGCTGGACCGATGCAATAGCTTTCATCTGCCATATTCACATGAAAGCTTTCCATATCGGCTGAAGAATAAACTGCAACTGTTTTTACTCCCAGCTCTTTACAGGAGCGGATCATAGTTACGGCGATATCGCCGCGATTGGCAATGAGAATTTTTTCAAACATAGCTTTAATTATCCGTTGTTATAACAAACAGGGTTTGGCCGTATTCAACGAGGCTGCCGTCGCTTGTGCAAACGTCAACGATCGTTGCGTCATATGGAGCAGGGATTTCGTTCATCATCTTCATTGATTCGATAACGCACAGTATATCACCTTTTTTAACTCTTGAGCCTATCTGAACGTAGGGCATATCGCTTGGGGAGGGTGAACTATGGAAAATTCCAAGCAGTGGGGCTGTTATTTCAAGCTTGGCATCCTGTTCAAGCTCGTTTTTGATGAGCATTTCATCTGCATCAAAATCCATTTCGGGCACTGCAGGAACAGATTTGGGCGCAGAAACAGGAGCAGAATCGCGTTTCATAACGATTTCTGTTTCGCCGTCTTTTATGCTGATTTCGTTGAGGGAAAGCTCACGCATAACCTCTGCTGCCATCTTCAATATTTTCTTATCCATTTCTTGTACCATTTCCCGTTAATTTGTATTTTTATTGTATCACAGATATTTTCTTATGTCAATTGTTTAAAATTCATTTTTTGCTCAAAAACGAGCAAAAATGAGCAAAAAACGCTCAAAAATGAGCAAAATTAAGCAAAAATTGAGCATTTTTGAAAATTCGCAAACCAAAGAATCACTTTTTTATAGATTTTTAACTTATTATGCCTCATTTTTAGTGAAAAATAGTTCTTTTTCTGCAAAAAAACTGATTTTTTTACAAATAAACGAAAAGAGAGAGGGCTCCGACAACCCCCTCCCCTTCTTATGGAAGATTATTTATTGATTATCTCCGACAGAGTGCTTATCATCTCTGCGGAAGACATACTCTTACAACGGGCATATTCTGCCACAACTGCAGCTTTCACTGCTCTTTTTCCCGCTTCATCAAGCTCATCAAGCATTTCGCCAACGCCAAGATTTTCTCCTGCTTTATCAAGAGGCTCATTGCTTGCCATTCCGAGATTGAACTGATAGAACAGATCCTCAGGGAACGCGCCGATGCTTCTGATAAGGTCGTGTGTGCGGCTGTTATAGTCATAAAACATAATGATTGAAAGGAAGGTGTTCCAGGAAATAGAACGGCTTCCCGATTCTGTTAGGCAATAGGTCTGACGTGAAATACCTACGAGACCTGCCAGCTCATCCTGAGAAACGCCTACTCTTGCTCTGAGAGTTGACAGATGAGGAAGCAAATTGTTGATATACTCGTCTTTTTTCTTATCGCTGATGACCCATCTGGTGCCATACTTCATAAAAGTTCCTCCACGGGGTTGGTTGTTAAGGTCATTTTTTACCTCTGTGATAATTATATCATAGAAAAATCGCTTTTTCAAGAAAATTTCGCCATTTTAGCGCTTTGTTTGTAAATATTCTATTACCATATATCGTATAAACTGTGAACTTATGAATATTTATAAATTTATTTATTAACATTTATTAAACAGAGAAAAGCACATATAATTCCGATACGGAATTATATGTGCTTTTTCCCCTGATAACTATCTCTTTCCACAAGCAATTTATCAATATCGTTTGAAACTGCGGTTTTTCTTCGGCACCAAAGAGGAGCGCGAAGGATATCATCCGGCGCATCGCCCGTTATTCTGGCTATAACTGTTTCGGGCGCAAAAAATTCCAGCTGATCACAAACGGTTTCAATGTATTTCTGTCGGTCATAAGGTTCATATTCGCCGTTTTCATACATACGGCAAAGCTCTGTATCTTCCAGAATATGCAAGGAATGAAGCTTCACCATATCAGGTTTGAGGGCTGCTACGGTTTTAGCGGAATTTATCATCATCTCTTCCGTTTCACCGGGCAAGCCGTTTATGAGGTGCACGCAGATCTTTATATCTCCGCCTGCGTTGCGCAATTTGTTGTATCCCTCAAGAAACTCAGCGTACGTATGGCCTCGGTTTATTCTTGCCGCCGTTTCATCATAAACGCTCTGTAGCCCCAATTCAACTATGACGGGTATGCTATCAGAGAGCTCTCTTATAAGCTCTACAACGCCGTTATCAAGGCAGTCTGCCCTCGTTGCTATTGCCACCATAACTGCATCGGGGAAAGACTCCACCTCGCTATAAACGCGCCTGAGCACGTCCTTAGGGGCATATGTGTTGGTGTTAGCCTGTAAATACGGAACGAAGCGGCTTACCTGCCACTTACGCTGCATCACGTCTATCCCCTTCTCATACTGTTCTCTGAGCGTTTCCGCCAACGCTGCCCCGCTTGAGCCTCCATAGCAGAATATACATCCGCCGTGGCTTTTAGTTCCGTCTTTATTGGGGCAGGAGAAGCCTGCGTCAAGGGATATCCTTGCGCATTTTCCCCCAAAGCGTTGTTTCATATAATAATCAAAAGTGTGATATCTTTTATTTGAATCGCTGTATTTAAATGGATTAGTTTCTCTTTGTGTAGGTTTCTTCATTTTCTCACCTCATTTGTATTGTAACACAAAAAATCAGTTTTTCATAGATTTATACAACATTATTTTGGTTTTGTCTACTAATTTAAATAAGGCATACCAATAAAAAAGGCCACTCTTTCGAGTAGCCTTTTTATTTGATTTATTAACCTGTGATACCGGAGCGCTCGATACCCTGTACAATGTACTTCTGTGCGAATGCATAGATAAGTACGAGAGGAAGGATGATCATAAGGCCGCAAGTGTTTGTGATTGCAGCTGTGTAGAGGCTGGAAGCCGCGCCTGTTACGTTGAGTCCTGTGGGGATAGCAACGATATCGGGCATCAGTGTGGGGCCGGTTGTTGTGAAGAATGTTTCTGTGTAGAAGTTATCTGTCCACTGCCAGGAGAATGCAAACATAAATACTGTGATAAGCATAGGAACTGACAAAGGAAGAATGATCTGCACGAATGTTCTCAGAACGCCTGCGCCGTCAACATAAGCGGATTCTTCAAGCTCATCAGGAACGCCCTTGAAGAACTGTCTCAGAAGGAAGATGTACAGACCGTTCTTAAATGCAAGACCGGTTGCAGACAGGATCCAGAGAGGCCAGTAGGAGTTGAGCAGGTTCATGGATGTGTCCTCAAAGATTGCTATCTTATCCACAACACCACCGCCAAGGAAGTTCATAATTCCGAGAATATCGAAATATCTGAATTCCATAAACATGGAGAGCTTGAGTGTGGAATGAGGAACTACCATTGTGAATACTACAAGGAGGAAGAGTGCGCTGTTGAACTTGAACTTGAACTTCGCAAAACCGTAAGCGATGAGGCAGCACACGAATGTCTGGATAAGTGCGCAGGAGCCTGCAAGCAGAACTGTGTTGAGAAGCGCGGACAAGTAACCGTTCTCTACGATGATTGCCTTGTATGTATCAAGTGTGGGATACTTAGGAATAAGTCTTACTGTTACATCTACAAAGTCCTGCGCGCTCATGAAGGAGGACGCGATCTTTGAATAGAAGGGGAACAGAATTACGTACGCTACACCGAGGAGGAGAAGGAATCTGAAAAGGAACCAAACTATATTCTTAACTGTGTACATGTTAAGGAACTTAGCCTTCAGTCTCTCCAGAAGGGGTGTACGATCGAATTCAACTTTAATCTTGTTCTTGCTCTCTTTTTTGATCTTGGGAGCATTTGTTGCCTGATTTGTCATTTTATCGTACCTCCTCTCTTAGTCTCTTCTCTGATAGAATACTACGGAACTGAATATACCTGCAACGATCGCAACTATGAGAATTACGATCAGGAAGTACATCCAGGACATTGCGGAAGAAAGAACGTTACCGGAACCGGGCGTTGCATAAACTTCTGCAATATAGTTCATAACTTCGTTGCTTTCAGATGTGAACGAGTCGATGATTGTGTAAACTGCGTTTACAAGGATCATAGGTGAGATCATAGGAAGTGTGATCTTCCAGAATGTTTCCCAAGCGGAAGCGCCTTCGATCTGGCAGGACTCATAAATTGCAGGGGAGATACCCTGGAGACCTGAGAGGAAGATGAGCATCTGTACACCGGAGCGGTTTACGATATCAAAGATATTGTTTACCATATCGGTTACGTATGTTGCAAGCTCGCTACCTACGATCATATTGTTGAACAGATTCTGCAGGTCAGCTGCGGAAACGATTTCCGCTGCTGCATTTGTTCCTGCGCCTGTGTCGATAGCTCCGCCTTCCTGGCCCATCATATTTGTGAGGGCGTTGCCGGCGTCGATATCTGCGATAAGACCTGTTGAAAGAATAACAGGGATGAAGAATATTGCTCTGAACGCTGCACGGCCGATCATCTTCTGGTTAAGAAGAATAGCGATGAACAGTGAGAACAAGAGGATCGTAGGAATATCTACGATAAGGCTTGTGATACCGTTTGTGAGCGCTGTGATATATTCTTCGGAGAAAAGTGCTGTTTTATAGTTTGCAAGACCAACCCAGATAAGGTCATAACCACCACCGCTGATAACTTTGATCTCGTGGAAGCTATATTTGATTGAGTCTGCAATAATGGGGAGATAGATCAGAATAAATCCCAGGAGGAAAGGAGCTATGAAGAACCAACCTGCCTTAGACTTTTTAGCCTGCAAAGAAGCGCCTTTACTCTTCTTCTTAACTACGCCAAGTTCTTTATCACTTTTTTTACGTAACATTTAAGCTTCCTCCTTTCAACCTTTGATTTTAACGAAGTCGAGCGCGCCAACTTCGTATGTTTCGCCTTCTTCTGCAGTTACTACTACAGGGAAGGAGTTATAGTTTACAATGAACTTTGTGCCGTTTTCGTATTCAACGCCTACGATAGAGCCGCTTTCTACTACGTAACCTGCATCTTCGCTAACGCCTTCATCAGCATCGAACTTACCGTTCATAAACTGGTGATCTACAACCTTAGCTGTCTGAACATCAGCAAGAGCCTCATTGATGAGCTCGTAATACTCAACCATATCATCCTTCCAGATGTCGTAGGATACGGAGTAGTACTTATTGTACTCATCGGATTCCTTAAGAGCTGTTGTGTTCTGGTAGCAAAGTGTGAAGTAGAGAGAAGAACCTGTTTCAATTGCCTTAAGAAGTGTCTTCTGAACGTCACCTTCCATATTGATAGCGCTGCCGGAATAGTTTGTATATCCGTGGAGAACCATTGTTACGAAAGGAACTGTTTCACTTGCTTTGAGAAGGTTACTGGAGTCTGTTGCGATGTCGATGATGTGATCAGCATAAGGAACAGCATAAGAGTTACCGCCGTTTACCATAACGCTGTACTTTTCGTCAAGCTTGCTGAGCATCTCAACTGTAGCAGCCTTGGAGTCCTCACGGTTGAAAGGCTCATCATCGTCAAAGTCGGAGTTCAGGTCTGTACCGAGTGTTGAAACGGAAACGCCCTGAGCGCCGTAGCCGGAGTAGTTAGCATCGAACTTTTCATAGAAATGATCGTATACTGTTGCGGAAATTGCAAGAGCATAGTCGCTTTCAAAGTCCTGAATAGCAGCGTCATATTCTCTCTTGGACATATATCTGTCGTCGATAGACTTAACGAGGTGCTTCTTTTCGGAAACGCCGTCGAACCAGTCAGCGAGACGCTGATATGCAAAGTCGAATTCGGGATATACGCCGAAGCCCTTTTCAGTTGCGTAGCTGAGCAGATCCTTGAAGCCTGCCTCGCCGCCTACAACCTTTTCCCAATTAAGTTTTGCAAGATATGTGTTATCAAGACCGCCGTTGTAGTAACCTGTGAGTCTGAAGTTTACATTGTTAACGCCCTTTTCAGAAAGCTCGTTATACATTGTCTTAACGTCTTCAAAGGTTGTGAGCTCTGTATCTACTGTTACGGGGAAGCTCATTACACGGTCTGTTGTCTGGATTGCACCGAAGGTTTCGATGTAGAGAGGCATATCTGCCTTAACGTCTTCCTTCTTAAGCTGCTCTATTGCGCCGATGCTTTCAAGATAATCCTGATAAGCCTTAGCCATACCTACATAGGATGCATCATATGACTTGCCGTTTTCAAACTCTGTTCCGAGAAGAACATACTGGATTCTGTAGGAACCTGCATATTTTCTGGAGGATGTTACTGTAAGTGAAGAGTTAGAGCTTACAGAAATGGAATCTGCAAGATTATAGGAGTCAGAAGGACGGGGGTAGAACATAGGATACACGTTATTGAATACGTGGATCTTACCGCCGTTTTCACACATAAGGTTAGCCATTGAGTCACCTTCTGTGATGATTGCCAGGTAACCTCTGTTGCTTTCAACCTTTTCAGTTGTAGCTGTGGGGCCTACGCCTGTCTTGATTTCTGTTTCCTTTGTTTCAACAACGCCCCAGATAGGCATTGTCATTGTTTCTGTATGCTGACCGGAGATGGAGTGGTAAGCATAGTCTGCGCCATACATCTGGCCGGATACGTTATAAGTCTGGCCCTCAACGTCTTCGAAGCGGATAAGTGTACCGCTACCGTCGGGAATGAGAGAATAGCCTTCGTTTGTGCCGCGGCCGCTACCCATATAAGGAAGCATTGTGATGGACTTAAGTGTGTATGTTGACTCGTCGAAACGGATACCGTTTGCGGGAAGTCTTGCTTCAAGACCTGTTTCATTGATGGTATACTCGATAGCCATCTTGAAGTTCGGAGGAGCAACGTCCTGGCTTACATAGTCACAGTCGTTGTGGTCCTGTTCCATTTCCTCGTATGTGTAGAGGGGACAGAATGTCTTGATGATCTGTTCAATATTCTTGAGCTCTTTTGCGGAAATATCTGTTTCGCAAACATAAACTGCAAACTTCTTTGTTACAGGGAATGCAGCCTGCATCTCTTTTACGAGAGACTCTGTGAGCTTTACATCACCGGGGTCCTTGAGGGAGTAGAAGGACATTACATACTCAAGGTCCTTTTCGTTTGTGATGTTGTTCATGATCATAGCCTCGAAACGAGTCTTGGAGATCATACGGGGAACGAGACGTGTGGTCTGGAGTTCACCGATTGCGTATTCAACACGAACACCGTTTTTGATGTTCTTATAATTGATCTGGCCCAAAAGAGCAGCGTCTGTATAAGAATACATTGTCTTCTCAACGCCGTTGTATGTAAATGTTACTGCAAGCTGGGAGAGAAGCTGCTGTCTTGTTGCCTTGGAAGCATAGTTGCCAACTGCAATGTCATAGGGGTTTGTGAAAATGCCTTCGCCTGTTTCGGGGTTTACAAGTGCAACTTCACCTGTGAACTCCTCGTACCAAAGCTGGAACCCGTTCTGCTCACGAATAAGGATCATATCCTTAAGCTTTGCGGAACCTGTTTTGTACTCTTTTGTAAGATAATCGATCTTAGGTGTGCCATCGTCGTTGAGCTTATCCTCGTAAGCTGCTGCTGCAGGAACTGCGGATGCATAAGCTGTGATGCAGATGGAACCGAGTACTGTTAAAAGGGCCAGGAGTGCTGATAATATTCTTTTTGCGTTCATTATTCTTTTTCTCCTTTCCCTTACATTCGATATTGAATTTCATCAATGATACCGTAAACAAATGTAAACATCTTAGAGAGAAGAGTTGTAAACAGAACTGCTACGAACATGATGAAGATCATACCTACGATTGTACCAAGTATGGTTACGATATTCTTACCGAAGGAATATCCATGTGTTGACATCATACCGAAGAACAGGAGCATACCTGCCCAGAAGAATCCGATAGTTGTAAGCATGCTTACAAGGGATGCTTCTTCTGCTACAAGGAAGTTGGAGCAGAATGTTCCGGGGATGATAACGAGAGGCAGAGGTGTGAGCGAATAGCATGTTGCTGTGAATACGTCACTAAAGTTACCTTCACCCTCGAATAGTGTTGTGAGACACCAGTTTGCTACGATCCAGAGCATTACGGGAACTGCAACTGATGCAAGTGTGAGATAGAGGCTATCGGATGTGAGTTCCTTGGAGTTGTGGATATAGCCTGTACCAACTGTCTGATAGAAGAATGCAAGAATTGTTGCAAGCAGGATAAGGAAGCCGCTGCGAACAGAGCCGCGCTTTTCGTGCTTAAGATCCCAGAAGCCATCGAAGGGATGGAAGATTACATAGAAAGCATATATGATTTCTTCTGTAACGCTCTTCTGACCAACCTTGAGTGCAACTGCCTTGTTCTTCTTGCCTGCGTATCCGAAGAACTTGAGAACAAGAACGAGGAATACGATAATAACTACTGGAATTACAAGGAAGTACTTAGAGATCCATTCTTTTCTGACTTCCTTATAAGAATCGGAATATCCTGCAGAGTCATACGCAACCTTGAAATACTCCATAGCGTTTTCATAGTCGCCATCGCGGGACATAGCCTTTGCGATACCGATATACGCGATGTCAAAGTTGTTGTTACGCTTCAGAATTTCTGTCCAGCCTTCAACTTCCTTATCATAGAGACGGAGGTTCTGGCTTTCGAGTGCGGAAATAAGGATATCGCCGTACTCTGTTCTGCGGTATACAGTGAAGCTTGCGTTGTCCTTATCAAGAAGAAGCATATCGTTTCCGCTATATGCAACAGCCTTGATTGTGGAAATGGAACCAACCTGACTACCGGAATCACCGAAAGCGAAGAGGAGGTTACCCTGGCTGTCATATGTGAAGACCTTGGAACGCTTATCGTCGATGATGGACCATGTTCCCTCGGGACCTACAGCCGCGTCAACGATGGAGGATGCGCCCTGGATCTTGCTTGTTGCGCTTGTTGAAACCTTAACTTCACCGGAAGGAGGATAGAAGCCGTTACGTGTCATAACGTCTGTACCTGAAGCATTGAGCTTCTTAACAGGAGCAAGTGTGCCGCCCTTATCCTTACCCATGATAGCATTCTGCTGAGCTGCTTCATCGATGGAGTTGGTTGTTACGTAAAGGAAGTTATCCTCATCAATTGTGATGTTGTTATACTCAGTGGAGGTTACTGTTTCTTCGTCCTCAGCGCCGTTGCTGATGAACTTCCAGATCGCCTGCCATGCTGTTACTGTTGCTTTCTGCGCGCCGATAAAGCCATAGAATGCGCCGTCGATACCCATTACGATGATACCTTCATAGGTTGTGGAGGATACGATGAACATTCTTCCGTAGGAGTCTACTGCGAGAGCTACGGGCTTATAAATGGAGCCTTCTGCAAAGAGGTTTGATTCGGGCTTGCCGACTGTCTGAACAAACTCACCTTCGTGGTTGAAGAGAACGATTCTGTTATTATCTGTGTCGCAGATATAGATATACTGGTCGTTTACAAACACACCGGAGGGGTTATTGAAGCCATCGGGAACACCCTGCTCATTTACGAATGAGTCGATCGTTCTTACAAGTCTGTAATACTGGTTGAGAACGTGAACGCAAGCGTTTGTTGCGTCTACAAGATATACATAGCCGTTTTCATCAACCACCATATCGCGAAGGTCACCGAAGTTAGCTGCCGCGATAGCGCCATCAACTACCTGGTCGGGAACGTATGCATCGGGAGATGTGAGAACGAATCCTGTTGAGGAATATGTATATGTCTGATAGGGGGCTGCTGCTGCCACAGGGGTAGTGAAAACCATAAGCAGACAAACAGCTACGAGTAAAACTCTTATTGCTTTTTTCATTCTGCTCCTCCTTAGTCTTTCATACCACTGGTTGCCATTGTTTCGATGATGTTACTCTGGGAAACAATGAATACGATGATAGGCACGATCAGCATAATAACTGTTGATGCAGAAACCGCACCCTGACGAACGATACCTGCGGAAAGAACCTGGCTCATTGCATAGTTAAGAGTCTTGAGCTCTTCACTCTGAATGAATACTGTTGCACCTGTGTTCCACAGACCCTGGAAGGACTGAACGATAAGTGTCAGCCAAGCGGGCTTAACAAGGGGCATTGCAATTGACCAGAAGGTTCTGAATTCGCCTGCACCGTCAAGACGCGCACTTTCAAGCATTTCTGTTGAAATGTTTGCGTCGATAAACTGCTTCATAAGATACAGACCGAGAGTTGAAGCCCATGTAGGAAGGATGATCGCCCACTGGCTATCCATAAATCCAAGCTTTGTGAGGATTACGAACTGGAGTGTGCCTGCAACTGCAGAGGAGATCATCAGGGACTTAACGATCAGCTGGAAGAAGAATCCGTGTCCGGGGAAAGGAATCTTTGAAAGCGCATATGCACAAAGTGAACCGAGGATAAGGTTACCTGCTGTGCCCATAAATGTGATATACACTGTGTTGAATATGTATCTTGAGAAGGGAACCCAAGATTCACTCATCAGGTTGAACAAATCTGCAAAGTTCTGGAACGTGGGGTTAATTACGTAGAACTTAGGGGGGTAGTAGAACAGCTCATCAAGAGGCTTGAGAGACTGTATAAGTACATAGTAGAGAGGCAGGAACATTACCACACCAAGGATAAGAAGCAGAAGTGTGATACCCATGTCACCGCCGGATGAGCGGTTAAGAACCACTCTATGACGTCTTGTTCTTAATTTCTTACTCATCTTACTTACCTACCTTTGACAATGCGCGGTTTATCGCCATGTTCGCACCGATCTGGATAAGGAACAGAACGAAGGAGATAGCTGACGCGTAACCAAATTCCATACGAGCGCCGGAATACTCACCAAGGTGATGTGTAAGTGTGTAACCTACATAGCCTGTAGGAGGATCGCCCGCCATAGATGTTACGATGCCACCGAAACCGAATGCGCCTGTGATGGAAAGAACTGCGGAGAACATCAGAGTTTCTTTCATGTTGGGGAGTGTTACGTACCAAAGCTCCTGCCAACGGTTTGTAATGCCGTCAACCGCTGCTGCCTCGTACTGAGCGCGGTCAACACCCTGGAGACCTGCGATAGATGCAAGGAATCCTGTGTTCAGTGACATCCACAAAGAAATGATGATACAAAGGGGGAAGATATAAGCTTCTGTCTGGAAGAAACGGATTGGCGCGTCGATCAGACCGAAGTTCATAAGCCAACCGTTCACAAGACCGTAAGCATCACTTGAGAAGATATACTGGAAGATTGTGAACGCACTTGTTGTAAGCGAAGGCGCATAGAATACCAGTGTTACAAATGCTCTCACCTTGGGATCAAGCTCGTTGATGAACCAAGCAATTACGAAAGACATAATGTAAGATCCGGGACCTACTACTACAGCAAAGAGGATTGTATTCTTCAAAGCTGTGATGAAAAGGTCGTCATTGAGGAATAGTGTGATAAAGTTCTGGAATCCAACGAAGTTCGGTGTCTGAAGGAGGTTCCAGTCCGTAAAAGCTACGAAAACGGATGCAAATACGGGAATTACAGTGAACGTGAAGAACAGAATCATAAAGGGGATTGTCATAAAATATCCGGCTTTATACTGTTTCATCAGATGCCATGTCCACTGTGCTTTGCTCATATTATGCACCGCAACAGTTTCTTTTTTCTTTGACATTTTCTTTCTCCTGTTAAAATTTTTAGTTAGGAGCAGTGGCCCGACGTTCCGCTTCTGGCGATCCGGGAACGCCAAGCCGTTCCTCCCGATTTATTTATTTACTTATATATTACTTATATAATAATAAGGAAGGTTTTTTACTGCTCTGTCCATTCCTTATAGGAGAGAGTTGTTGTTCCGTTGTTAGTTTCTTTTTCCCACTTTTCGTGGCTATCAACAGAAACATTGTGCTCTTCCATCCAATCTACAAAGGTATACTCAGCATCTTCGATATCTCTGATTGCTGTATTATCGCTAACGTCTGTGCCGCGTTCTTCTGCCCAGTATTCTCTCCACTCAGTTGTGGTTTCAAATCCTGTGTATGCCTTGATTGCTTCCCACTGGTCCGCAACCATAAGATCGAACTCTTTTCTCTTTCTTGTGATTTCCTTATTGATATCAGAAACGTAGGAGAGAAGTTCGTCAGAGGGGTCAGCGCCCTGAGTTGTTGCAGAGTTGAATGCAAATGTTACATAACGTGTTACAAAATAGTCGCCGGGATAGTATTCGATAGCAAATGTATCTGCAAATACTTTCTGGAGTGTTTTGTATTCACTTTCTGTCCATGTAAGCTCTTTCATCGCTTCAATATTGGATGGAGCAGACTTACCTGAAGGACCGAGGAGGGCTACCATTTCGTTAGCGTAGTCTACCTGATAATCCTTATCGGAGTACCAATCCAGAAAGTCCCAAGCGAGTTCTTCGTTTTCACAGCCTCTGGGCATTACTACACCGGATATAAAGGAGATGCAGGAATGGTCAACCTCACCTGTTTCTTCAATATATGTACCGGGTATTTCGTAGAAGCCCCAGAGTCCTGAAATTTCAGGAGCAAAGATCTGAAGTGTGTTATAAAGGTCAAGGCTTCCAAGAACTACAGGAAGTTCACCTGTCTTGAAACGGTTGGATGCGTCGAAGTTTACAGGCAGTGAATACTGCGTAAACATATTGCACATATACTCGAAAGAGTCAAGCGCAAGAGTTGAGTCAAAGTTATTGGACATACCTTCATCTTTCCAGTAGGATCCTCCCTGCTGATAGAGGAAGAGAGCGAAGTCCTGAGCCATACCGATTTCCATGTTGTTAAACTGGAGAACGGGAACCATGGACATCAGATCATCCCACGTTTCGGGAATGCTGAGCCCAAGCTGGCTGAGTATGTCGTTACGGCAATACATGAAGTAAGGAACCTGACCTGTAGGAACCGCGTATGTTTCACCGTAAAGTGTGATCGGAATCTTTGCAGAATCAGAGAATCTTGACATTACTTCATC
This sequence comes from Clostridia bacterium, assembly GCA_017623255.1. Taxonomy (GTDB): domain Bacteria; phylum Bacillota; class Clostridia; order Oscillospirales; family CAG-272; genus Avispirillum. The sequence goes on from JAGAPL010000070.1 coordinate 29,941, forward strand.
GAATGTATCAAATTTATTAAGAGGAACGATTGCTCCGCGGATTGCCATTTCCATAGGTGACTGTGAGTCAATGGAAACATCAGGGCCAACTCCTGCGAGAATTGACTGAAGAAGAACGCCGCCTGCTGTCAGCTTAAGCTCAACCGAAGCGCCTGTTTCCTTTGCAAAACCTTCATTAATAAGGTTCTTGATGATCTGAGCCTGGTCACGACCGGAGGATGTCCAAACTTCAAGAGCGCCTGCGCCGGAATCTTCTGTTCCGATGGAGTTATAGTCGGCATAGAAGCTTGCGAAGAATTTCTGCATTTCATAAAGGAAAGCCTTCCAGCCGCTTGCGTTTGCCTGAGGGAGCTCACTGCCTGTGGGCTGGATCACAATATAGTCAAGCTCTACAAACTGGCTTGATACATTGGACATCCATGTACCGAGGGAGGAGATCCACTCCTTGAGGGAACCGAGATTTGCTGCGATCTCGTCTTCATCGGTAGCCATTCTTTCAACAAGAAGAGCTGCCTGTTCAAGTGTTGCTGTATTATCAGACTTGATTCCGTTCATTTCGGAAATATAGTCTACTGCACTTTCAAGTGCGATTGCTTGTCCGCCCAGGTTCACGATAACGTCGGGCATGATACGTCCGAGACCGTAGTCACGGTTTACGTCAGGATCGTTACCTGTGAGCTTAAGAATTGACATATAGTCATCATTGAGGTTATCAATGATCTCTGAAACACGGCGGATGATATCTGCCATATTACCGAGAGTTACTTCAAGTTCGATAACATATGTTTCACCTTTTTCGAAGTAGAACTGGAATGAGTCGTAGCCGTCTGTAAGAGGTGCTACCTGCCAATCGCTGCTGTAATCGAAGCGAAGGTTCTTAGCTTCTTCAAAAGGATATTCACCGTTGATCTTAATACTTCTGGATGTGTACATACCGTTTACAGCATCCTGTCTGTATCTTGTTACGATATCATAAAGACCTGTTGCCTCGCACTTGAACTCATATCTGATCCACTTTCCGGGGCTGACCCATTTGTCGCCGCCGATTGTGTTTCTCTTAATGAGTGTTGCGTGCTGGGGACTTGTTATAGCGGAAGAAAGGTCGTAGATAGGATAGATCATAACGGAGCTTGAACTGTCGGGCATTTCAGCTTCCATTAATATCGCTTCGCATTCTGCAGGCTTGTAGCCTTTTTCATCGTACTCAGCGAGAACATCCTTATATGTACGAGCCTTCTCTACGGAATGCACAGTTACTGATGAGATCGCTACCGCTTCGCGAACACCCTGAAGAGAAATCGTCACTTCGCCTGCTTCCATATAGAATTCCAAAGGCTTTGTGTAGTGACCGTAGAAATCCTTCATCGTGTAGCTTTCCCATGTAGCTACGGTATGCATATCGGGAGCAAGTTCATTTCCGAGAACATCGGTTGTAAACGCATCCTCTCTTGTTTCTCCCGCAAACTCATACACCCATGTTCTCTGCATGGAAAGGTAACGAGCTTCGCTGTAGGGAATGATTCCGTTGAGTCTGAACAGTCTTTCGATATCTGCCTTGGACTCATCAACTGCAGAATATTCAAACGTTACAGTGTACCAGCCTGCTTCGGGAATATCAAACTTCCAAGCAACTGTGCCGTCAGCAGGAGTTACAACAGCTTCAACGCCGTTTACGTCCTTAACCTCTACCTTAGCATCTGTTTTTTCAGCGTCATAATCTGCACCGTCAACAGTCGTTTCAAAATCGCCCCAATCGGCATCGGTTTTGTCCTTATCCTCTATGTAGCCGTACTTTGATTTATACGCTTCATAAGAGATCAGGTTCATTGACTCTGTCAAAGCCTGCAGAGTCTCATTGCTGTCGATCAGATCTTTCAGATCGTCCTTTTCCGTACTGTCGGCCTTTGCAGCACCTGCCGTCAATCCGGAGCCAATCAGCATCACAGCAGCCATAATCAGCGCTATCAGCTTTTTGGTCTTTTCTTTCATAGTACCATTCCTCCTGACTATTATTTACGCAACTATTAATAAATTGCAAAAAATGTTTTGCGTTTCCACGCATTTTCCTCCGTTTTTACCGCTTTTCAGCAGCTTCTCGGATCAGGGTCCAAAACTCTGTTTTATTCCCATAATATATACAAATATTATACTCCGAACCCCCTGTTATGTCAAGTTTTCCAACATATAATATGTACATATGCCCTTCTTTAGATTTTTTGACATTTTATACGTAATTTTGTCATTTTTTACATTTTATGGATTTGTTCACAATTTCATTTCCATATGCCCAATGGTACGTTGATGCTTGGGTAAATATTTTTACTTTTATCAAGAAAATGCTGTGATTAAGCCTTTTTACAACCCCTAAATGTAGTGACGTGATTTGATTTTGTAAATTTGATTTGCGCTATTTGCCTTTGTTACAGAAATATTAAGATTTTGTAAATGTAAAAAAGTAACGCCATTTTTTGTGAATATTTAACATATTTTTGTTTGATTTTTTTCTGCTTGTGCGACTTCCACAAAATGTTAAGATTGTGTTAATATTCAACTGTTATTTTATTAACAAATCATTTTTCAGCTGTTTTTTCCATTTTTTGCCTGCCATTTTCTGATTTTTTCCAACAAACCTCAAAAATCAAAAAAAGAAGCGATTTACTGTGGAAATTTTATAAAATTGTTACTTTTGGGTAAAATAATTTTATCAGCTATTGCAATTTTAACTATTTATGATATACTGATAATAGAAAATTAGCTGCATCAGGCAGTTATGAATAAAAGGAGACCGTATATATGAAAAACGAAGAAAAGCGCGTTAGTATTTTTAAGATAGTTGCAATTTCCGCAGCAGTTGCTCTGTTCATATTTGCAGCACTTGTTGTTCTCTACAAGTTCTTCAAGAAATATTTCAAGATCTCATTTGATTGCGGCGATTGCGATTCCTGCTACCAGGATTGCTTTGGCAGTGATTTCGATCCTATGTTCGATGATGAAGACTACGCACCCGAGTGCACACTTTGCGACGAAGCTGACAGCGAGTCAGAAGCTGAATAACTGAAAAATGTCACTATGAAAATCGGGGGCCGTAAAGGTCCCCATTTCATTTATATCTCTATATAGAAAGGATATTCCAAAGTGAAAAATAAAATGACACTGCTCCTTGCCGTTTTGCTTGCTTTTTCTCTTGCGGGATGCAAGGACAGCACACATAACACCGAAGAAACGAAAAAACCTTCAGATTGGCGCAATTCTATTGAATATGAAGGCAATTTCTACGTTGACAGCGAAACTAAGCTGCTATATGCTCTGGATAAAGGCACCATAACACTTTGGGACAACAGCGGCAACGGGGACGTTCTTCAGGTGCTTGATTATAACACTGCAGAATCCGACGCCATCGAGCGACTTGATATAAAAGACGTTAACGGCGACGGCTCAAACGATATTTCAACCATCTTCACAGAAAATGAAGACGGAAGAAAATATAACCTCTGGCTCTGGAACAAGGCTGAGGGCAAATATAAAGAAATAAATGCCTACAGAAATATCAATAACCCTGTTGTTTCAGAAGACTACACCACAGTTACCGGAACCCTTGACCGTGGAATATTCGGCGTTATAACATCGGTTTACAATTTTACCGAACAGCTGACCGTTGAAGAAAGCTCCGTTACCATTGCCAACGCGGAAGCAATCGCTCAGAACATATCAAACGCCCTCTCGGGCGGCGCAGTTGTTTCTCTTGGAGAAGGTGTTGCAACAATACAGAGTATTCCCTGCTCCGTTTACGTTGCTGAAAAGGAAGACGCGCTCAGCGCATATATAGCATTTTCTTCCGACGGCACATGGTACATAGACAATGGCTGCGTCGGCGCTTACAGAGCCATCAACGACAAGGACGGAGCCTTTGAAGCAGGAGTTTACGTTGATCTGGCAGGCGAATTGACAGATATATGCGCCCAGCTTTACGGCTGTGACGTAAGCGAGCTGACCATTACAGCGTCAAACATCGGCACCCTTGTTGCCCTTTCCTACGACCCTGAAGGAAACGTTATTGCGCCGGACGCTCCCCAAGGTGAAGAAACACCTGACGGAAGCGAAGCAAAAGGCTTTGCCGTTTCAAGAAACGGGCAACACCTTTGCAATATACTGAAAGCAGGAAACTCTTCATATTTCTGCCTTGATCCCAATCTTTCGGGTGACAACTACTACCATATGGTTTCAGCCTCAGGCGAAACGAAGCTTGTGGATTTCACCGCAAACGAGTATTATATCCAGTGACAAGGAAGTGCCAATATCTTGAAATATAATTACCATACCCATACGTACCGCTGCAATCACGCGGGAGGAAGCGACGAAGAATATGCCCGTGCGGCTTTGGAAAACGGATTTCTTGAAATAGGCTTTTCCGATCACGTGCCGCAGCCGGGATTTGAAGGAATATTCAACTCCTGGTTTCGAATGAAGCCTGAGGAAACGGCGGAATATATAAACTCTGTAATAAGCCTTAAAGAAAAGTTCGAAGGGAAAATGAATATCCTCACAGGCTTTGAGGTTGAATACTATCCCAAGCATTTCGAAGCTTTATGCCAACATATCGCTCCCCTGAAACCCGATTATCTTATTCTCGGTCAGCATTTCACATATAATGAATACGACGGAAAATATCTCGGCAACGCAGGCTGTGATGACGAAAGCCTGCACAAATATGTTGAACAAATAGAAGAAGCGCTGAAAACAGGACTTTTTACCTATCTTGCTCACCCGGATCTTCCTAACTACAGCGGAAGCGAGGAAACGCTGAAAAAGGCGCACCTGAGACTGTGCGAAATAGCTAAAGAAGCGAATGTTCCCGTTGAATGTAACCTGCTTGGCATCAAGGGAAACCGTTGGTATCCAAAGAAAAGCTTTTTCGAGGCGGCAGCGAAGGTAGGATGCCCCGTTGTGCTCGGATTGGATGCTCACACGCCCGATGCCTTTAATTGCAAAAATGAAGAAAAAATTGCTCTTGATTTGCTCTCAGAATGCGGTATAATACCTATTGATAAGCCAATCATAAGGAGACCCTTTTAATGAACAAAGACAATATCATCCTCATAGGTATGCCCGGATGCGGCAAAAGCACGCTGGGCGTTCTGCTTGCAAAAACTCTGCTGAAAAGTTTTATTGACACCGACCTTCTCATTCAGCAGCAGGAAGGCAAGGAATTATATAAGATTATCGCTGAAAAAGGCAAGGACGCATTTGCAAAAATCGAAAACGAAGCAGTTGCAAAGGTTGATTGCCACAACAGCATTATAGCAACCGGCGGCAGCGTTGTTTTCGGAGAGGACGCAATGAAAAACCTCAAAAGCCTTGGCACTGTGGTTTATCTGAAGCTGCCCCTTCACGAAATCGAGCGCAGAGTGCGAAACATCCACACAAGAGGAATAGTTATGGCTCCGGGACAGACGCTTGCAAGCGTTTTCCACGAAAGAGTGCCCCTTTATGAAAAATATGCCGATATAACGGTGCATTGCTCAAGAGCACCTCTTGAAAAAACTGTTGAAAAGATTATGAAAGCTCTCAATGAGCAGTCATAACCACTGCCGTTAGTTTGTCTTTAAAACAAAACCACCCGAAGAAGAATGTAAAACTCTTTTTCGGGTGGTATCTTTTTTTCATATTTTATGCAAGTTTTGTTTTCGCCAATGCCACAACAAGCGCAAGGCAAGCCTCCGCGTCGTTTGTGTCGATCTGCTCGTTTGCTGTGTGGATATAGCGTGTAGGCACGGAAATTGCGCCAACCTTACAGCCTGCAGCTGCCATCTGGATAGAGGCTGTGTCAGTTCCGCCTGCCGTCAGCACTTCTCTCTGCCACTTGATGCCCTCGTCGTCTGCGATCTCGCCCATCTTTTTAACCAGCGCGCCGTCGCAAATAACGCTTGCATCCTTTATTTTAACTGCCGCACCGCCGCCAAGGGACACTGCCATAGGCTTTGAACCATGGCCATCGCCCGTTGCCGTTACGTCAATTGCAATGCCGTAATCGGGACGGCAGCTGAATGCCGCAACCTTTGAGCCGCGAATGCCAACCTCCTCCTGAACGGAGAACACAAAGGTGATATCGTTTTTGAAGCTCTTTGCATCTCTTGCCGCCGCCATGAGAATAGCGCAGGCTATTTTATCGTCAATAGGTCTTCCGCAAATGCGGCTTCCTCTCAGTCTTGTATAAGAGGGCTCAACGGCAAACGTATCTCCCGTTTTAACAAGACGTTCCGCCTGCTTTTTATCCTTTGCGCCGATATCAACGATGAACTTTTCAGCCTTGAAATCGTCGCTCTTAAGGCCCTCCTCGGGCACCATAATACCGCGCACTCCATTAGCAAAAACCACCTTGGAATATGCCGCTGCAACAAAATCAATACCACCGATGGGAGCAAAATGAATAAAGCCCTTATCGTCAACTGTTGTTACGATAAATCCGATCTCATCCATATGAGCGCAGAAAAGCAGCTTTTTGCCCTCTCCTGCCTTGTGGCATATAAGATTGCCCATTGCATCAATTTTGCAATCATCAAAATATTTTTCCATTTCGCTCTTGATATAAAGAGCGATTTTTTCTTCAGAGCCGGAAACCGACTGTATCTTTATTAATTCTCTGAGATAGTTAAGCATTTTTATCAATCCTTTCCAAAACTGCCACAGCAAGATCACACATAGCCTCATAGTCACTCACCGCAATCACGTCGGATGCTGTGTGGATATATCCGCAGGGAGCAGATATGGCCGCGCATTTAACTCCGTCAGCAGCTCTTTGTATATGGCTTGCATCGTTTCCGCCCGAAACGTATTTCTTTATCTGACAGGGTATATCCTTTTCACGCGCTACGCCAATAACAAGCTCCACAAGCTCCTTATCGTATATAGTGCCCTTGTCAATAATGGACACTGCTCCACCCTCTCCGCGAGTTGCCACTCTGGAAATTTCAGGAACCCCATAAATATCAGCCACCGCCGTTGCCTCAAAAACAAGAGCGTAGTCAGGTCGGATCTTATGAGAAGCGCATCTTGCGCCGCCCATTCCCAATTCTTCGCGGCAGGTGAATGCAAAATACACGTCATAAGCAAGCTTATCCTTATTTGCATATATCTTGCGCATCGTTTCTATCATCAAAGCGCATCCAAGACGGTCATCAAGAGCCTTGGCTTTAAGCAATCTGCCGTTTTCGCCAAACTGAACGAAATCGGATTCGAACGTGCCAAAGTCGCCTATCTTAACGTATTTTTCTGCCTCTTCCTTGGAAGAAGCGCCAATATCGATATAAAGCTCGTCTACGGGAGCCGCCTTGTCTCTGTCGCCGCGATCAACTGTATGAACCGGCTTCATGGCAATAACGCCGCGATTGAGCCTGTCAGGCATACCCACAGTGACCCTTCTGCCTGCCATAATTCTTGTGTCGGGGCCCATCATTGACGAAAAGCATATAAGTCCGTCTTCTCGAATTTCACGCACCATAAAGCCTATTTCGTCCATATGAGCGCTGAGCATAACCTTTTTATCGGATTTTCCGTTTCCTCGGATAAGGGCGATGACCGCGCCCATTTTATCCGGAACAAGCTCATCATATGAGCCTTCAATATTTTCTTTTATAAGGTCTGCAACTCTGTCCTCACAGCCTGAGGGTCCAAACTCAAGGCAGAGGGCACGAAGCAGATCCGCTCCTTCTGTTTTTCTGTTCATAATAACCTTTCGCGCCTCAAAATTATGCAAAGATCTCTGCGCTGCAAGCCGCCAGCTTGAAAATTTCCGCCGCCGCTTCTATATCGCCTAAATCTATTATTTCGTTGTATGTGTGCATACAGGAAAGGGGCACGCTGACTACCGCCGTGGGAATACCGTCGCCGCACATGCAAAGCGCAGTTGCGTTTGTGCCCGTGTTTGTTGCATCAACCGTTCTCTGCAGCTTTATCTCAGCCCCTTCAGCCAATTTTATAAGGCTGTTTGTAAGACGTCTGTCAGTTAAAGCAGAAAGAGAAACCGCAGGGCCCTCGCCCATTTTAACACTTTCGTAGTCGTCAACTCCGGGGAAACGGGCAAAAGTTACGTCGGTTACAATAGCTGCATCGGGCTTTATATCATACGCCGCACCTACGCATCCGCCCGCCATGCTTTCTTCCTCTCTGAAAGAAAGAGTTACATAAAGATCGCACTCCATTTTTTCTTTTTCAAGAGTTGCCGCCGCAATGATCGCCGCAGCCGCGCAGCATTTGTTATCCATGCTGCGACCGCAGATACGATTGCCAAGCAGGGATGCTGTTTTTTCGTAAAAACCGATACCGTCGCCAATAGAAACTATCTTTTCAAGCGCCTCTTTTGAATAACCGGTGTCAATAAGCATTTCATCAAGCTTCTGCAGCTTTTTGAACTCGCCCCTCTGCTGCAAATGCGGGGGCTTTGAGCAAATAACTCCGTATATCTTCTCTTTTCCGTAGATATACACTTCGGATGCAGCCATTATTCTTCTGTCAAGACCGCCCATATGGGAAAATGACAGATATCCGCCCTCGTGAATATCGGTTACGACCATTCCGATCTCGTCAAAATGAGCGTCTATCATAAGACGGGGAGCGTTTTCCCTTCCGCACTTTTTAACGCCCACGTAGGCGCCGCCTACTGCCTCGTAAAAGCTGTCAAAATAAGGTGAAACAAGCTCTTTCAGCTCATCTGCCGCCTTATATTCATAGCCTGTTACGGACATAATATCACAAAGCTTCTCTATAAGCTCTTTTGTTTTTAACATTACAAACCTCTGACTATTTCTGCAAAATATTCGCCGCGCTTTTCAAAGTTTTCAAAAGCATCAAAGCTTGCGCAGGCGGGAGAAAGAAGAACTGCATCTCCTGCCTGGGCTTCACCTGCCGCCGCAAGTGTTGCCGCTTTGAAATCCGGCTCACATATCATTTTTATTTTACTTGCTTCAAAATCTTTATGGGAAACAAGCGACTCTTTTATTTTATCCATTGTTGCCCCTGTCAAAACAACGGTTTTGATTTTCCCGTGAGCAATAAGCGCATCTGCAAGGGGTTCAAAGGGAATATTTTTATCATATCCTCCGCAGATTATGTTTATGGGGCAATCAAGCGCGGAAATTGCCGCCGCCGTTCTTGTGGGAGATGAGTCGATAGAGCTGTTATAATAGCTGATTCCGCCATCGCGGCGAATAAGCTGAAGGCGGTGCTTAACTCCGCCAAACTCCTTTGCCACCTTTCTGATAGCGTCAACAGTTGCTCTGCCCCACGTTGCCGCAACCGCAGTTGCATAGTTTTCTGCATTGTGCTCGCCGGGGAGAAGGATGTCTTCTGTTTTTATAATAAATGTTTCTTCGCCCTTATAACGCATCACAAGCTCGCCGCCATCAATGAAAGCTCCGTCAAGCCCTTCAGGCAAACGGCTTCTTGAAAACCACAAAACTTCATTTTCCGCACGGTCTGCAAGCCCCCTGCAAATTTCGTCGTCGTAGTTGAGAACTGCCACGGAGCATCCGTCAAGTATCTTCGCCTTTGCCGCAATGTATTCGTCCATTCCCGTATGCCAGTTAAGATGGTTGGGTGTGATGTTCTTTATTGCCGCAACTGTGATGGGGGAATCTATTGTCATCAGCTGAAAGCTGGAAAGCTCAACCGCAACAATGTCGTCTTCCTTCATTGCGTCAATTCTGTTGAGCAGAGGCTCGCCAATGTTTCCCCCAAGGAAACAGTTGTGCCCCGATTCTCTGAGAATGTTCGCAACAAGAGTTGTGGTGGTGCTCTTTCCGTCACTGCCTGTGAGCGCAATCACCGGGCAGGGACTGTTTGCTAAAAACATCTCCATTTCGGACGTGAGCTTGACTCCTCTCTCCTGCGCCTTCACAAGAGGCTCAATGTCGGGTCGAAATCCGGGGGAGCGGAATACGTAGTCGCCGTCTATATCCTCAAGATAACCCTCGCCGCTGACAAATTCTGCGCCTGCTGCCACAAATTCTGCCGCCGCATCGCCCATCTGCTCCAGCGTTTTCTTGTCGCGTATCTCTATCTTCGCTCCACCCTCAGCCAGTTTGGCTACAAGCGGCTTGTTGGATACACCCGCTCCAAGCAACGTTACCTTCTTATCCTTGAATTGTTCAAAAAAACTCATATGCATACCTCCGAAGAGTTGTATATTGATAAGGCAATGTTGTATGTATAGATAATTGGGAGGACCTTTTGAGGAAAGGTCGCTCCCAAACCCTCCCCAAACCTTTTCGCAGAAAATCATTTTCCACCCCTCATTAAGAGGGGGCGGAAAATGATCCTGTGCAAAGAGGTTTTGAGGGGGTTTCAGGGGGAAACTTTTCCTCAAAAAGTTCCCCCTAATCACCTACGCATGCAATATCACCTTATCATTATATAACTTTTCGGGGGCAGTTGCAACAGTTAAGGAGTAAAAAGGTAAGGATATGGGCACAATAAAGTTTGATAAAAAAGAAGGAAGAAGGTTGCGAAATGGAAGCAAAGCAGATCACAAAAAGCGACGAAGAATTATACTGCGAGGTACACAGAAATCTTGAGATGAGCGCCGAATCCACGACGGCGGTGCTGAAAAAAGTTGAGAACAAGAAGTTGCTGACACATCTTACGGAAGTTATTATGAAGAGCACAGCGTTGCTGGAGAAAACGGAGGAGCTGATGAAGCAGCGCGGAATAGAAGCGGAAAGCATTTCAAAGATGAAGCAGCTATCCGTTGACGCAGGCATAATGATGAACACAATGTTTGATTCAAGCGACTCACACATAGCAGAGATGATGGTGAAAGGACTTGAAATGGGAGTTGTTTCGCTTAGAAATATGTTAAAGGACAATCCCCCTCGCGACGAAAGCCTGGCCGAGCTTTGCACGGAGGTTGTGAATCTTGAATCCACCTATGCCCACACCATAGGAAAATATGTTGAGCAGTGAAATAAATTATCGTTTAGCAGAATAAGCCTTCTCCAGCGGAGAAGGTGGCCGAAGCACTTCAACGAAGTTGAACGTGCAGAGGTCGGATGAGGAGAGCATTTTTATGTGATCGTAGTATTTTTCTCCTCA
>JAGAPL010000071.1 GCA_017623255.1 Clostridia bacterium
CAAAACATTTAATTTTATCATAAGATATATCTCCATAACTTATTTATACATTAGATAATATCTTATTTACCCTCTTTACATATAGACTAATACATTATATAATGTATTAGTCTATTGGAGGTGATAACTAATGATATGTGATAACGATTACTGTATATATTGGGATAACAACGAATGTATTTTAAATGAAATACATTTGAACAATATGGGAGTTTGCGAAAGTTGCATCAGTATAACCATATCCGAAAAAGAGCTAAAGAGATTGCGCAAGGAACAATTAGAACAAATTGAAGCTTTGGATGCTGCATTATAACAATAGTACGGACGGAAAATAAATCATAGTTTAGCGCGTCAAGCTATAACTAACAACTACTAGACACTATCTGGGGGATTTCGCTCTCTGCGGAGAGCGACCAAGAAGCTTCGCCTCTTGGATTACCAATATGTAATAGGTTTTTCGCTCGTTGCGACGAGCGAATCAGGGCTCTGCCCTAATAATCCGCGACCTTTTTCAAAAAAAGGTCGATAAAAACAATCCGACAATGTGCAGCGCCAAATTATCGTTTAGCGTTATTGAACTTGGTAAAATAGGCATAAAAATCCCCTATCATCACCACTAAGGTGGGAATGATAGGGGATTTTCTGCTAAAAGGTTTTAAAGAGGTCGGGTGAAACTTTTTCTCAAAAAATTTCACTCAAAAATTCTACTATATATTACTTAACGTCAATAACGGATTCGTCCCACATAGAAGGAGCTTCGTAGCCGAGGAAGTTAACAGCAGTAGCAGCAACGTTGGAAAGACCGAACTTACCTTCGTCAGCCTTCACTGTGTACTTATCAGCGTAGAAGTTATCATAGATTATGAGAGGTACCTTATTGAGAGTGTGGCTTGTCTTGGACTTATAGGAGCCGTCCTTACCGGCCTTGGGCTCGCCCTTCTTATCTGTTTCATACATTTCATCAGCGTTACCGTGGTCAGCAGTGATGAGAGCAATGCCCTGAGCCTTGTCAACAGCAGCAAGGATTCTTGCGAGCTGAAGGTCAAGAGCTTCCATGGAGCAGATAGTTGCCTGAAGGTTACCTGTGTGGCCAACCATATCGCCGTTGGGGAAGTTCACTCTGATGCATGGGTACTTGCCGCTTGCAATCTCTTCAAGAAGGCGATCTGTGATCTCAGCGCACTTCATCCAGGGGCGCTGCTCGAAGGGAACAACGTCGGAGGGAATTTCAACGTATGTTTCAAGCTCTTCGGAGAACTTGCCACTCTTGTTACCATTCCAGAAATATGTTACGTGGCCATACTTCTGTGTTTCGGAAATAGCGAACTGGTTAACGCCTGTATCAGCAAGGTATTCGCCCATTGTATTTGTGATCTCGGGAGGAGATACGAGATAACGGGAAGGAATATGAAGGTCGCCGTCATATTCAAGCATACCTGCGTATACAACCTTGGGAGCGCGAACGCGATCGAACTTGTCGAAATCTTCGCCTGCTTCAAATGTCTTGGAAATTTCAATGGAACGGTCACCGCGGAAGTTAAAGAATACAACGCTGTCGCCGTCTTCAATAGTGCCAACGGGAGCGCCGTCCTTTGCGATAACGAAAGGAGGAAGATCCTGGTCGATAACGCCTGTTTCAGCTCTGTAAGTTGTGATAGCTTCTTCAGCGGATGCGAACTGTCTGCCCTCTCCGAGAACGTGAGTTTTCCAGCCTGCTTCAACCATAGCCCAGTTAGCTTCGTAACGGTCCATAGTGATGTTCATTCTGCCGCCGCCGGATGCGATCATAATATCGAAGCTGTCGTCGCGAAGGCCGCCGATGAATTCTTCAAAGGGAAGAACGTAGTCAAGAGCGGATGTTTCGCCTACGTCACGTCCGTCAAGAAGGATGTGAACGCGAACCTTTGCAATACCTTCAGCTTTTGCCTGAGCAATAAGAGCCTTCAGGTGATCAATGTGAGAGTGAACGTTACCGTCGGAGAAAAGTCCGAGGAAATGGAGTGTACCGTTGTTTGCTTTAACTCCGTCAACGCAAGCCTTCCAGGATTCAGACTGGAATATCTTGCCGGATTCAATAGAGTTGGAGACAAGCTTTGCGCCCTGAGCGAAAACCTGACCGCTGCCCAGAGCGTTGTGACCAACCTCGGAGTTACCCATATCGTCGTCGGAAGGAAGACCAACAGCTGTGCCGTGAGCCTTCAGTTTAACCATGGGATATTTTGCCATGATAGAATCAAGAGTGGGTGTGTATGCTCTGTAAACTGCGTTACCTGCTGTTTCGGGAGCGATACCAACACCGTCCATTACGATAGTTACAACTGGACCCTTAACGCCAATTGCGTTTGCAAGTGATGTAAGCTTAGCCATTATAATTTACCTCATTTTATAGTTTTTTCCCAGGGGGATTTTTGATAAAATCCCCCCGGACCCCCAAAAACACAAAGGAAATAGTTTGGGTGTCCATCGGGTTTGTATATCTTATTTTATTATTATTGGTTTCTCGGGGGTTCGGGGGTGCTCTTTTACTAAAAGAGCATCCCCGAGTTTATAATCATTAAATCTCAATCTCGCCTTCGAATACGAGACGGGCGTTGCCCGAGAGGGTTACAGTTCCGTCGCTCTTATACTTAGCGATAAGCTCGCCGCCGGGAACCTGAACTGTAATTTCAGTGTCTCTCTTACAGAAGCCGTTTTCAACTGCAGCAACAACTGCAGCGCAAGCGCCTGTTCCGCAAGCTTTGGTTTCGCCGTTACCGCGCTCCCAAACGCGCATCTTGATTGTTCCTTCGTTTACGATACGAACAAATTCTGTGTTTACTCTCTCAGGGAAATATTCGCTGTTTTCAAAGAGAGGACCAACTTTTTCGATATCGATAGCATCAACTCTCTTACAGAGAACTACGCAGTGGGGGTTACCCATAGAAACGCATGTTACGTTATAATCCTTGCCGCCGATTGTAATCTCGCGGTTAAGGATCTTATCGCCTTCAAGAGTTGTGGGAAGGCTTGCAGGGTCGAGGCTTGCAGCGCCCATTCTAACGGAAACAGTGGAAACCTTGCCGTTCATAGTATACAGACGAAGGTTCTTGATGCCGCTGGCAGTTTCAACTGTGATTCTGCGCTTGCCGCCGCAAAGACCGTTATCGTATACATACTTACCAACGCAACGGATCGCGTTACCTGCCATCTTACCTTCACTACCGTCCTGGTTGAAGATTCGCATCTTGCAATCTGCAACTGTGGACTTTTCCATAAGCACGATACCGTGACCGCCGATGCCGTAATGTCTGTCGCAAAGGGATACACAGAGAGACTCGGGGTTAGTTACCTTGCCATCGAAGTTTTCAATGAAGATATAGTCGTTGCCGCTGCCTTCCATCTTAGCGAACTTAACCTTGCGGCGAGTTGTTCTCATATTGTTGATATCAACAAGCTCTGTGTTCTGCTGGTTGAAGTGAGAAGCGAAGATGTCAGCCAATGCATTAGCTGTGTCAAGGCTTGTGAGGCAAGCGATAGAAAGCTGAATTGCTCTCTGGTTGAGGATCTTATAGTTATCAACAGTGTCGCCTTCGCAGCCTGTGTAGATAACGTAGTCAATCTTGCCCGTGTCAAGAAGCTTCATCATCTGGTTGCCGTCCTTCATAGGAGCGATAACCTCTGCAACGTCAAAGCCAAGGTGAGAGATAGCTTCTGCTGTGCCGGGAGTTGCGTAAATATCAATGCCAAGGTCGTAGAACTTCTTAGCAAGAGTTACAACCTCGAAATAGTCGTGCTTATCAACGCTGATAAGAGCGCCAAGCTTCTTCTGACCTGAGGGCAGGCGGAGATTATAGCCTGCGGAAGTAAGGCCCTTGAAGAGAGATTCTGCCATTGTTCTGCCAAGACCCAGAACTTCACCTGTACTCTTCATTTCGGGACCGAGAATGGAGTTAACGTCGGAGAGCTTCTGGAAGGAGAATACGGGAACCTTGATTGCGAAATAGGGAGGAGTTTTATAGAGACCTGTGCCGTAGCCGAGATCGCGGAGCGCCTCACCTGTCATAACGCGGCTTGCAAGGTCTACCATGGGAACGCCTGTTACCTTACTGATATAAGGTACTGTTCTGGATGCGCGGGGGTTAACCTCGATAACGTACAGCTCGCCGTGATATGTGAGGTACTGAATGTTTACAAGGCCCTTTGTTCCGAGAGAAAGCGCAAGCTTTGTGGAACAATCTATAATTTTCTCCATCATCATATCGTTGATGCTGAAGGGGGGATAAACTGCAATGGAGTCTCCGGAGTGTACGCCTGCGCGTTCAACGTGCTGCATAATACCGGGGATAAGAACATCGCGTCCGTCGGAGATAACGTCAACTTCAAGCTCTGTGCCCATCATATATTTATCTACAAGCACGGGATTTTCAATGCCTGTGGAAAGGATGATGTTCATATACTGAGTTACGTCTTCGTCATCGTGAGCGATCGTCATATTCTGACCGCCGATAACGTATGAGGGACGGAGAAGAACGGGATAGCCAAGATCGTTTGCTGCTTCAAGAGCCTCGTCGAGAGTTTTGATGCCGCGACCCTTGGGACGCTGGATATTGAACTCTTCAAGCAGAGCGTCAAAGCGTTCTCTGTCTTCCGCTGTGTCGATACCGTCAGCAGATGTGCCGAGGATCTGGATTCCGTTTTCATCAAGGAACTTTGTGAGCTTGATAGCTGTCTGCCCGCCGAATGCAACAACTACGCCAACAGGCTTTTCTGTTTTGATGATACCCATAACGTCTTCAGGTGAAAGGGGTTCAAAATAGAGTCTGTCAGCTGTGTCATAGTCAGTTGAAACTGTTTCGGGGTTATTGTTTACGATAACAACATCGTAGCCAAGCTCCTTAAGAGTCCAAACGCAATGAACGGAGGAATAGTCGAATTCGATACCCTGACCGATTCTGATAGGACCGGAACCAAGAACCATAATAACGGGCTTGCCGCTCTTGGGGAAGGAAAGGGATTCGCATTCGTTATCAAATGTTGAATAGAAATAAGGTGTTTCAGCTGCGAACTCAGCGCCGCAGGTGTCAACCATTTTATAAACAGCCTGACTTTCGGGCAGGTGATCTCTGCCTGAAATTCTTGCAAGAGCTGTGTCTGTATAACCAAGCTTCTTACCGATGTAGTAATCTTCATCGGAAAGGCCTTCATCTGCGATCTTGTTTTCAAAATCTGCAAGCTTCTTCAGCTTGGAAAGGAAGAAACGGTCGATCTTTGTGATCTCAAAGATCTCGTCAAAGGACATACCGCTCTTTATAGCCTCGAACACTGTGAAGAGACGAAGGTCGTCCTGAGCTGCCAGTCTTTCTTTGAGAGAAAGGTTGGACTTAGGCTTCATATTGAGAGTGTCAACAGAAATTTCAGCTCCGCGAACAGCTTTCATAATAGCCATTTCAAAGGAAGGAGCAATAGCCATAACTTCGCCTGTTGCCTTCATCTGAGGGCCGAGCTTACGGCTACTCTGAAGGAACTTATCGAAGGGCCACTTGGGGAACTTTACTACGCAATAGTCAACTGTAGGTTCGAAGCAAGCGCAGGTTTTGCCTGTGATCTCGTTCTTGATCTCGTCAAGAGTATATCCGAGAGCGAGCTGGGATGTAACCTTAGCGATAGGATAACCCGTTGCCTTTGAAGCAAGGGCGGAAGAACGGGAAACTCGGGGGTTAACCTCGATAACCGCATACTCAAGAGAGTTGGGGTTGAGAGCAAACTGGCAGTTACATCCGCCAACGATACCGAGGGCGGAAACTATATCAAGAGATGCTTTTCTCAGCATCTGGAATTCTACGGGAGAAAGTGTCATTGCAGGAGCAACAACGATGGAGTCACCTGTGTGAACGCCAACGGGGTCAACGTTTTCCATAGAGCAGATAGCGATGCAGTTGTTTGCGCTGTCACGCATAACCTCAAACTCTATTTCCTTCCAACCTGCGATGTATCTTTCAATAAGAACCTGAGTGATAGGGGATGTATCGAGACCGGTTCTTGCGATAATGCGGAGCTGATCTTCATTATAAGCAACGCCGCCGCCACCACCGCCCAAAGTGAATGCGGGACGAACGATTACGGGATATCCGCCGATGCGTTTTGCAACCTCGATACAGCCTTCAACAGTTGTGGAGATGTCGGAGGGAATAACAGGCTGGCCGATTTCTGCCATTGTATCCTTGAACATCTGTCTGTCTTCAGCGCGGTCGATAGCCTCAGCGCTTGTTCCGAGAAGGCGAACGCCTGCCTTTTCAAGATAGCCTTCCTTGGAAAGCTGCATTGCAATTGTCAGACCTGTCTGTCCGCCAAGTCCTGCAAGCATACTGTCGGGGCGCTCTTTTTCGATGATTCTCTTGATTGTCTCTGCTGTGAGGGGCTCAAGGTAGATTTCATCTGCGAGAGCGTTATCTGTCATAATAGTTGCAGGGTTGGAGTTTACGAGAACTACGTTCACTCCTGCGTTCTTAAGAACGCGGCAAGCCTGCGCGCCTGCGTAGTCAAACTCGGCAGCCTGGCCGATAACGATAGGACCTGAGCCTATCATCAGAACTTTCTTTATACTTTTATCAAGCGGCATATTAGTTCTCCTCCATAAGATTGATCAGTTTTTCATAGAGAGCGTTGGGTGTGAGAGGAACCCAAGCTGTTTCGGGGGCGAACTGAACGGAGAAAGCTTTGAGGCCTTCGTATTCAATTCCCTCGCAGGTTTTATCGTTTGTATTTTCCATTGTCACAACGGCGGGAGCCTTAACGGAAGTGCTGTCAACAGCGTAGCTGTGATTCTGAGTTGTGATCCATGTGTGAGTTCCGAATTTCTCACTAACAGGCTGGTTGCCGCCTCTGTGGCCGTGGTTCATTTTATATGTGTCGCAGCCGTTTGCAAGAGCAAGCATCTGATGGCCAAGACCGATACCAAAGATAACTGTTTTGCCAAGGAGCGCCTTGATCTCTTCAATTGCTTCGGGATTTGCTTTGGGATCGCCGGGGCCCTCGGAGAGAATCACCGCGTCGGGATTTGCAGCGAGTATATCAGCTGCCTTTGTGTTATAAGGAACAACTGTCACTTCGCATCCCAGCTTTGTAAGATCTTCAATAACAGCCTTTCTTGTGCCGTAGTCTACAAGAGTTACGCTATATTTCTTTTCTCCCTTTGCTTCGTAAACCTTCTTTTCCTTTGTGGAAACGCTTGCAACGAGATCAACTGCTTTGTAGCTTTCAAGAATGCTGAAGTCAGCCGGAACTTCGGGAGCGATCATCGCTTTCATTTCTCCGTTTTCGCGGATAAGGCGTGTCAGCTCTCTTGTGTCAACACCCCAGATACCGGGAACACCAACGGACTTTAGATAGTCATCAAGATTGCCTTCGCAGCGAAAGTTGGAGGGATTATCGCACCACTCACGAACAACATAGCCTGAAATTGTGCATTCTCCGTTGAAATCGGAAGGGATAACTCCGTAGTTTCCGATAAGAGGGAAGGTTTGCAAGAGGATTTGTCCGCGATATGCAGGCTCGGTGATCGCTTCAAGATATCCCACAACACTTGTGTTGAAAACAAGCTCGCCGCAGGACGCTGTTTCTGCACCGAAACCATATCCTTCGAATATGCGGCCGCCTTCAAGAATTA
The DNA here is from genome assembly GCA_017623255.1 of Clostridia bacterium. Classification (GTDB taxonomy): domain Bacteria; phylum Bacillota; class Clostridia; order Oscillospirales; family CAG-272; genus Avispirillum. Next base: position 7,646 of record JAGAPL010000071.1, read on the forward strand.
GATAAGCTTTTTTCATTTGGTTTAACCACACCTTTCTGACTGTATGTTCGTTTATTATTTTTTATTATTGCCAAGAAGCTTCACAAGAACCGCTTTTTCTGCGTGCATTCTGTTTTCGGCCTGATCGTAAATAACGTTCTGATGTTTCTCCAGAACATCCTCTGTTATTTCTTCGCCGCGATGGATGGGCAAGCAGTGCAGAAGGATAGCATCATCCTTTGCTGCTTCCATTACGGTTTTATCAACCGTATATCCCTTAGCTTCGCCCTTTGACCAAGCTTCGATATATATAACATCTGCATCTTTTGCAGCTTCTGTCACGTTATCTGTGCAGGAAAACTCGCCGTTTTCCTGTGCCCACTGCATTATTTCAGCATCGGGCTTATGATTTTCCGGAGTGGCAACGCAAACTGCCATCCCCATCTTTATTGCTCCCACTATAATGGAGTTTACAGAAGATCCGCTGCCAACGCAGCAAAGCTTTCTGCCTTTAAATGAACCTTTTCTTTCTCTGATAGTCATCAGATCTGCAAGAGCCTGGCAGGGATTGACCTTATCGCTCTTTGTGTTGATAACGGGAACGATGCTTCCCTCAGCAAAAGCCTCTGCATCCTCGTGGTTATCTGTGCGAACTGCGATTCCGTCCACAAATCTTGTGAGAACTGCGGCAAAGTCGGAAATATTATCCCATTTGCCTTCGGAAATTCCTTTATCGGAAAGGAGAAGCGCGTGTCCGCCAAGGTCGTACATACCAACCTCAAAAGAAGCTCTTGTGCTGGAGGCTGAGTTGTTCATAAACATTCCAAGGGTTTTTCCCTTGAGCAATTTATGCTTTATATTATTTTTTCGCTCAAATTTGAGCTGGTCTGCAATGTTAAGGATCTCCAGAATTTCCTTTTCGGAAAAAGTGGAAAGTCGCATAAGATGTTTCATCCGGGTTTATTCCTTTCAGGAGTCGATTATATCTGCAAGTATTCCGAGAGCTTTGCAAAGCTCGTCTTCGCTTATATTCAGCGGAGGAACAAGGCGCACCTTATTTTTAGCTGTAAGAACGAGCACGCCTGCGGCAAGGGCGGCGTTTGCAACGTCTCTGCCTGCCTTTTCGCACTGGATGCCAAGCATAAGGCCTCTGCCTGTGATTTCTTTAACGTTTTACAATTTGAGAGCTTTTCGCGGATAAGCTGTTCCTTTTTGCAAACGCTGCAAAGCAGCTCATCGTCAAGGCGTTCTATTATGCTTATAGCTCCTGCTGCGCACACGGGATTTCCGCCGAAAGTGGAGCCGTGAGAGCCGGGAGTGAGCACGTTTTCTACCTTTTCGGAAAGCATAGTTGCTCCCATAGGCAAACCGCCTGCAAGTCCCTTTGCGGTGGACACCACATCGGGCTGGACGCCATAGTGCATATATGAATAGAGCTTGCCTGTTCTGCCGTTGCCTGTCTGCACCTCATCAAAAATAAGGAGCATATCATTTTCGCGGCAAAGTGACTGGGCTGTTTTTACGAATTCTTCTGTAAGAACGTTTACTCCGCCCTCGCCCTGAACGGTTTCCATCATAATGGCGCAAAATTCGCCTGTTCCCACCATAGCTTTCAGCTGTTCAACGTTATTTGCTTCGCAATAGTCAAAGCCATCGGGAAAAGGTCCGAAATCTGTGTGGAAGGTATCCTGGCCTGTTGCAGCCAGCGTTGTCACTGTTCTTCCGTGGAAGGAATTTTTCAGAGTTATGATATTGCTTTTTTCTTCGTCGCCGTTTTTAAGGAAGGCATATTTTCTTGCAACCTTTATAGCGCATTCATTTGCTTCTGCGCCTGAGTTTGAGAAGAACACTTTCTTCATTCCTGTTTTCTCGCAAAGTAGTTTTGCGAGGCGGGCGCAAGGTTCGGTGTAGTATAGATTTGACGTGTGCTGAAGCTTGTCCACCTGTTTTTTTACTGCAGCCGCCCACACGTCGTCTGAGTATCCGAATGTGTTAACTGCGATTCCTGCTCCCAGGTCTATATATTCTTTGCCATCCGTATCCCACAGCTTTGCGCCGTGGCCTCTCTCGATTTCAAGAGGAAATCTGCCGTATGTGCCGGCAACGTATTCTTTATCTATGCTTGTTATATTCATTGGTTTTCCTCAGCCTTCTCCTTGAGGAGAAGGTACGGCAAAGCCGGGGATGAGGTGTCCTTTCTAAAGTAAATCTAAATGTCTCTTAATATCCCAACAAACGCCTTTAAAGCGCCTGTCTATATCTCTGTTTGTATATCTTAAAACTGTAATTCCCAGTTCACCCAACCGTGCATCACGTTCTTTATCAGCCTTTTTGCCATCTTCCTTATAATGCTGAGCACCATCAATTTCTACAACAATTTTTGCTGATGCTATATAGAAATCCACAATATAGTTTTCTATAACCTTTTGGCGATGAACTGTCACAGGCAGATGTTTGAGAAAATCATACCAAATATGTTTTTCCTGCGGTGTCATATTGGTTCGAAGCGTTTGGGAGTTTTCTGTTAACTTAGAGTTGTGAGTTTCATTCATTTAACACCTCATCAGTCACGTCTACTACGTAAGACGTGACAGCTTCTCCTCAAGGAGAAGCCTTAATATACAAACAAAACTGCATCCGATCCGGGTGCAGTTTGAATATGCCGCGTTAACCGCGGACAAACATCGTTCCCAGACCTTCATCTGTCATAATTTCAATAAGAATAGAATGAGGAACCCTGCCGTCAATGACAAAGACCTTCTTAACACCTCGGCGTATCGCCTCTTTACAGCAATTGACCTTGGGGATCATACCGCCGCAAATGATGCCTTCGTTCTCCAGTCGCAGAGTATCGGAAACATATATTTTAGATATTAAAGTTGAGGGGTCGTCCTTATCTCTGAGAACGCCCTGAGTGTCGGTCATAATAATGAGCGACTCTGTATCCATAGCGCCTGCAATTCTTGCGGCTGCTGTGTCAGCGTTGATATTATACGCATTGCCTTCGTTATCGCAACCAACTGTTGAAACAACGGGAATATACCCCTTCTCAAGAACGTCAAGAATAGGGGATGTGTCGATTTCTGTTATATTGCCTACAAAACCGAGCTCTGCATTTGCGCACTCAGCTTTGATCATTCCGCCGTCAATACCGCAAAGGCCGATAGCTCGGCCGCCCTTCTGGCCTATAAGTGAAACAAGGCTCTTATTAACCTTGCCTGCCAGAACCATCTGAACGATATCAACAGTTTCTTTGTCTGTTACTCGGAGACCGTTTACAAACTCACTCTTTTTGCCAACCCTGCGAAGCATATCAGTGATTTCGGGACCGCCGCCATGCACAAGAACGACCTTGATGCCAATAGCGGACAAAAGGACGATGTCACCCATAACGGCGTCCTTGAGATCTTCGTTGATCATAGCGTTTCCGCCGTACTTGATAACGATGATCTTGTCCTTATATTCCTGAATATTAGGCAGCGCCTGTGTAAGCACCTCACTTGTGAGGGCAGCACTGAGCTTCTTTTCGGGTATTGATGTCATGTTCTGTAATCTCCGTTGATTTTAACATAGTCATAAGTCAGGTCGCAGCCCCAAGCCTCAGCTGTTGCCTCGCCGTCATTAAGACCAACAAGAATGTAAATTTCTTTTTCTGTAAGTACCTTTTTAGCGATGTCCTCATCAAAGTCTATGCCTGCGCCGTTTCTGCAAACAGCCACGGTGCCTGCCCGGCTTTGAAAATCAACATCAACTTTGGTTATATCCACTTCTGCTCCTGAATATCCGATAGCGCAAAGCACTCGTCCCCAGTTTGCGTCGGCGCCAAACATAGCCGCCTTAAGAAGTGATGAGCAGATAACGCTCTTTGCAACAGTTTTTGCTGCTTTAACGGAAACCGCGCCGCTTACCTTACAGTCAATAAGCTTTGTTGCGCCTTCACCGTCGGATGCGATCATACGGCAGAGAGTTCTTGTGATCATGGAAAGCGCCTGACAGAATGCATTGTAATCATCGCCTTCGCTATCAACCATTTTTCCTCCTGCAGCGCCGTTTGCAAGAACTGAAACCATATCGTTAGTTGATGTATCTCCATCAACAGAAACCATATTGAAGGAATCAACTATATCAGCGCTAAGCGCCTTCTGAAGCATTTCGGGAGAGATAGCGCAGTCGGTTGTGATAAACACAAGCATTGTTGCCATATCGGGATGGATCATTCCGCTTCCCTTAGCAATTCCGCCTATTCTGCACTTAACGCCGCCGCAATCAAATTCAACAGCAACTTCTTTTTTAACGGTATCGGTTGTCATAATAGCTTCAGCTGCTGCTTCGGCAGCTTTTTCTGTGCAGTCAAGACCAGCGCAAAGCTCTTTCATACCGTTTGCGATAGGTTCAAGAGAAAGGGGCTGACCGATAACGCCTGTGGAAGCAACCACAACGTCATCTGCTTTGATGCCGATCTCTTTTTCAACGAGCTCGCACATTCCGCGTGCGATCTCAACACCGTTTGCATTGCAGGTGTTTGCGTTGCCGCTGTTGCAGATAACTGCCTGAGCGTATCCGTTTGCAACGTTTTCTTTAGTAACAGTTAAGGGAGCTCCCTTAACGAGATTTTTTGTATATGTGCAAGCTGCTGCAGCAGGTGTTTCGCTGACAATGAGAGCAAGATCTCTCTTTGTTCTGTTTTTGCGAATGCCGCAATGAATACCGCTTGCCTTAAAGCCTTTCGCAGCGCATACGCCGCCGTTTATAAATGTCATTTTCAACCTCTTTTTGACAAACATTCGAGGCATTAAACCATCAAACATATATATTCAATATATTATACTATATTTATGTTTTAAAGTCAAACCAAATTCGCTGATTTTATGCCCATTTTGCCATTTTTGTTACTTTTAAATAAATTACAATTCCAGAGAAAGTGTTTCATCTAAACCGTGCATAATATTAAAGCACTGAACGGCCGCGCCTGATGCGCCTTTGCCGAGATTATCGTATCTTGAAACTAGAATTATTCTCTCGTCATTTCCGTAAACTGAAATCTCCATTGAATCCTTTCCTGCAAGCTTTGTTGCGGAGAGAAATCCGCCTTCGTCGCCGCCTTCAACGTATTTTACAACGGGACCGCAATAAAGCTCCTTATAAGCCTTTTTTATATTCTCTATTGTTTTGCCTTTGCAAAGCTGAGAAGCGAAAAGGGGAACGGTAACCTCCATTCCTGAATAAAAATTCGAAACAATGGGAGAAAATACAGGCGCGTTTTCAATACCTGAAAGGGCTGCCATTTCGGGAAGATGTTTATGGCTCTGTCCTATTCCGTACTGTCTGGGGGAAGAAAGAAGAAGGTCAACACCCGCATTTTCATACTGTGCGATCATCTTTTTTCCGCCGCCGCTATAGCCTGTCACAGAGTGGCAAGTGAGCAAAACGTCCTTTGCAAGTATACCGTTGTCAACCAGGGGGCGAACAAGCGAAATGAATCCGCTTGCATGGCATCCGGGGTTAGCAACTCTTGCGGAGTTTGCGATATTTTCCCTTTGTTTATGGGAGATTTCGGCAAATCCATAATCCCAGAGGGGATTTGTTCTGTGGGCGGTTGAAGCGTCAATTATTCTTGCGCGGCTGCCCTTCGCCAATTCAACTGCTTCCATTGCGGCGCTATCGGGAAGGCAAAGGAAAACTGTGTCTGCGGAATGTATTGCTTCTTTTCTTGCAGCGGGATCTTTGCGCTTTTCCTCGGGCAAGGTTATAAGTTCAATATCGTTTCTGCCTTGAAGACGCTCCCATATTCTCAGGCCTGTCGTGCCTTCTTTACCATCTATAAATACACATATCATATGAATAATTATACCTTTCTTGTGAATAATTTCTCATAATTATACACTATATTGAGGTAAATGTCAACAGTTTCGAGGCATATACTCACATTTAAAACAAAAGAAAATGCCAACCCTCGCTAATTTGCGAGAGATGGCATTCTCTATTTACCGAAAACCAACCGACCTGCTTCAAAAGAAATGCTTATTTCGTTTGCGCCTTCGCCTTTTTCGGCAAAATAAATTGCGCCGCCCGTGGGATCGTGACCTGCGAGGGCAATCCTCAGAGCATCATAGGCGCTGACAGCGGCTGAAGCGGAAAAAGCCTTATTCAACTCTCCGTTTTTTACGCATTCAAACTCTCCTTCAAAAATAACCGCAGTTACAGTGTCAGGAAAATTGCTGTCCGCAAGTCTTTTCAGAACAACATTTGCAACGCCGATTTTAGCTGCCAGGGGAGCATCCTCCCCACATGCCGCATCGACAAATCTGCATATGAGATTTTCTTCAGCAGCGGTAAATTTGATTTCACCGGCTGCGCACGAAAAAACCGTGGTGAAAATGGCACATACAGTAATTGCTAAAACAAATATACGCTTCCGTGTTTTCATTTCCTTTTCTGAATGGCTTGCAAAAATAGTATTTGCGACGATTGCAAAATTATAACAGTTATTTTTTTCTAAAAATAACGAAAAAACCTGCCAAGCCGCAGCTCAGCAGGTTTTAATTTCAGATATAATCAGAACTTAACAACGCAGTTGTTCTTAGCAGATTCAAATGCTGCCATAATAACCTTCATAACAACCTTCATCTGCTCGTGAGTTACAAGCTGTGTATCCTTGCCGTCGATGGCATCGCAGAAGTTGCGATAGTAGTTATGAACGTCTGTGATCTCATAGTCAACATGAGTGCGCTCGATTGCTCTTTCTCCTCTGGGAGCCATAGTCTTTGTAAAGCCTGCAGCAGCTTTAACGGGGAGAATATCGTCGTGGTCGCCCCAGTCTGTGCAACGAATCATATCAAGGCCGCCAAACCATGTGTTTGCCATGATTGTGCCTGTTCTGCCGCGAACATACATAAGGGGAAGAGTGATAAAGTTATATGTGCAGATCTCAACTCTGAGAACGATGCCGCTCTTGAGGTAGATATCAACGTAGCATCCGTCGTCAACTTCAACGCCTGTGAGCTTATCGAAGTGAGCGTAAACTCTGTCAACGTCGTAGCCGCAAAGCCAAAGCTGCTGGTCGATCATATGAACGCCCCAGTCGTAAAGCATACCACCGCCCTGAGCTTCAAACTTTCTCCAGTCGCCGGGGATACCGTGGTCGCTCTGAACTCTTGACTCAATAGAGATAATATCACCGATCTTACCTTCTTTAACAAGGTTCTTAACTGTAACGTAGTAGTCATCAAAGCGGCGATTCTGGTGAACTGAGAATGTTCTGCCGTTTGCCTCTGCGCAAGCGATCATTCTGTCAAGAGATTCGCATGAGAGAGTAACGGGTTTTTCGCAGATAACGTGCTTGCCTGCATTGAACGCATCGCAAGCGATCTCTTCGTGAACGTCGTTAGGAGTTGCGATAACAACGATGTCGATTTCGGGATCAGCAAGGAGAGCCTCTCTGCTTTCGTATGTACGAACTCCAAAATTAACAGCCTGTTCCATTTTTTCGGGGTTGATATCGTAAATACCTGCAAGCTCAACAACATCACTTTCCTTGAACTTAAGGCCGCAGAATTTCTGTTCGCCTGTGATGCTGCCTGCATGCCATTTGCCCATGCCGCCGAAGCCTATAATACCAACTTTTTTCTTCATAAATAATCTCCATTCCTTTCTTAGCATCTGCCGGTAGTGCTGTGGCAGACTATTCTTCTCATAGAGATAGCAATTTCACTATACAAGTAAATTATAATATTTGAGCCGTATTTGTCAAGGATTTAAGGCAAATTTAGTAAAATTTCTTTAGTTTGAGGCGAGGATATAAAGTATTTAGGTGGTGGGGAGGAGAGTATGGGATTTGGACGGTAAACGATAATTTAGAGTAATAACTATATTAGATACCTGTAGGGCAAGCCGCCCTACAGGTATCTGCTACAATTATACCGCTAAACCATAATTTATCCTCCCCTACAAAGAGCTAAACGATAATTATCTTCCCCACGGGTGCAACTGCAAACGATAAAATCTTATTTTAAACAAAAGGACAAAACAAATAAAAAGAGACTTCCGAAGAAGCCTCTTTAAATTATTAAATATTAAAATAAATCAGTTAGCAGCTGTAACGATAGCGTCAAACTTTTCGGGAACGAGGGATGCGCCGCCGATAAGGCCGCCGTCAACGTTGTACTTGGAGAGAAGCTCTGCTGCGTTAGCGTCGTTCATAGATCCGCCGTATTGGATTGTTGTTGCTTCTGCAACCTCTGCGCCGTAAAGCTTAGCGATAGTTGCGCGGATAACGCCGCAAGTTTCATCAGCCTGCTCGGGAGTAGCTGTGAGACCTGTGCCGATAGCCCAAACGGGTTCGTATGCGATGATAACGTTCTTCATATCCTCAGCAGAAATGCCTGCCAGGTCAAGCTTTGTCTGCATAGCAACGATCTCATCTGTGATGCCTGCAAGTCTTTCTTCCTTAACTTCGCCAAGGCAGAGAAGAACCTTAAGGCCTGCTGCGAGAGCTGCCTTTGTTCTCTTGTTAACAGTTTCGTCTGTTTCGCCGAAGTACTGTCTTCTTTCGGAGTGACCGATAATAACGTATTCAACGCCACACTCTGTGAGCATAGAAGCGGAAATTTCACCCGTGAACGCGCCCTTTGCTTCGAAGTGAACGTTCTGAGCACCGATCTTAACGTTTGTGCCCTTAGCTGCTTCAACAGCAGCTGCGATATCAACGAAAGGAACGCAGAGAACGATCTCGCATCCGTCCTTGCCTGCTACAAGCTCAGCTGTCTTTTTAACTGCAGCTGTTGCTTCAGAGGGAGTCATATTCATTTTCCAGTTACCGGCAATAATTGCCTTACGAGTAGCCTTGTTCATTTCAGTTTACCTCTTTTATAGTATTTGATTTAAAAAACTGTCAAAAAACTACGTTTTTTTCGACAAATAGGCTTTGTTCACTCGCGTCTCGCGCCAATTCGCTACGCTCTGACACTCGCAAAGCCACAAGGTGTAGACTCGGTTGCTTTTTCCAAAGCTTCCGTCGTCTACAAAATTTAATTATATTTGTATTGTATTGCTTTTTAGTAAACTTAAGCGGCGGTCTCCCGCCGCTTTTAATTTTTCAGATATTATGAATTATTCCTTGTCCATAAGAGCAGCTATACCGGGAAGTTCCTTGCCTTCAAGGAATTCGAGGGATGCGCCGCCGCCTGTGGAGATGTGGCTCATTCTGTCGCTGTAGCCCAGCTTTGTAACAGCTGCAACGGAGTCACCGCCGCCAACGATGGAGATAGCGCCGGATTCTGCAACAGCCTTAGCTAC
>JAGAPL010000072.1 GCA_017623255.1 Clostridia bacterium
AAACTAAGCCCAGACTCCTCATCCAACTAGTGAAACGATGTCCCCCTTCCCACAACTGTCCTTCGGAAAGTTGGAGGGGAAGGTTTATTCCTCTAAACGATAATTTATCAGCCGTCTTGTAGTGTAGAATACTATCCTTCACTATTAGAGCAAGACTGTAAACACAAATCAACCAAAGCAAAAACGCTATCGGATTTCCGATAGCGTTTTTGTTGTTTAATTAATACTCAATAGCCTTAACCTGTGCTACAAGCTTATTATATCTTTCGAGCTTTTCACGGTAGAATTCTCTTGCAGAATCATCAGTTAATTCAAGCTTTTCGCGCTTAACCATAGCTGTTCTGCACTCGTCATAGTCACTGAACATACCAACGCCCACTGCCGCTGTCATAGCCGCGCCAACACAGCAGGTTTCAGGTTCGTTCATTCTGTAGATATCACAGCCTGTAACGTAGCCAACGATCTCGCTCCACAGCTTGCTTCTTGCAGCCCCCCCTGTCATCATCAGCTTGTCGATCTTCATACCCTGAGCCGCAAATTCGCTGAGCACGCCTGCCGCTTCAAATGCAACGCCTTCCATAGTTGCTCTTGCAATATGGAATTTGTCGTGACCAACGTCAAGGCCGAACATTGAGCCGCGAAGCTCGGGAAGTCCGTGGGGGAATCCTGCGCCGCAAACGTAGGGAAGAACAAAGAGATCCTTTGCCTCATCTCTGCGTTTAGCTGCTTCTTCGTCAATAACTTTAAAGCTATCGCCGATGATATTCTTTTTATACCAGTTGAGTGCACTTCCTGCGCTGACAATTGAAGCCATTGCTCCGTATGCTCCTGCGGGATGGATACCGGGGGAAATATGGCTGTCAGTGTAAAGCAGGTCTGGAGTAATACCGAGAACAACCCATGTTGTTCCTGTGGCAAGAAGCATATCGCCAACCTCAACTGCGCCGCTTCCGAGAGATGCGCAATACTGGTCGTGAGCTCCGTTATAAACCTTAACGTTTGTTGAAAGATTCAGAGCCTTTGCCGCTTCCTCCGTGAGATTACCTACCAGAGCGCCCACAGGGAGCACTTCGGGAAGGCGTTCTCTTGTAACGCCTGCAGCTGAAAGAAGCTCATCATCCCAATCACCTGTTTCAATATTGAAAAGCTGGCGGATTGCCGCGTTAGTGGGGTCGATAACCTTTCTGCCTGTCAGGTGCATATTGATAAATTCAAGAGTAGAAATAAAGCAGTCTGCTTTAGCAAAGATCTCTTTTTCATTCTTGCGAAGCCAAATAAGCTTTGCCGCATCAAGTACGGGTGAAACCTGCCATCCGCATTTGCGATAGATCTTTTCAGCGCCGATGGCAGCAGAAAGCTCGTCCGCCTCAGCTTTGGAGCGTGTGTCCATCCAGGTAATAACGTCATAGATGGGCTCGCCCTTCTCATCAACGGGAACCATACTGGAGCCCTGTGTTGAAAGGCTGATAGCAACTATCTCATCTTTATTATCAATTTTGGAAACAGCTTCGTTAATTGCAAACTGAGCTGCATCCCACCAGTCGTTTGCGTTCTGGGTAACTCTGCCGTAAACGCTGACAAGTCCGTATTCCTTATAGCCACCTGAGAGCACCTGGCCGCGTTCGTTTACAACAACGGCTTTGGTGCCTGTGGTGCCAACATCAAGTCCAATAACTAACATATTTATACCTTATGCAAGGAGAGTGTCAATAACGTTGAGAATGTAATCAACTGTAGCTTCGCTTGCAATGAAGGGAGGCTTAAGAAGAAGTGCGGGAACGCAGTTAGCCTTATAGAGCATAACTGAAGAGTCGATGCAAGCTTCCTTCATCTTGCCTGCAAACTGAGCAGCTTCATCAACAGTATTGAAGTGAAGAGCTGCGAGAAGGTCAAGACCTTCAGCTACAACAACCTTATCGCTATGCTTTTCGGCGATAGCCTTAAGACCGTTATCAAAACGAGCGCCGAGCTCAGCAACGTAGTCGCCGTTAGCTTCCATAAATGTCATTGTGATGAGGTATGCAAGAGAAGCGAGTTCTTCCTGGCCGTTAGTAACGAGAGCACCGAACTGGTTAAGAGTATCCATTTCAGCAGTTGTGATGATCTTGGATGCAGGATATTCACCACCGGGGAAGCCCTTACCAACGATGGAGAAGTCGGGCTGGAGGCCGTAGAGACGGAAGAGGAATGCGCCCTTATACCACATGCAGGACTGGATCTCGTCACACATAACGGGAGTGTCATATTCCTTACAGAGCTTGTATGCACCCTGGAGGAATTCCTTTGTGAGACGGATTCCGCCGTAGTTCATGAGAATGATCTCATGGCTGAAGCCTGCTGTCTTATAGTTGCCGGAGTTGTACTGCTTCATCTTAGCTTCAAAGTCAGCGAGGTCGTTGATTGTAACGGGAACAACCTTGTAGAGAGCGCCTTCGTCAGCCTTTTCTCTGATCTGGGGCCAGAGACCGCGGAGGGTCTGAGCAACGATAGTTGTGCCGTGGTAGTTAGCTTCAATGCCGCCCTTGCGGTCGCCCATAATGAAGAATACGGGAGTTTTACCCTCGTATTTGGGAGCGGGGAATGTAGGATCGAGCTTGTAGAAACGGGCAAGCATCATCTTAAGACCTGCTTCGCAAGCGAGAGAACCTGTTTCAAGGTTGATAACTCTGTTGAGGACCTTGGGTTCTGTGCTGTTTACGATCTGGGCAAGAGCTTCCTTATCATTTTCAGAAATACCGTTTGCCATAGCAACGATCTTTTCTTCCATGAGACGAGTGATATGTCCTCTTGTATTGTTATGTGTTGCATTGAGAACGCCGATCTTTCTTGCGTTGTCAATGAGCTTGTATCCGTCGAAACGGTGTCCGAGAGGTGTATGATAGTGCTCGCTCTTGCCGATAAGGTAGAGTTTGCCGTCTTCACCGATACGGTAGTTGCCAAAGCCTGTAACGGGGGAGAGAGCTTTATTTGTTGCGTTTTTGAAGGCAGCAGTAGCAGCGCCTTCTGCACTGGAGTTCATAGGCTCGATGATCTGTGTGCCTACCTTGCAGAGAAGCTCGTCATTTTTCTTCTGCTTTGCTTCAGGATAGAAATCAACCTTTTCATCAGCGATAGCCATGGTTTCGTCATAGCTCATAACGCCGAGAAAATCATTTGCGCGAGCAATAGCGTCAGTATAGTCGCGGCCGAGAAGGTCTGTGAGAGAAAGCTTAGGTGAGTTGAACATTGTTATATACCTCCAAATTTATTACTTAGTTGTTATCTTCAATACCGAGCTGTTCGGCATTGTTGTCGGATATTTTTGTGCGGCTACCCTGTGTAAAGGGAATTCCCAGATGCTCATAAGCAAGTCGGGTTGCGCATCTGCCGCGAGGGGTTCTTGACAGGAAACCTATCTGCATAAGATAGGGCTCATAAACGTCTTCAATCGTAACTGTTTATCGCCTATTGTGGCGGAAAGCGTTTCAAGACCAACGGGACCTCCGTCATAGAAGGAGATGATAGTTTCAAGCAATCTTCTGTCAGTATTATCAAGACCCAGTTCGTCTATTTCAAGCATGTTAAGTGCCGCCTGCGCTGCCTCAAGGCTTATTGTTCCGTCACACTTGACCATTGCGTAGTCACGAACTCTTTTTAGCAGTCTGTTTGCAATACGCGGCGTGCCCCTTGCCCTTGAAGCAATTTCGAGAGCACCGTCTTCAGTTATGGGAACCTCAAGTATGCTTGCGCTTCTCTTAACTATGGTTGCAAGCTCCTCGGGAGTATAAAGCTCAAGGCGGATAAGAACGCCGAAGCGGTCTCGCAGAGGTGTGGTAAGCTGTCCTGCGCGAGTGGTTGCGCCAATAAGGGTGAATTTCTGCAGAGGAAGGCGAATGCTTCTTGCAGCGGGGCCTTTGCCGATGATGATATCAAGTGCAAAGTCCTCCATTGCGGGATAAAGTATTTCTTCAATGTTGCGGTTAAGGCGATGGATCTCGTCAATAAAGAGCACGTCGCCTTTCCCAAGGTTTGTAAGAAGGGCGGCGAGGTCTCCCTGCTTTTCTATTGCAGGTCCGCTTGTTATTCTCAGATTAACTCCAAGCTCGTTTGCAAGAATATTCGAAAGGGTTGTTTTTCCAAGGCCGGGAGGACCGTAAAGAAGCACGTGGTCAAGAGGTTCACCTCTCATTTTTGCAGCATCAATATATATCTGCATGATCTCCTTTGCTTTTTCCTGACCGATGTATTCGGAGATGGACTCGGGGCGAAGGCTGACTTCCGTTTCAGCATCTTCTTCCCGGTAGGAGGTTTCAAGGATTCTGTCCTCAAAGTTAAATTCTTCAACGAAGCTGTTCACTTTGATCTACCTCCTTTATTTCATCAGTCTGCCAAGGGCAGAGCGGATGATATCTTCTGTTTCCATAGTTTTGTCAATGCCTTTAAGAGCGGCGTCGATTTCGCCTCTTGTGTATCCAAGAACAAGCAAAGCATCTCTGGCATCAGCCAGCGAGCCTTTTGCTGCGGCAGACGAAGAAACGGCAGAGGAGCTTGTGTCTAAGTCGGGCATATTCTTTGCAAGCTTGTCCTTGAGTTCAAGAACGATTCGCTCGGCAATTCTTTTGCCAACGCCTTGCGCCTGACATATAGCCTTCACGTCTCCTGAAGAAACAGCCATTGCCAGTGCCTCAGGGGAAAGAACTGTGAGGATAGCGATAGCAGCTTTGGGGCCAACGCCTGAAACTGATATAAGAATTTTAAATGTGGCAAGCTCTTCTGGATTTCTGAAACCGAAAAGCTCAACAGCGTCTTCTCTCACAGCCATATAGGTGAAAACGCGAACCTTTTCGTTTTTTGGGCAAGCGCTGAGATAGCTCAGCGTTGTTCCGGTGACCGTCAGCTTATAGCCAACGCCTGCGCAATCAATAACGGCTGTGTTTGAAAGCGCGTCAATGTATATTATTTCTCCTGTGAGACAATAGATCAATTTTCGTTCTCCTTTGTTTTTGGAGTTTCGGGATTAGTTTCTTCAACAACTGCTTCATAGCAGTCTATATCAATGGGCATTTCTTCCTTGGGTATGCTAACATAAACCTCTCTGCCCGATTTTATCTGATCCCTTCTGTAGTAATACTCAAGGATACAAACGGCAACGAAGAAAAGCACGCCGGTGATGTTAAGAGAAACGCCCACATATAAGCAATCGGGGCGGTATTTCATAACGAGCTCGTGCTCGCCGGGCTCTGCATAGAAGCCGATAGTTCCGCCAAGGAGCTTCACCAATTCAACTCTTTCTCCGTCAAGGTAAACCTTCCAGCCTTCGTCATATGCGATGGAGGTGAAAACAAGGTCGTTTTCGTCATCTGTTTTGATTGTGCCTTCGAACTTGCTTTCTGTGAACTTTTCGATATTGAACTGGTTATTTGAAAGCTGTGGCATATATTCTTCAAACGTTTCGGAATCTACGTAGCAGAAGTAGTTCTGATCTTCTCTGATATAGAGATTATCGCTCTTAAGGCGCAGCTCAACTTTAATAGTTTCGCCTATATCGAAAGAGCCAAGCTCAACTATGCGATAGGTTTCATTTGCGTAATACGTGCCGAATTTTTCCCCGTTGAGATAGAGATCGGTTTCTCTTGTGTAATCGCTGGGGAAGTAGCAGTAAAGCTTATCGGTATCAGTGATTGTAACATGATAAACCGCGCCGGATGCGCCTTCCATATTGGGCACATACTTGTGATGGTTTGCAATGGAGGAGGACGTAGCGTTGTTTGTGGACATCTTAACTTTCTTTTCGGGTTTGAACACTTCTATTGTTTCGTTGCTTCCAAGCATAGAGGTCACAATAGAGTTCATACGGTCAAAGGGAGAGTAGAATTCATCTGATGTGATGTCAAGCTTGGCAAGCTCATCGTTTACGACGTATGCAATAGAGAGGGCGTAGGGGTTTTCGTAAGCTGCCAGATCTCCGTCGTAAGTGAAAAGATAATCATAGAAGGGCTGAGGATCATCGTTTTCGCAAATCATATATTTGATGCCGAAAAGCGAATCAAGAACAGGTGTTCCACCAAGATATTTTGACCAATGTGCCTTTGAAGAAAGGCCAAGGTTTTTAAGAAGCGCGATCGTTTCGCGGTTGAGAGTTGAAGTTGAGCCGGAAAGACCGTTCATATCAAGCAAATAGGGATCATTTGTCTTTCTGTGAACAGTTTTTTCCATTCTGTAGAAGCTGTTGTCGCTCTCTTTGATCCTCTCAACAACGGGAGCAACTCTGTTTCTGAAATTCTGATAAGAGGTTCTGCTTGAATATACAACGTCTTCATCAAGAGCAACCACGTTGAGAAGACCTGCGCAGAACAATTCAAGGCTGCAAAGTATAACAAGCACAAGCGAAGCTGTGCGGCGGATCTCCGTGTTGCTCATAGTGGAAGCACGCAGAACACC
>JAGAPL010000073.1 GCA_017623255.1 Clostridia bacterium
GCAAGGTTGCGCTCTACCAAATGAGCTAAATCCGCATATGGTGCCTCCGGTCGGAATCGAACCAACGACACGGAGATTTTCAGTCTCCTGCTCTACCAACTGAGCTACAGAGGCGTACTTCTTTTAAAAAGAAGTGGCGACCCGAAGGGGGCTCGAACCCCTGACCTCTAGCGTGACAGGCTAGCGCTCTAACCAACTGAGCTACCGGGCCATATGGTGGAAACAATAGGGCTCGAACCTATGACCCTCTGCTTGTAAGGCAGATGCTCTCCCAACTGAGCTATGCTTCCATTTTCGCCGCATTCCTCACGCGGCTTTGTTATTATATCAAACCACTTTTAGTTTGTCAACACCTTTTTTTAATTTTTTAAAAAATATTTTTCAGGGCGTTTTTTCGATGATAAATTGAATTTCAAGTTAAACACAGTCCGCCTACAACACAAGCACACATTTATTTTTAACGTACGCTCAAAGAAACGCCCCTACTGCATGTCCATTCCAATTATGCATTTATATCATCTCATCATATTCACCCCTGCGATGATGACCAAAACGGCAAAAGCAAGGCGCAAAATCTTCGTGTTTAATCTATCTGTGAGATATGCCCCGATGATGCCGCCTATGGCAGCAGGAATTGCAAATCTGCCAACAAGCTCTCCGCTTGCCGCGTCCTTCATAACGTATATTACTGTGCTCACAACGGAAAGAGGCAGCACGCAGGCTACAACCGTTGCAAAATTATCCCTTGCCGCTTCCTCACTTTTATCGGGATTGAAGGCGGCTATTGCAAACATCAACAAAACTCCCGAGCCCGCCCCCAGAAATCCGTTGATAAATCCTGCCGCCGCGCCTATGATGATTGCAAGAATTATCTTCCTTTTCGTCTTCTTTTCAACTTTGATCTGCATCATTTTCCGCCTTTGTTTAAAGAATTTGCCACAGTCCTTGTATTTATGGAATTTTTGTGGTACTATAATATGAAGTAGTTTTATTATTCCACTGATATTTTGCCTTATACGGCTTGACATACAAAGAAAGGTACGGTTACTCAATGCCGAACAAAACAACAAAGAAAAAAACAAAAGCAACATCCCCAAAAAAAGCACAAGCAAAAAAAACTCAGACAAAGAAAACTCCTGCAAAAAGCTCTGCTAAAGCTGAGCAGATGAAGCTGCAGGAAAGAAAAGCTGAGAGACAAAGCTTTTTTGTGACGCAGGTTCTTCCCTACATACTGATCGTGGCGGCAATCTTTCTCGTAGTTTGCTATTTCACGGGCGGCGGAGAGGACCCCGGCGTTGTTAACGGATTTATATATAATGCTCTCACAGGCCTTTTTTCAGGCGCGGCTTTTATTTTGCCGCTGTTTCTTATTGTTTCTGCAATAATGAGCCTGACTGACAAGACCGATGCAAGCGCCGCTATGAGATATACCTTTGCAGGCATCTCAATGCTTCTCCTCGCCGCGCTTCTTCAGCTTATCACTCCTGCAGGTTCATTTTCCGTTGTGACTCTTTTCAAAAACGGAACTGAGCTTTCAGGCGGCGGCGTTATAGGCGGACTTATTGGTGAATTATTCCTTGTTTGCTTTAAGGCGGCAGGCTCATATGTGCTTATAATTGCATTCCTCCTCCTTTCCGTTCTGCTTATGATCGGCCTCACGCCTAAATATATTTACGTTTACATTGCATATACAATAAAAACAAAGAGAGATGAAGCAGCGCAGAGGAAAGCAGAAGCAATGCTTGACGGGCCTCTTCATTTCAGAGACCCCGATGCCATAGCTGAAGCTTATGAAGCAAAGCAGGCAGAAAAGGCAAAAGCGAAAGAAGAAAAGGCAGAAACAACAACATCACGCAGAAAACCCAAGTTTGACACAGACGTTCCCGTTGAAATTGATATACCCGAGGATGTGCTTCCTGCCCCCGAAACCGCTCCCGAGCCCGAGCCTGAGCCCGTTGATATGGATACGGCTATTTTCAACGAAGTGCTTGAAAGAACGAGAAGTAAAAAGTCTGCCGCTGAAATAGAAGCGGAAAAGGCATTTTTCGAAGGCGCTGAAAAGCCTGCTGCCCCCGAAGCCGTTGCAGCAGAGCCCAAGGTTGAGGAGATCAAGGCTGAAACAAGCGGAGTTTCTGCTGATTCAGCTGCAATTCTCGATCAGCTTGCAGATGCATATCTGGGCCGCGGAAACGGCGAAGCTGAAAGTCTCAGCGTTGAAAGAAGCGACGAAGGCGAGATCGTCAGCGTTGAGCAGGTTGCAATTGAAATTCCCAAGCCTGAATATAAATTCCCTCCCATTGACCTTCTCACAGAGGATAAGGGCAGCAAGGCGGGAGATATCAGAGGAGAGCTGCACGATAACGCCGCAAAGCTTGTTCGCGTGCTTGGCAGCTTCAACGTTAAAACAAAGATCGTGGGCGTTTCCCGTGGTCCCACCATCACAAGATACGAGCTTCTTCCCGAGGCGGGCACAAGAGTTCGCTCAATTGCAAACCTTGTGGATGATATTGCCCTCAACCTCGCCACAACCGGTGTTCGAATAGAGGCTCCCATTCCCGGCAAGGCGGCGGTTGGTATTGAAGTTCCAAACAAGGTTGCGGAAACTGTTTATCTCCGTTCCCTTATCGACACAAAAGAATTCAGCGAAAACGCAAGCAAAATATCCACAGCCCTTGGCAAAAACGTTGGCGGAGAGCCTGTGTTTATGGATATCAAAAAAATGCCCCACCTTCTTATTGCAGGCGCAACGGGTATGGGTAAATCAGTTTGCATAAACTGTTTGCTTGTTTCAATGCTTTATAAGGCTTCTCCCGATGAAGTGAAGCTGATGCTTATCGACCCTAAAAAAGTTGAATTCAATATATATAACGGACTTCCACATCTGCTTGTGCCCGTTGTGAGCGATCCCAAGAAAGCGGCAGGCTCACTTAACTGGGCAGTGAACGAAATGGAACGCCGTTTCGGACTTATAGAAGCAGTTGGTGTTCGTGATATCGCATCCTACAACGAGATCACAAAGAACGATCCCGATTATGAATATATGCCTCAGATAGTTATCGTTATCGACGAGCTTGCTGACCTTATGTCCACTGCTCCCGACGACGTTGAAACGTCTATTGCCCGTCTTGCCGCAAAAGCAAGAGCTGCAGGTATGCACCTTATCATCGGCACACAGCGTCCCTCAGTTGACGTTATCACAGGCGTTATCAAGGCAAATATTCCTTCCCGAATTGCCTGCACCGTTGCTTCTCAGGTTGACTCAAGAACTATCATCGACCGCAGCGGAGCTGAAAATCTTATTGGACGCGGCGATATGCTCTATAGCCCCGTTGGCGCATCCAAGCCTATGAGAGTTCAGGGCGCATTCATTTCTGACAAAGAGGTTGACGACGTCGTTTCCTTCATCAAGGCTCAGAATCTTTCCAGCGAAGACAATAAGGGCGACGAGATCATGAAGGAAATTGAAGCGGCAGCTGCTATGTGCGGCTCAAAGAAGGGCTCAGGCGGAGCAACTGAAGGAGGAGGCGCTGACGGCGACGGAGATCCCCTTCTCCGTCAGGCTCTTGACGTTGCTTTTGAAAGCGGAAAGGTTTCAACTTCTCTGCTGCAGCGCCGTCTCTCCATTGGATACGGCAGAGCGGCAAAGATCATTGACCGCCTTGAAGAGCTTGGATACGTAAGCGCTCCCGAAGGACAGAAGCCCCGACAGCTGCTTATCACAAAGCAGGAATATATGGAAATGGTTCTCAGGGATGAAGACCCGAGCTAAACGCTTCGCGTAATGCAGAATGCTGAATGCAAAATGAAGAATTTTTGAAAGAGATTTATTATGGGTAAATTTATAGTTATAGAAGGGCTTGACGGCTCAGGAAAATCAACTCAAGGCGAGTTGCTTCGTCAGCACTATGAGGCGGCAGGCAAAAAAGTTCGTGTGCTCAGCTTCCCCTGCTACAATACTCCCGGATGCACTTTGGTTGAAATGTATCTTTCAGGTCAGCTTGGTGACAAGGCATCGGATACAAACGGATATGCGGCTTCAATGCTTTTCGCCTCTGACAGATACGTGAGCTATGTTACTGACTGGAAAAAGGATTATCTAGATCCTGACACCGTGATCATCTCCACAAGATACACGACCTCAAATGCATATCATCAGCTTTCAAAAACTGATCGTTCTGAATGGGACGAGTTTCTTGCCTGGCTTTGCGATTTTGAATTTGGCAAGCTGGGACTGCCCTCGCCCGATAAGGTGATCTTCCTCGAAATGCCACAGGAGCAAAGCTCCAAAAAGGTTGAGGAGCGTTGCAACCAAACAGGGGCGGTTAAGGATATTCACGAAAAAGATGCGGAATATCTCCGACGCACATACGACGCGGCAATGTACACGGCAAATAAGCTTGGCTGGAACGTTATCAACTGCGCCCCCGACGGAATCCAGAAATCCAAAGAAGAAATTTCACAGATCCTTATTGGTCTGATAGATAATTAAGGAGACAGCTATGGTATATTTGTTTTTGGCAGAAGGCTTTGAAGAAATCGAAGCGCTCACTCCCGTTGATCTTCTCCGACGCGCAAAAATAGACGTTGTGACGGTTGGCATCGGCGGCAAAGTTGTTTGCGGCGCTCACGGCATCAAGGTTGAGGCTGACGTGAGCGAAGAAAAGGCTCTCGACATGCTTGCATCAGAAGGCGCTGAAATGGTTATCCTTCCCGGCGGTATGCCCGGGAGCACAAATCTTGATATGAGCAAAACAGTTGAAGCTTTCCTTGAATATGCAAAAGAAAATGATATTCCCTACGGCGCAATATGCGCAGCCCCCATGGTGCTCGGAAAACGCGGTATGCTCCGAAACAAAAAAGCTGTTTGCTATCCCGGCTTTGAAGAATATCTTCTTGGAGCAGAGGTTGTTGACGCCCCCGCTGTGCGCGACGGAAAAACAGTTTGCGGCAGAGCTATGGGCAGCGCGGCTCAGTTTGCACTGCTTATAATTGACGTTCTCAGAGGAGAAAAAGTTTCCGAAGAGATCAGAAGATCTATTCTGCTATGAACAGCCATTCCCTGAAAATAGCCAATCTGAAAAAAGAACTTAGAGCTCAGTTCAGAGAAAAAAGATTGGCGATTCCTGCAAAGCTAAAGAAGCAACGCGACGAAGCTATCTGCAGCTATGCCATTAATATGGCGGCGTTCAGATACGCCGAGTGCGTGCTGATGTACGCTCCCACAAAATATGAAATTGACGTTATGCCCATTGCAGAAGAAGCTATGCGAAAAGGAAAAAAAGTGTTTTTCCCCAAATGCAATAAGGAAACCAAAACTATGACTTACCGTTTGGTTTCCTCCCTTGATGAACTAATTCCCGATGTTTACGGCATAGATGCGCCACCGGAAACAGCCACGGCTTATGATCCCAACGATAAGGCAACTACCCTTTGCCTTATCCCAGGACTGACATATGACAAAAGCGGATATCGCGTTGGCTACGGCGGCGGATATTATGACAGATTTCTTGCGGATTTTAAGGGCTGCAAGGCAGGCGTGATATATAACGACTTTATAATATCAAGCGTTCCCAGAGGACATGTTGATTATAAGGTTGATATAATGTTGACAGAAAAGAATGTGAGGATCCCAGTTGAAAGTTAAAGGAATACACGCAGCGCCTGCGCTTGTTATTGTTGTTATGGCACTAACCTGCGCCGCAGGCTTTGCTGATATATCTGCTATTTCCGGCGGAATGAGCCCTATGCTGACAGTGACCGTGCTTCAGCTTATAATAATAGGAATTCCGTCCGTGTTTTTCTGCCTGCTTCGCGGGCACGAATTCACTAAAAAGCTTCGTCTGAAGCTTATTCCCGCAAGGCATATAACCATGACTATATATTCCCTTGCGTTTCTTGTTTTCGGCAGCATGGCACTCAATCTCGTTATGTACAAGCTGATACCTACTGCCTTTGAAGATGCTGCCACCTCCTATATGTCATATACGGTTGCAGAATCCGGCGGCGCAATATATGCGGCCATCAGCCTTGCCATCGTTCCCGCCGTGCTTGAAGAATTTTTGTGCCGAGGAATAATTTCGGCAGAATACAACACATACGGTTCGCTGACAAGTGTTATAATGAGTGCGTTGATGTTTTCAATGCTGCATACAAGCTTTGTGAGATTCCCTATCTATCTTTTCACAGGCGTTGTGCTTTCACTTACAGCATCCGTTTCAAGCTCCGTGCTTTCCTCTATGCTTGTTCACGCGCTCAATAATATCTTCGTTCTCTTTCTTGAACCCTATCTCTATAAAATAGCGGCAAAAAGCGGAAGCGGACTTGGTCTTATGATGTTTATCGTTGTGACGCTGATGCTTGTTTTCGCCTTTCTTTTCTTTATGAAGGCTGAAACTCTTTACAGCGACAGAGCCTATGCAAATGAGCCGGCTCCTCTGGTGCGCCGACGCAAGCCTAACGAGCTGCCCCATCTTTTGCAGGCACTCCTCTCACCTACATTTATAATTCTGGCAGTTTTCTTCGTTGTTTTAACTGCCGTTAATTAAAAACGAAATCATTTCAACGAAAGGTTGGTTAATGATATATGGAAAATAATATCCCCGAAAATAGAAATCCTCAGAATCAGGCACCCAGACCTGCAGCTCCCAGACCTGCAGCACAGAGACCTGCGGCAAGCACACCTCAGAGACCTGCAGCAAGCGCACCTCAGAGACCTGCGGCAAACGCACCTCAGAGACCTGCGGCAAGCGCACCTCAGAGACCTGCGGCAAGCGCACCTCAAAGACCTGCGTCAAACGCACCTCAGAGACCTGCAGCAAACGTACCTCAGAGACCTGCAGCAAGCGCACCTCAGAGACCTGCAGCAAACGCACCTCAGAGACCTGCGGCAAACTCACCTCAGAGACCTGCGGCAAGCTCAGCTCAGAGACCTATACAGAATAACGCTCCGATAAAACCCATTCAACCGTCTATGCCTCCCAAAGCATCCGATACTCCTGAGGCAGAAAATCCCACCCAGAGCACTGCAAGCGCTCCTGCCAAAGAAGGCGCAAAGAAAAAAACAACACTCTCTAAAGCAGGCGCGGAAATGATGAGCAGCGCAGTTAAGGCGCTCATATATATTGCGGCAGTTTTCGTTGTTGCAATATTCCTTTCAATAATAATAATCCGCGTGGGCAACGACGTGTTCGCGCTTGTTAAAAGCGATGAGGTTATTGACATAACTATTCCTGAAGAAGCAAAACTCAGCGACGTTGCAAATATCCTGCACGAAAACAGCATTATTTCCTTCCCCGGTCTTTTCACAATGTATGGAAACATGAAAAAGGACAACGGAGTTTTCATCGCAGGAGACTACAGCGTTTCACCTGCAATGAGCTATGATGATCTCAGAGCTGCCTTTAAACCACAACCTGTGACGGGAACAAGCTGGATAACCATTCCCGAAGGATATACCGTTGATGAATTTATCGCGCTTATGGAATCCTACGGAATAGGCGAAAGAGAAAAATATATTGACGTTATCAACAACTATGAGTTTGACTATTGGTTTGTTAAGGAAATACCTGAGGACCCCAACAGACATTATCGCCTTGAGGGATATCTTTTCCCCGACACATACGAGTTTTATAACAGCTCAAGCGAGGTTACGGTTATAAACAAGCTGCTTGCTCGTTTTGAAGAGGTGTTTGTTGATGCCTATCGCGAAAAGGCGGCAGAGCTTGGAATGAGCGTTGATGACATTATAACGATCGCATCTCTCATTGAAAAAGAAGCAGGAACTGCGGCAGACTACAGATACGTTTCTTCCGTTTTCCATAACCGTCTCAACAATCCCGGCCGTTTCCCCAAGCTTGAAAGTGACGCAACAACAGTTTATGCACTTCAGCTTGATAACGACGGTGTTCGCCCCGAGGATATTTCTGCCGATCAGATCAGAAACTATGACAGCCCTTATAACTCATATAAAAACAGTGGGCTCATTCCCGGAGCAATCGCTAACCCCAGTGCCAGCGCTATCAGATATGCTCTATATCCCACAGAGTCCAATTATTTCTTCTTCGTGGCAGGCCCGGGCGGAAAAACTTATTTCGCTTCAAGCCAGGCAGAGCACGATCAGAATATCGCAATGGTGAAAAAACAAATGGAACAGTGAATTAAAAAGGAGGTCGTAAGACCTCCTTTTTTAATTCAGAATTCAGAGTGCAGAATGTTGAATTGGTGGGATAAACGATGATTTACCTTCTTATCCGTAGGGACCGACGTCCTCGGCGGTCCA
>JAGAPL010000074.1 GCA_017623255.1 Clostridia bacterium
CTTAGTTCCCGGTTCTGTTATATACGTTGGCGCATATAGCTTTATGAATAGTCAGCTGGAAACAATTGTAACAGAAGATAACTATTACGAAGATGCCGTTGGTGAGATATGCAGCTATGCATTTGCTAACAACGAAAATATTAAAAACGTAGTTCTCGGAGAAGGACTTATAGCAATCGGAAGTAGAGTTTTTGCAGATTGTGTTAGCCTTGCAGAAATCAATATCACTGATAGCGCAGTAATGTTTGGGGAATATATATTTGAAAATTGCGATGCTCTCACATATCTTCCCATCGGTGCAAACCAAGATCATATTCCCACAGGTGAATTTTATGATTGTAACGGTCTTGTAAATGTAACAATTCCCGATCAGGTGGTAGCAATTCTCAGCAACGCATTCCGTAACTGTACAAATCTTAAAACAGTTGGTATGCCTGATGAGCTCACATATATGGAGAGATACATTTTTGCAGGATGCACGTCTCTCACTGAGCTTCCTCTCAGCGCAAATCAGCAGTATATTGCTTACGGTGAATTCTCAGGATGTACAGGTCTTGTAAATGTTCAGCTTCCTGAAAGAATAACAGAGATCTGCGCTTATGCATTCAGCAACTGTACAAATCTTACAAACGTTAACTTCAGCGATAATATCAACTATATCGACAGAGGCGCATTCCAGGGTTGCTCATCCCTTAAGAATGCATATATCGGCAAGGATGTACTTGAGATCAATATGTACACCTTCAAGAACAGCGGTATAACAGACGTTGTTATCGGAGAAAACGTTCAGTCTATCGGATACGAAGCGTTTATGAATTCTAAGCTCACATCCGTTGATATTCCCGCAAGCGTAACAGAAATCGCTTATTTTGCATTCTTCGGTTGCGAAGATCTTATAAATATCAATATGCCCGACACTCTTGTAGAGCTTGGTGGACATTCCTTCGGTGCAACAAAGTGGTATAATAACAAGCCTGAAGGTATGGTATATCTGGGAACATCACTTTATAACTATAAGGGCGATATTCCCGAGGGCGCAGAGCTTTATGTAAAGCCCGGCACACTTGCAATCGCTGGTCATGCATTTGAAAACGGATGTACTGACAGCTGGTTCTGGGATTATGACGAAGATGAAAGATACCATAACGAACTTTACGACAGAAGTGGTCTTAAATCGATACACATTCCCGAAGGCGTTGAAGTTATAGGCGATCACGCATTCTATAATTGTAGCGGTCTTAAAGAAGTATATCTCCCCGCATCTCTCACCTTCGTCAATCTTGAGGCATTTTATCTTGCGCACAATATAGAAACTGTATACTACGGCGGCACAGAAGAGCAATGGAATAATATTGAGCTTACTGAAGGGAATTCAGTACTTCATAATTGTGAAGTAGTGTTCAACTATGTTGACGGCGAATATCCCGCAATGCCCGACACAACACTTAACGGATGGCATGAGTTTGACGGCAAATGGTATTTCTATGAAAACGATATGGCAGTTATGAGTCAGTGGAGAAAAGACTCTAACGGCTGGTGCTATCTTGGTGACGACGGCGCAATGGCAACTAACACTTGGGTTATGGACTCTAAGGGTTGGTGCTATATCGGTGCTAATGGTTATGCTGTAACAAATTGCTGGAAGATGGACTCTGTTGGCTGGTGCTATCTTGATAGCGAAGGTTCTCAGGTTAAGAACTCTTGGATAAATGATGGCGGACTGTGGTATTTTGTTGACGCTGATGGTTATATGATGGCTAATGCTTGGATATATGAGCCTAAGGGCTGGGTATATCTCGGTGAATACGGCGCAATGGTAGTCAATAAGTGGGTTAAGGATTCAGTTGGCTGGGTATATCTTGATAATAGCGGATATATGGTAACTAACAGCTGGGTTAGAGACTCTATCGGTTGGTGTTATGTAGGCGCTAACGGATATGCTGTAACAAACTGCTGGAAACAGGATTCACAGGGCTGGTGCTATCTTAACAGCGAAGGCTCCATGACTATCAATGCTTGGGTCAATGACGGCGGCGTTTGGTATTATCTTAACGCTAACGGATATATGCTGAGCAACACATGGTTCTATGATGGATCCGTTTGGTATTATTTCACCGGCAGCGGTGCTAAGGTAACAGGCTGGAATCTTATCGGTGGAGTTTGGTATAATTTCGCTTCAAACGGCGTTTGGATCGGATAAACTAACTACATATAAAAAGCAAACCAAGTTCGAAAGAACTTGGTTTGTTTTCTTTTTAAAATGCAAAGCTTGTGTTGAAATAGATAATAAATGCTGATATAATTGTTGTGAAAAACAGAGAATAGTGAAGGATAATAAAATGAAAAGTGTGAAAGCTTTTGTAAAACAAAATACGGTTGCAGTCATAGCTTTTTTTGCCGCGCTTATAACCGCGTTTTTTGTGCCACCCGATGCACAGTATCTTGGATATTTCGATTTTAAAACACTGACTTGCCTTTTTTGTGTGCTTGCGGTAGTGTGCGCACTGAGAAATATCAATTTTTTCTATATACTTGCCCGTAAAACCGTAACGTTGTTCAAAAACACAAGAATGTGTATCCTTGCTCTTGTCTATATAACCTTTATCGGTTCTATGATAATAGCAAACGATATGGCTCTTCTCACATTTTTGCCTCTTGGCTACTTTGTTCTGGATAGCACAGATATGAAAAAACATATGGCATTCACCTTTATAATGCAGAATATAGCTGCCAATTTAGGTGGAATGCTCACTCCCTTCGGAAACCCGCAAAATCTTTATCTGTATACAAAATTCAATATATCAAACAGCGAATTCATAAAGATAATGCTGCTTCCTTTTCTTATTGCTATAGCCATCATCACTATATGCTGCCTGTTTATAAAAAAGGAACCTCTCAGCTTGCCTGATGAAGAAGTAAAGATAGATAAGATAAAAGTGTCTGTATATATGGTGCTTTTTGCCATTTCCATTCTCATTGTTTTCAGAGGTATACCTTATCAGTTTGGTCTGGTGGTTATTCCCTTGGTGCTTCTGTTTATGGACAGAAAAGCGCTTAAAATGGTGGATTATCCTCTTCTTTTAACCTTTGTGTTTTTCTTTATCTTCTCAGGAAATATGTCAAGGATAGAAATTGTGCGTAACGTTTTTGAATTCCTGCTTTCAAAGAGCACACTTATAGTAAGTATTTTCAGTTGTCAGATAATAAGTAACGTTCCGTCAGCTATCTTGCTTTCTCAGTTCACAACCAATTATCCTCAGCTTCTTGTAGGTGTAAATATAGGCGGAGTGGGAACACTTATAGCCTCTCTTGCCAGCCTCATAACCTTCAGAGAATATTCAAAGCATAATCCCGGAGAGGTAAAGTATTATCTTCGTCAGTTTATGATATATAACTTAGCATTTCTCATTGTGTTGACTTTTGTTATGTCTATCGTACTGTAATTTGCAACAAATGTGATAATTTGTTTAAATACACCACTTGACAATTAACTGTTAAATGGGCTATAATAGTACAAATATAAGCATTATAAAGGAAAGTGTTTCCATTCGTGAGAAAACACTTTCCAAACACAACCTACATAACCACTTTTTTTAAAAGTTTATGCCGCTTTTTAAAGCGGAGGAAGGAAGAATTATGAGCATTTTTGAAGAAAAAGTCGTAGCAGAAGGACTCACATTTGATGATGTGCTGCTTATTCCCCAGAGAAGTGATGTTATCCCTGCTGATATCAAGCTGGAAACAAGACTCACAAATAAAATCAAACTGAATATTCCTCTTATGAGTGCTGCGATGGATACAGTAACAGAGAGCGATCTTGCTATTGCAATGGCAAGAGAAGGCGGCGCAGGTACAATTCATAAAAATATGTCAATCGAAGATCAGGCAGATCAGGTAGAAAGAGTAAAGAGAAGTGAAAACGGCGTTATCACAAATCCCTTCTTCCTTCACCCTGATAATTATGTATATGAAGCGGATAATCTTATGGCAAAGTATAAGATCTCAGGCGTGCCGATCTGTGACGAAAACGGAACTCTTGTAGGTATCATCACAAACCGTGACCTTCGTTTCCTTCCCGACTATAACGTTGCTATCAAAGATGTTATGACAAAGGAAAACCTTCTCACAACAAGAGAGGGAACAACTCTTGAAGAAGCAAAGGCTATCCTTTGCCGCGCAAAGGTTGAAAAGCTTCCTATAGTTGACGAAAATTATAAGCTCAAAGGCCTTATCACAATCAAGGATATTGAAAAGGCTTCCAGATATCCCAATTCTGCAAAGGATGCTCAGGGCCGTCTTATCTGCGGCGCTGCTATCGGTATCACTGCAGACGTTCTTGATCGCGCAGGCGCGCTTCTTGCAGCAGGCGCTGACTATCTTGTTCTTGATAGTGCTCACGGCCATTCCAAGAACATCTTCACTTGCCTTGATAAAGTAAAGAGCGCGTTCCCTGAAGCACAGGTTGTTGCAGGTAACATCGCAACAGCAGGCGCAGCTCGCGATCTTATTGCGGCAGGCGCTGATGCTATCAAGGTAGGTATTGGCCCCGGTTCTATCTGTACAACTCGTGTAGTTGCAGGTATCGGAGTTCCTCAGATCACAGCAATTATGGATGCATATTCTGTTGCAGCAGAAGCTGATATTCCCGTTATTGCAGACGGTGGTATCAAGTATTCAGGCGATCTCACAAAGGCAATTGCAGCAGGCGCAAACGTAATTATGATCGGATCTCTCCTTGCAGGTTGTGAGGAAAGCCCCGGAGTTGAAGAGATCTATCAGGGCAGACGCTTTAAGGTTTATCGCGGCATGGGTTCTATCGCAGCGATGGAACGCGGCTCTAAGGACAGATATTTCCAGGCTAACGCAAGAAAGCTTGTTCCCGAAGGCGTTGAAGGCCGTGTTGCTTATAAGGGTCCCACAGCTGATACAGTATTCCAGCTTATGGGCGGTCTTCGTGCAGGTATGGGTTATTGCGGTGCTCCCGATATCGAAACTCTTAAGCGTGAAGGCAAATTCGTTCGTATTTCCGGTGCAGGTCTTAGAGAGAGCCATCCTCACGATATCAGTATCACTAAGGAAGCTCCTAACTACAGCACACAGATGAACTGAAATATTTAAGGAATTGAATAAATGAAAAAAGTACTGTCTCTTTTTGCAGCATTGACACTTATGGTGTCAATGCTTGCATTTAACGTATCAGCAGCAGCTGATATTGAGTTTTCTATATCCGAAGCCGAGGGTAAACCCGGTGATATAGTTGAAATCGACGTAATAGTTGATAAAAATGCAGGAACCTGGAGTATGAATCTGGATATCAAGTATGATAGCAGATGCTTCGACCTCCTTTCCGCAACAAACGGAAACGTTTTTCTTGATGGCGAACATGAACCCGGTCTGATTGATGATAGCGGTTCATATAAGTATTATGCATTTAACAATGAAATTGAAGACGTAACAGAAGTTGGAACACTTATCACGCTTCAGTTTAAGATTCTCAAGGCTGCTCCTAATGGTGAATATCCCATTGATATCTATTTCCCCGATAACGGAGAAGGCTGGTTCTTTGGCGATGTTACAGAGGAAAACTCTGACTACACACAGCGTTCCGTTGAACTTGTAAAAAAAGGAACAATCAAGGTAACAGATTCCAGCGCTGATCCTCTTCCCGAAACAACAGCTCCTGTTGAAACAGAGAAGGATAACGATAAGGAAACAGATAAGCAGACAAGCTCTAACTCCGGTGGCAACAAGTATGAAACTGAGATCATCACAGAGTATATAACAGATGATGAGGGTGAGTATGTAACAGATGCTAAGGGCGAGCCCCTCGTAACAGAGGTTCCCATTGCTGTTCCTGAAAAAACTCCTATCAGCTCAGAGTCTGAAACAAAGGAAGAAGAAAAATCTCCCGAAACAGAGATCATTTATGTAACAGATGCCGAAGGCGAACAGGTAACTGAACCTGATGGAGAAGCTGTAACAGAGATCGTCATTATCGAAGATGATGAAAACGATTCTATGAGCACAGTTGTTATCATCGTGTGCATCGTGGCAGTAGTTGTTGCCGCAGCACTTATAGCATTCGTGGTTGTTTCCAGAAGAAAGAACGATGAAGCTGAAGATGATGGTAAAGTTGAAGAAAAGGATAATCAGTAAAATTAAAGTGGCAGATGAAAAACCTGCCACTTTTTTTGTGTATAACTATTGCATATGTCGCTTTAGTGTGGTATACTACCAAAGTAAAAATTAAATACCCCCTGAGAAACTCTAAGAACATAACGGACTGAGAGCGGAGGGGACTCTGGAGAATCTCTTAAATGAGTGCCGAAGGTGTAAGGCGAAAGCTGAATCTCTCAGGCAAAAGGATAGAGTATAAACAAGAAATAACAAAGATGTATTCTTGCGTTTTCCGGAGCTGCTGTTTGGTTTTTCAGCAGTTTTTTTATTTTCAGAAAGGAAGTATGAAATGGATAGAATAAATGAGGTTCTCCTCAGTATTGTATCAAACATCAACACATATCTTTCAAACTATGTGTTGCTCATCATGCTCATCGGCTGCGGCCTGATCTTTTCATTCAAAACAAAGTTTGTTCAGGTTCGTTGCTTTGGTGAAGGCATGAAGAAGGTTTTTGGAAACATCAAGCTTTTTGGAGGAAAGCAGGGCGGTGGACTCAGCTCTTTTCAGGCTCTTGCAACAGCAATTGCTGCTCAGGTAGGTACTGGTAATATCGTTGGTGCCTGCGGCGCGATTCTTGTAGGTGGTCCCGGCGCAATTTTCTGGATGTGGTTTATCGCATTCTTTGGAATGGCAACAATCTACGGTGAGGCAGTGCTTGCTCAGGAAACAAAAGTGGTTGACGCTGACGGAACTGTAGCAGGCGGTCCTGTATACTATATCAAAAAAGCATTCAATAACAACCTCGGCAAATTCCTTGCAGGATTCTTTGCAGTTGCAATTATTCTTGCTTTAGGATTTATGGGGGCAATGGTTCAGTCCAACTCAATCGCCAACGCTTGTAGCACGGCATTTGGCGTAAACGGCTGGATAATCGGTGTGGTAGTAGCAATAGTGGCCGGTTTTATTTTCCTTGGCGGTGTACAGCGTATTGCTTCAGTAACAGAAAAGCTTGTTCCTTTGATGGCAACTCTTTATCTTATTGGTGGTATAGTAATTCTTGTTTGGAGAGCAAAGTATATTCCTGAAACATTAGGAATGATCTTCAGATTTGCTTTCCAGCCTCAGGCAATAATCGGTGGTGGATTTGGTGCTGCTATAACAGCAGCAATAACTCAGGGCGCAAAGAGAGGTCTTTTCTCAAACGAAGCAGGTATGGGTTCAACTCCCCATGCTCACGCGCTTGCAAATGTTGAAAAGCCTCACGACCAGGGTGTTGCTGCAATGATCGGCGTATTTATAGACACATTTGTGGTTCTCACAATGACGGCGCTCATAGTTATTTCCTCCCTTTATACAGGAGATGGATTGCTTGCCGGTATCGCCCATAGCGGAACAAACGATTTTGCAGCGGCAGCAGAAGCACTCGGTGTAACAAAAAACAATATGGTTCAAGTTGCATTTCAGGGACTTCTGGGTGATAAAATAGGCGGAATATTTGTTGCGTTATGCCTTTTGTTCTTTGCTTTTTCAACTATTATTTCATGGAACTATTTTGGAAAGATCAACTTCCAGTATCTGTTTGGGAAAAAAGCAACTATAGTATATTCAGTAGCTTCGTTAGTTTTCATATTCCTGGGTTCAATTCTTTCAAGTGATCTTGTTTGGGAAATGGCAGATATGTTTAATAATCTTATGGTAATCCCCAACGTAATCGCAATCGTAGCTCTTTCAGGTATTGTTGCCGCATCAGCTAAGAAAAAGAAATAATAACATAAAAAGAAGGCTTGTGAAAGCCTTCTTTTTTGCTATTTATGTTTCGTTATTTAAACTCATCTCTCAGTATAGAACAAACGCCAACTGAAACAAATTCACCTCGTAGCTGAACTGCGTTGCGGTGAATGCCTTCAAACTGCATTTTAAGCTTATCCATAACGCGCTTGCTTGCAGTGTTATCAATCATATAACGAGCTTCAATTCGCTGAAGCGCAAGATCGTCAAAACCAAACTCCATAACTTTCTTTGCAGCCTCGGCTGCATAGCCTTTTCCTCTGTAAGCAGGATTTATAACGTAACCGATCTCTCCGCACATATTTTTTGCATCAAGCTTTGTGAAGCCGCAAGTGCCTATCATTTTCCCTCCGTCGCGCAGGCAAACAGCCCAATCGTAAAATTGGCAGTTTTTGTATTGACCGCCTATAAATGCAAGGTATTTCCTTGTGTAATTCAGATCGGGATGAGGAGACCATAAGAGGTATTCTGTTGTTTCGGGGAGGGAAGCATATTCAAACATATCCTCGCTGTCAAAGCGCTCCATTTTTCTGAGCATCAGCCTTTCGGTGAAAAGAACAGGTGGATTTCTGAATATTTCAGTTATAAAGTTTTTCATAATAAACTCCAAATATATAAGTCACTTCGCTTATTCTACTACAATTGAGAAAATCTTTCAATAATTTGTTGATGTGTTCATAAAAATATGATAAAATAATAAAAGTATTTGTTTTCAGGTGATGATATGAGAAATAAATTGGCATTTATCGGTGCAGGCAATATGGGCTGCGCTATTGCAAACGGAATTTTGCTTTCAGATATGATGGAGCCTTCTCAGCTTACTCTTGTTAGAAGAAATATAGAAAAACTGGCAGAGTTCAAAGAACGTGGCTGTGGCGTCAGCGATGACGTAATAGGCGCCTGCAGGGCTTCTGATGCTATAATACTTGGAGTTAAGCCTCAGATGTTCGGAGAAATAATGCCGCTTATCGCTCCTTATGTTGAAGGTAAGCTCGTTATATCAATTGCTGCAGGTGTAACTGTTGAAACAATGCAGAATGCTTTGCCCGGAGCGTTCATAGTTCGTGTAATGCCCAACACTCCACTTATGGTTGGTCGTGGCGTCAGCGCTATCTGCTATGGTGAGGGCGTAAATGACGAAGATAAAGCTTTTGCTGAAAAAATATTTTCATCAGCAGGTATGTGCTTTGTTATAGAAGAATCTCTTATGAATGCTGTTCCTGCAGTAACGTCAAGTTCGATAGCATATTTTGCTCGTATAATGGGCGATATGTATAAATGGACAAAGGAAAACGGATTTGATTGCCTTGATGATAAAGAGATTATTGATATGATCGGCCTTGCTGCTATCGGCACAGCTGAAATTATTTCTCAAAAAAATATGTCTCCCGATGAACTGGTTCGCGCGGTGGCGTCTCCCAAGGGAACGACTGAAGCGGCTCTGAAAACCTTTGATAAAATGGGCCTTGACGAAACCATCAGCGCTGCAATGACCGCTTGCACTGACCGTGCCGATGAACTCTCAGGCGTAAAATAATATTTGTCCCACCGTCTGCATACTATGTACAAAAAAGGGAGTGTGCATATGACGGAAGAAATCAAAAAAGAAACGAAAATATCCGTTTTCAGCTTTGTGTGGTTTGTTGCGCTCAGTATATTTTTTATAAGTTTGGGTGTGAAAATATCGTGCATCGGCGGATATTCTGTAACGTTCAATAATTATGAATATGAAAGCATAAAAGATATGCTTGTTTCCGTGTCAATACATTGTGCGGCTGATATTGCAATGTTTTTGCTCATAACAATCTCGGCAAGACCTTATATGACCATTGCCTCAGCTTCGCTTGTGCTGATGCTCAGAGCTTTGGCATTAGGCTTTGGCGCATCATTTTGCGCAGAAAATGCGGTTAGCTCCGTGTCTGTTGCCATGATGATATCCTATGCAATGGTAAGCGTTCTTTTGCTTTTGTATGCAATATTTATAAACAGAATAAAATCAGGCGCAGCGGTGCGCCTTGGATTATATTTGCTCACAACGGGAGCGGCAGTTTTGCTGAGAGCGTTGCCAATGATGTTGGTATAAATCCCGATTTGAAAGGAAGTTAAAAATGGCAAAAAGATATGAAAATATGAGCGATAATCAGTCGCAGCTGCCTGAACTAAAAAAGAAATCCTTCAATCCCTTTGAATTTATTTATAACAGAGATGGAAAGGGCGTTGAAAAAGAGGAGTTTTCTGTTCTTGAAAAACCGGGTATTGCAAATTTTTTCAAGCTTTTCTGGCGTCGTTTCAATCAGATATTCGGAGTAAATCTGCTGCTTGTTTTCGGAAATTTTCCCGTATTCTTTTTTCTTATAGGTATGGCGTATACAACACTTGATGCAACAGCGCCGTCCAGGCAGATATATTCTGCGCTTGAAGCAGTTTCACGCTTTGATAATTCACCGGTAGTATCAACTTTTCTCGGTGCATTCGGAGGTCAGGATTCCGTTTCTGTGCCCACAATTGCTACATACATTCTATTTGCGCTCACAGCGCTTGTGTTTGTAACCTTTGGCCCCGTAAATGCGGGAACAACATATATTCTCAGAAACGCATTGCGTGGCGAGCCCGTGTTCGTGTGGTCAGATTTCTGGTATGCGGTAAAGCGCAATTTTAAGCAGGCGCTGATTTTCGGTGTTATAGACATCCTTATGATAGTGATGCTGATTTACGACTTTGTCACATACCGCAATAATATTGACACAAATATCGGTATGTTTATGTTCGTGCTTTGCTTTGGCATCAGTATATTCTATTATTTCATAAGAATGTATATTTATCCAATGATGGTAACCTTCGATATGTCAATACTGAAGCTTATCAAAAACGGTATGCTTTTTGCAATTCTGGGTATTAAGCGCAATATTATGGTTCTTCTTGGAACAATTGCGGTTATAATCATTCAGCTTCTTCTTCTCGGAGTTGTGATGCCCGTTGCAGTAATGCTCCCTGTGCTTATCACCTTCGGTTTGCTTGGTTATATGTGTATTTACGGCGCATATCCCAAGATCAAAGAGATTATGATAGACCCCTATTATAAGGAAGAGTCGGTTGAGCAGTGAATAAAAAAACATTGACAAAATGCAAAAAATGTAGTATCATATAATATATTTTATTGAGGAGATTGAACAGTATGTTTAGCTATAGCGTGCGATTTTATTATTATACTGAAACGGACTGCCTGTTCAACCTCGGTTCAGCTGAAAAAGCTGTTCTTTAAACTGAACAAACAGCCCGCTTTTGAGGTGCTTTTTCAGCATCTGAATGCGGGCTTGTTTTTTAAATATACGCGGAGTTAAAAGATGATTTCGGAAAAAATGTGGGAGCTTGGCACGAAAAGCTCTGTAATAAGAGAGATTTTTGAATACGGAAAAAAGAGAAAAGCAGAAATCGGAGCAGATAATGTTTTTGATTTCAGCTTGGGAAACCCCAGTATTCCTGCGCCCCAAAAGGTAAAGGAAGCATATATGAAGCTTATCTCCGAAACTGATCCTGTTATTCTTCACGGATATACATCTGCCGCAGGGGATATGGGTGTCAGAGAAAAAATAGCAGAGCATATCAGAAATAAATTCGGCTGTATGGCAGATGCAGCGAATATTTATATGACCTGCGGAGCAGCAGCTGCTTTAATGGCAACCTTGAGAGCGGTAGTCAATGCAGGTGATGAAGTGGTAGTTCTTGCTCCGTATTTCCCTGAGTATACAGTTTTTATTGAAAGTGCAGGAGCAACGCAACGCACAGTGAAGAGCAGAGAACCTGATTTTCAGATTGATACAGATGCATTTGAGGCGGCTCTTAATAAGAAAACAAAGGCTGTTATAATAAACTCTCCCAACAATCCCACGGGAGCAGTTTTGAGCGAAGAAACCATAAAAAATCTTTCCGAAATTCTGTTAAAGAAGCAGAAGGAATATGGAAATGAAATATATATCATAGCAGACGAGCCCTACAGAGAACTGGCTTATGGAGCTGAGGTACCATATATCCCCAATTATTATGATAACACGATAGTTTGTTATTCCTATAGTAAATCTTTGTCTCTCCCCGGAGACAGAATAGGGTATGTGTTTGTTTCACCCAAAACGGCAGATGCAAAAAATGTGTTTGCAGCAGTGTGCGGAGCAGGAAGAAGTCTCGGATATGTGTGCGCCCCCGCGCTTGCTCAGCTTGTGGTTGGCGAATGTGTTGATGAAGTCGCTGATATTTCCGCGTATAAGGAAAACAGAGATCTTTTGTATAATTCTCTTATTAGCTATGGATATGATGCAGTCAAACCGGAAGGCGCATTTTATTTGTTTGTAAAATCTCCTTGCAGGGATGCAACTGAGTTTTGCGAGAGAGCGAAGAAATATGAAATTCTTTTTGTTCCAAGCGATAGCTTCGGATATGAAGGGTACGTGAGGATTTCCTATTGCGTTGCAAGGGAAACAATTGAAAAATCTCTTCCTGCGTTCAAAGCGCTGATGGAAGAATACATCGGAGCATAAAATGACAGAGCTTGAAAAGGCAAGAAAAATAATAAACGAAGTTGATAGTGAAATGGCAAAGCTGTTTGTAAAGCGTATGGACGCTGTCAAACAGGTTGCAGCATATAAGAAGCAAACAGGAATGCAGGTAACTGATGCTGCAAGGGAAGAAGAGGTTATTGCAAAAAACGCCAGACTTCTTGAAAACAGCCAGTATAAATCCTATTATATAAATTTCCTGCGTGAGAATATGGAAATATCCAAAAAATTTCAGCATCGTCTCCTTGAAGGGATGAAGGTTGCCTATAGCGGCGTTGAGGGAGCATTTGCAAATATAGCAGCGAAGAAGATTTACCCTGATGCATCAGCTGTGGCATATACCGATTTCAAAAGTGCTTATGATGCAGTTGTAAACGGAGAATGCGATTGCGTAGTGCTTCCCATTGAGAATAGCTATAACGGCGATGTTGGACAAGTTATGGACCTTGCATTTTTCGGAAGTCTTTATATAAACGGACTTTATGATATAGGTGTTGTTCAGAATTTGCTTGCAGTAAAAGGAGCAAGCATTGAGAGTATAAAAGAAGTTATCAGTCATCCACAGGCTCTTGGTCAGTGTGCCGACTATATTAGACGCCATGGATTTGAAGAGATTCAGGCTGTAAATACAGCAGTGGCAGCAAAGATGGTTGCTGAATCGGGAAGAACGGATATTGCAGCTATTGCAAGCGAGGATGCGGCCGGAAAATACGGGCTTGTAAAATTAGACTCCCACATAAACGAAAGCAACGTAAATACAACGCGTTTTGCCGTATTTTCAAGAGTCCCTAAAGCTTCGGCTGTAAAAGATAATCATTTTATTTTGTTGTTTACAGTTTCAAATGAAGCAGGGGCGTTGGGCAGAGCGGTTTCTGTAATCGGTAAATATGGTTTTAACCTGAAAGCGCTCAAGAGTCGTCCTACAAAAGAGCTTATATGGAGCTATTATTTCTATGTTGAAGGTGAAGGCAATATTAACACAGAGCGCGGCGAGGAAATGATAGAGGCGCTTCATAAATATTGTTCAGATATAAAGATCGTAGGCAGCTTTGAAAAGGAAATCAGCCTCTAAAGCTTTTCCCGGAGGGGAAGGGGGCCATTTTGCGTGTAAAATGGTGTATGAGGAGAAAAGGATAGATAACAATGGTAATTCCCGTAAAAACGAAAAACGGCGGATATAATATATATTTTGAAAGAGGAGCCTTGGAACGAGCAGGAGAACTACTTCAGCTTGATCGAAAAGTGCTTGTAGTTACAGATAGCGGAGTGCCTGCGCAATATGCAGAAAAGGTTGCCGCCCGGGCTAAAGAAGGCCATATCGTAACCATAGAGCAGGGGGAAAAATCCAAGGGTATCAAAACCTTTGAACTGTTGCTCTCCAAGCTTGTTGAATATGGCTTTACAAGAACGGATTGTGTTGTAGCAGTAGGCGGAGGAGTTGTAGGAGACCTTTCAGGTTTTGCTGCGGCCTGCTTTATGCGGGGTATTGATTTCTATAATATTCCAACAACCGTTCTTTCTCAGGTAGATTCCTCCATCGGCGGAAAAACTGCAATAGATTTTATGCAGTATAAAAATATAGTGGGTGCTTTCTGGCCTCCTGCGGCAGTTATAATTGATCCTGAAACCCTTGCAACACTTCCACCCAGGCAGATATCAAACGGACTTGCTGAAAGTGTAAAAATGGCACTCACATTTGATAGTGGCCTTTTTGAACTTCTTGAAAGGGAAGAAATACCGGATCATATTGATGAAATTATATATCGCTCAATTCTGTTAAAAAAGGCAGTTGTAGAAGAAGACGAAACAGAAAAAGGTCTTCGCAAGGTCCTCAATTTTGGGCATACAATTGCTCATGCAATAGAAAGCGAAAAAGCAATGGAGGATTATTATCACGGTGAATGTGTTGCTGTTGGTATGATCCCAATGTGCTCAGATAAAGTTAAGGCAAGACTTGTTCCCGTGCTTAACAAGCTGTCTTTGCCAACGTCAGTACCTTGTGATATTGATATTATAACGGAGGCGGTTCGTCACGATAAAAAAGCATCGGGAGAAAGTATAACTTTCATCTGGGTAGAAGAGCCGGGCACATTTGAAATGAAGAAAAGCTCATTTGATGAGTTTGATAATTTGGTAAAGGAGAAGCTGGCGTGAAAAACACATTTGGAAATAATGTTTCGGTAACACTGTTTGGTGAGAGCCATGGAGTTGCTATCGGTGCTGTAGTGGATGGGCTTCCTGCAGGAATTCCTGTCAGTGAGGATTTCATTCGTCATCAGCTTTCTTTGCGCCGTCCCGTAGGTAAAATATCAACTCCGCGCCGCGAAGCAGATAAATTCCGTATTCTCAGCGGTGTGTATAACGGATATACAACGGGAACTGCCATTGCCATAGTTATAGAGAATGAAAATACCCATTCCTCAGATTACAGCGAAATGAGAAGTGTTGCCCGTCCCGGTCACGCTGATTATACTGCTTATTGCAAGTATAAAGGTTACGAGGACTATCGCGGCGGCGGACATTTCAGCGGCAGAATAACTGCAGCTCTTGTAGCAGCAGGCGCTGTTATTATAAGCGCCCTCAGAAACAAAGGAATAACCGTAGGCACTCATATTAAAAGCGTTCACGGAGTTTGCGACAGAAACTTTGAAAATATAGAAGAGGATATACTTGCTCTTGCAAATAAAGAATTTGCTGTTCTTGATGAAATTGTTGAAGAGCAGATGAAGAATGAAATAACCAAAGCAGCAGAGCAGGGAGACAGCGTTGGCGGCGTACTTGAAAGCGCTGTTTGCGGTTTGCCCGCAGGAGTGGGCGAACCTTGGTTTGACACTCTTGAAGGATGCCTTTCCCATATACTTTTCTCTGTTCCTGCAATCAAGGGCGTTGAATTCGGTGCAGGATTTGACATTGCTGATATGTACGGTAGTGAAGCAAACGATTGCCTTTGCTATAACGGGGAAAAGGTCATAACAAAAACCAATAATAACGGTGGTATAAATGGTGGCATCACCAACGGTATGCCCGTTGTGTTCAGATGTGCTGTAAAACCCACACCCACAATATTCAAGGAGCAGGAAACAGTTGATTTCACAACTAAGGAAAACACTGTGATCTCCCCTAAGGGTAGACACGATCCTTGTATTGTACATCGCGCAAGAGTCGTTGTTGACAGCGCGTGCGCTATAGCTGTTTGTGATATGCTTGCAGCAAAATTCGGTTCAGATTGGCTTGCATGAGCTGATAAAATGGAGCAAAACTATGAAGATTTCAGTTATAAACGGCCCCAATCTCAATATGCTTGGCATAAGAGAGCCGGGAATATACGGAACCACAAACTATAACACCCTTTGTGAAATGATAAAGGAGCATTGCGTCGAAAAGGGCGTTGAAGTAAGTCTTTATCAGTCAAACCATGAGGGTTGTCTTGTAGACGAGATACAGAAGGGGTACGGTGAGGTTGATGGAATAGTCATCAATCCCGGCGCGTACACCCATACCAGTGTTGCAATTCTTGACGCTGTTAAAGCAGTAGGTATTCCCACGGTTGAGGTTCATATATCAGAGGTTGATAAGAGAGAGGATTTCAGGCAGATAAGCTATATCCGTCTTGCAGCCAAAGCCACCATATCAGGCCATGGAGTTAAAGGATATATAGAAGCAATTGACTACCTCATTGAAAACTACGGAGAGGGAAAATGACAGTAACTATCAAAAAAGGCATAGCAGAAGGTACGGTAGCAGCGCCTCCATCTAAAAGTGTGGCGCACAGAAACCTCATCTGTGGGGCTTTTTCCGTCGGAAGTAAAATAGGCGGCGTTCATATGTCAAAGGATGTTGAAGCCACTCTTGCGTGTTTGAAAGGCCTTGGAGCGAGTGTTTGCCTTGATGGTGATGTTGTCGCTATAGGTGGTCTTGATGTTTCCTGCTCACCTCCCGAGAAAAGTATTTGTGCTAACGAAAGCGGAAGCACGTTGAGATTTCTGATTCCTATTTGTCTTCTCTTTGAAGATGAGATAACTGTAGCAGGAACAAAAAGACTATTTGAGCGCTCTCTTGATATTTATGAGGAAATGTGCGCTCAGCGCGGACTGGGCTTTGAGCTTTTTGAAAACGGTGTAAAGCTGAGAGGTCCGCTTCAAAGCGGAGTGTTTGAAGTGAGAGGCGATGTTTCCAGCCAGTTTATCAGCGGGCTTCTTTTTGCGTTGCCGCTTTGTAATGGTGACAGCCTTATAAAGATAGTAGGCGAGCTTGAAAGCGCTTCATACATTGATTTGACTCTGGGCTCGCTCAAAGAGTTCGGTATTGTAATAGAGCGCCCCGACAGTAAGACATTTCTTATAAAAGGTAAGCAAAGCTATAAGCCAAATGACACCATAGTTGAAGGTGATTATTCAAACGCTGCTTTTTTTGAAGCGCTTAATTTTATTGGAGGCAGCGTTGAAATAAGTGGACTTAAGCCTGAAAGTATGCAGGGTGACAGAGTTTATAAAGCGTTATTCTCCAAAATAGAAAGGGAAGAATTCCCCATTGATATTTCTGATTGTCCCGATCTTGCGCCGATTTTGTTTGCAATGGCTGCATATCATGGCAGGGGCGAGTTTGTTGGGACGAGAAGACTAAAGATCAAAGAAAGTGACCGTGCCGAAGCAATGAAGCAGGAGCTTGAAAAAATGGGAGCTGAAGTCACAGTTTGCGAAAACAGCGTGAATGTTGCGTGTGGTGGACTTGTTGCGCCCAAAGCAAAAATAAACGGTCACAACGACCATAGAATAGTGATGGCAATGTCAGTTCTTGCCACATTGACAGGCGCAGAAATAGAGGGCGCTGAGGCTGTTTCTAAGAGCTTCCCCGATTTCTTTTGCCGCCTTGAAGCACTTGGAATAGAGGTTGATCATAAATGAAACTGAATAAAAATATGAAAATTCTGATCGTTGGTCTGGGACTTATGGGCGGTAGCTATGCAAGAGCCCTCCATCGTCGCGGCTACAGCATCAGTGCAATAACAAAAGATCAGACATCAATTGATTTTGCCCTTTCACGCGGAATTATTGACAAGGGCACAACGGAAATAGATGCTGATATCATAGGCGAAGCAGATCTGATTGTTTTTGCGCTCTATCCCCACGTTTTTGTAAAGTGGCTTGAAGAAAATCAGCATCTTTTTAAAAGCGGAGCTGTTATAACAGACGTAACAGGTGTAAAGTGCAGCGTTGTTTATAAGGTTCAGGAGATGTTGCGCAAGGACGTAGAGTTTATTGCGGCACACCCAATGGCAGGTAGAGAAGTTTACGGTGTTGAAAACAGTGATGACAGAATTTTCTGGGGAGCGAACTATATCGTTGTTCCCACAGAGAAAAACACCGAAGAAGCTATAGAGCTATGCTGTGAGCTTGGAGAGGTTATGGGATTTTATGATGTGTCAGTACTTTCACCCGAAAAGCATGACGAAATGATCGCGTTCTTATCTCAGCTCACTCATTGCATCGCAGTTTCACTTATGTGCGCAAGCGATAATCCCGACCTTGTTCGTTATACGGGAGACTCCTTCCGTGATCTGACTCGCATTGCAAGAATAAATGACGAAATGTGGAGTGAGTTGTTCCTTGAAAATAAAGAAGCATTGCTTTTAGAAATGGATCGATTTAAAAGCTCATTTGATAAAATGTATAAAGCCGTAAGCGAAGGTGACAGAGAAGGTATGCGTGAGATGATGCGCCTTTCAACCGTTCGCCGCGGAAATTTTGATAGAAAATTATGAAAAGAATAATAGTTGTATTGTTGCTTGTATGTGCGATGGCAGCGCTGTCTTCCTGTTCGGTAAAAAATGAGTTTTTGGCAACTCTTGGATTTGACACTCACGATTATGAAGGTGAAGCGGTTATACAAACATACGATGGTGAAAGTGAAAAAGCTGAAGAAATGAGAGAAATGATAAGAACGCTTTCTGTCAATTCTCCGTACATTCCAACATTTGACGGCTCAAAAGATGCAGTGAGCAAATGCCGCGATTCACTGCTTAATTATATGCTTAACACTCAGTATACAAAATATACGGGGAACCTGGACCTGCTTGATAAAGCTATAGAAGAATATCCGTATTTGAAAGTTGCAACGGTTATTCCCGCTGAGGATTTTGAAGATGAGGCATATAGATATTTTGGCGGAAAACAAAAGGTTCAGAATGAAAGCGGTAATTTATTCACTTATCTTGATAAGGTCAGTGCATATACTACCGTCACAACTCCCGTTGAAAGTAAAATAGAAATAGAATGTATAGCTCTTGAAGAAACGATCAACACATTCAGGTTCAAATTTCGTTGCTCACTTGGAGATGAGATCAGCGAGGATTATTTTGCTCTTATAATAAAAAGAGCAGATGAGAGCTGTTATTTCAAGTATGTTGAAAAAATTGCACAATAAAAAAGCATTTATTGAAAAAGGATAGTGCAATGGGTAGAAAATAGGTTTTAACCCTTGTAAAACAGTGTCATATTTGTTAAAATCGGTTGTAATTTTAATAATGAAAGCTGTGTGATCAATTTGAAATTCACCTATTTCAGCGATTTGAAAAAAGAATTTAAGGGTTATAACGCTTCTAAGTTTATGGGCGACCTTATGGCAGGTATAACAGTTGCCGCAGTTGCTCTCCCTCTTGCTTTGGCATTTGGTGTGTCCTCAGGAGCAAGCGCTGCATCAGGTATGATAACAGCCGTTCTTGCAGGTATCATTATCGGCATCCTTTCCGGCGCTTCTTATCAGATATCCGGCCCCACGGGAGCAATGGCTGCAATTCTTGTTGCGGTTTCCGCTTCTCACGGTGTA
Organism: Clostridia bacterium; assembly: GCA_017623255.1. GTDB lineage: Bacteria > Bacillota > Clostridia > Oscillospirales > CAG-272 > Avispirillum. The sequence goes on from JAGAPL010000074.1 coordinate 19,282, forward strand.
AAGGGTGTTATGCTGGCTGGCTTTTTGTCAGGTGTGATGCTCCTTATTATAGCTGTGCTCAAAATCGGCCGCCTTGTTTCGTATATTCCCGCTCCTGTAATAACGGGCTTCACTTCGGGTATTGCCCTTGTTATTGCCGTTGGTCAGATAGATAATTTCTTTGGCACAACAAGCAACGGCTCAGGTGTGATTGAAAAGTTTTCAAGCTATTTTGCAAATGGTTTCCACGTGCATATTCCCACCCTTCTTTTCGGTGTGGGCGCAATGCTTATTATGATCTTCTGGCCTAAAAAGCTTAACTCTAAGGTTCCCGGTTCACTTGTTGCAATAATTGTTGCCCTTGTTGTGAATATGATCTTCAAGTTTGAAGGCGTGGCAGTAGTTGGAGCAATTCCCAAAACACTTTTCCTTGAGGACCGTCTCACATTCTCCTATCTTTTTGATATGGACTTTGAGCTTATAAAGGCTATGCTTCCCACAGCCTTCAGTATTGCAGCTCTTGGTATGATAGAAAGTCTTCTTTGCGGCGCATCAGCAGGAAAAATGAAGGATGAAAAGCTCAACGCCGATAGAGAGCTTATCGCTCAGGGTGTGGGCAATATGATTATCCCTTTCTTTGGCGGTGTTCCTGCAACAGCAGCTATCGCAAGAACAAGCGTTGCAATCAAAAGCGGACAGAGGACAAGACTCACAAGCGTTATTCATTCAGTGATCCTGCTTGCAGCAATGTTCCTTCTTGGCTCTGTTATGTCTATGATCCCCCTTGCAGCCCTTGCAGGCGTTCTTATGGTAACAGCGTGGAGAATGAACGAATGGAAGCTTATAAAGTATTTCTTCAGCCACAAATTCTTTATGGCGATCATTCAGTTCCTCGTAACAATGATAGTAACACTGTTCTTTGATCTTACAGTTGCTATCATCGTAGGTATCGCAGTTTCAATGATACTGTTCGTTGTAAAAAGCGGACTCACAGTCAGCACAAGCGATGTCAAGGACGACGAAGGTAATATTCGCGATCATGCAAAGATCGTATATGTTGAGGGTCCCTTGTTCTTTGGAACTCAGGAAAAGCTTTTCAATGAGCTTTATAAATATGAGCCCGAAGTAGACACTATCGTTATCTCAATGAGAGGTGTTCCTTCAATTGACGAATCCGTAATTGAAGAGTTTGCATCATTCTTCGGAAACCTTCACCGCGCAGGAATCAATATTCACTTCTGCGGAATTATGCCCGAGGTCAAGAAAATGTTTGATCGTTCAGGACTTTCCGAAACACTTGGTGAAGATAAGTTCCATTATGACGTAATTGCAGCAGTAAACAGTCTTTAATTAAAATAATAGCTTTTTAAAAATGTTGAAACAGTGTGACTAAGTCACAGAATCATTGTAAAAAATGAGTATAATATAATCATAAGATAAAACAAAGGAGGTACTTATAATGAAGTACGTATGTGATATTTGCGGATGGGTTTATGACGAAGAGCTTGGTGCAGAGGAGCACGGCATTGCTCCCGGAACAAAGTTTGAAGATCTTCCCGAAGATTTCGAATGTCCTCTTTGCGGAGTTGGCAAGGATCAGTTCAGCGAAGAAAACTAATATGTAATAAAAAGCTTGCAGACTTAGCTGCAAGCTTTTATTATGAAAACTAAGGTCGTTTTATATTTTTTAATATCATATAAGATCTATCAATATAATTGACACTTTGGCAGAAAAATGGTATAATACAGTGACAAATAAAAACCATTGGTGATAGTTATGATAAAAATGATATATGCTCTTATCCTCCTTGTTGTTGGCGTAATTCTGATCATAGCAGGGCTATGTAAGGTCAAATTTGCCGCAAACTTTGCCGAGGATAAACCTGAATATACAGAGCGCCAGCACAAGCTTATAGGCATTGCAGTTGCCGTGCTTGGGGCGCTGATGGTGATATTCGGCGCGGTTATGTGTTTTTCGAAACCTGAAAATAATGAGGTTGAGGCACCTAAAAAAGAATATTGCAATGTTTGCGGAGGTGATCTTCTGTGCGATATTTGCGGAGAAGAAGGGCAGTTTTGCGAATATTCTGTTTTTAAAGCCGGTGATGGCGGCCACTATTGTTCTATTCATTGGTCTGATTGTGCCGACAGATATAATAACGATTAAAAAAGGGACTTTTTAAGTCCCTTTTGTGTTTATTTACCTCTGATGTCAAGGTCAAGCACTTCGTATAAGAAATTGCCTGTTTCAGCCAGCTTTTCAGAATTATACTTTATGCACCAAATCATATAGTTGCTTTGGCTTTCATTGTCGAAATTAGTGAACACGTAATCGTATTGTTCATTTATAACAAAATTGTCCTCTTTCTTTTCAATGAAATACTTTTCGTCAAACTGAGTGTAATATTCTTTTAGTTCATCCTCAGAAAGATCGCTTGTAACAAGAATAGCACCGAAATATTGCATACCATTGCCGTTCCCGAATATTTTAGCGGCAATAGAAATAGAATCTGAAAGCTCAGTATTTTCAGGCAATTCAAGCGCAATAAGCTGTTGTTCAATGTTGTTGGCAATGCAGTTGTTCACAATAGAAATTGTTGCATAGAACAGCACAGGAATTAGAACAATAACACAAATGAATATAGTAATAGCTTTTAAAACCGTTTTCACAACTGCACCTCCAAATAGATATGTGTTAATATTATAGCATATTATTTGTCGATTTTCAATTGGTTGTGAGCATATTTTTAAGGTTGTAAAATGTATAATCATTACAATATGTAAAAAATAAAAACAATATTGTAATAATTCCAATATAGAATTATAATAAGTAAAAATACAAATATAATTCTATATGAGGGGTGATATATTGAGAAACCGCAAAAGTGAATACGGCAACTGCAATATAGTTGGTAAAAATATAGAATTATTGCGCAAGGAAAAGGGAATAAAGCAAAAGGATTTTATATCCAAAATGCAAACAATGGGTTGTGATATCAATCCCACAAGCTATTCAAAGCTGGAAGGTCAGGTGCGCACTGCAACTGATAAAGAACTGTATGTGATAGCAAAAATATTGAACGTAACAATTGATGAATTGTATGGTGATAAATAAAAAGAGCTGAATTTCAGCTCTTTTTTATAGCAATAAAGCCTCCACTGATTACTGCGAAGCAGTTTTTAGGGGAGGTGGCACGCCATAAGGCGTGACGGAAGGGTAAAATACAAAAAGGGCAAGGCTTTCGCCTTACCCTCAATAGTGCCGAATTATTTACCAAAATATCTCTCAAGAAGACCTGCGAAAGCACGACCATGTCTTGCCTCGTCACGTGCCATTTCATGAACTGTGTCGTGAATAGCGTCGAGGTTGTGCTGCTTAGCCATCTTAGCAAGCTCAAACTTACCTGCTGTTGCGCCGTTTTCAGCTTCAACTCTCATTTCAAGGTTCTTCTTTGTGGATGTTGTTACAACCTCACCGAGAAGCTCTGCAAACTTAGCAGCGTGCTCAGCTTCTTCGTAAGCTGCCTTTTCCCAGTAGAGACCGATTTCAGGGTAACCTTCTCAGTGGGCTACTCTTGCCATTGCAAGAAACATACCAACTTCATGACACTCGCCTACGAAGATA
>JAGAPL010000075.1 GCA_017623255.1 Clostridia bacterium
ATACCTGTTTTTGTTGTTTCTTCAACCTCTACCGCTTTGATTACCACGCGGTCGAAAAGGGGTTTGAGAGTCATAATGTTCCTCCTGTATTGTAGTGTTTTAACACTTATATTTTAATTTGTCGAATTAGCACTCAAAAACACTGAGTGCTAAACGATGAGTATATTCTATCACAACAGTTTGAAAAATCAATAGCTTTTTTCAAGTCTTAACATTTAATTCACAAATATTTCCTTACTTCACTAAAGTGTGGAGTGCTAAAAAATCCAACAAATAGTCGAAAGGGGACATATATGCAATGATGGAAAGTATAAACAGCATTTTATCGGGATTTTTGCTTCCCTTGCTGCTTATAATCTGCGGCATATGGTTTGGGATCAAACTGCGTTTTTTCTACATATTTCATCCGTTAAAGCTGACGAAGTGTCTCTTTGAGGCATCGGACGAAGGTGGGGTTTCGCCCTTTCGCGCGCTCTCCGTGGCATTGGCAGGCACTCTCGGAGTTGGGAATATGGCAGGAGTTACAACTGCAATAGTTGCAGGCGGTGCAGGAGCGCTTTTCTGGATGTGGATTAGCGCTGCTTGCGCAATGAGCATAAAATATATGGAAGTGAAGCTTGCTGTAGAAACCCGTGAAAAAAGATCTGACGAATGGCACGGCGGAGCAATGTATTACATAAAAAGCATATTCGGTGGCAAAACAGGAAAAACACTTGGCGCTTTTTTCGCTGTTATGTGCGCTGTCAACTCTCTTATCACGGGAAATATAGTGCAGGTTAACTCCGCCTGCGCCGCTATTGATATAAAGCCTGTTTACACCGGTTTTGCCATAGGCTTTGTTGCCATATGGATAGCAGCAGGAGGCGGAAAAAGAATTTCAAGTGCTACAGCTACTATAATACCGCTGCTTTCTGCAGTTTATATGATAATATGCCTTGCCATTATATTTAATAATATTGAAAGAATCCCTAAGATATTTCAAAACATAATAAGTGAAGCGTTTTCCTTTCGCTCTGTTTCGGGAGGTTTGGGTGGATTTACAATGGTGCGCGCAATGCGCTTCGGGGTAACTCGCGGAATATTTTCAAATGAAGCAGGATGCGGAACATCTCCAACAGCCCACGCTCAGGCTGACACAAAAAGCTCACACCATCAAGGTTGTTTTGGAATATTCGAGGTTTTTGCAGATACCATCGTTCTTTGCACAATGACCGGACTGGTTATTCTTTTGTGCAAAAATAATTATCTCGACGGAATTCCTCTCACATTATATGCCTTCAGAACTCTTGCAGGTGCTTGGGCAGAAAAAATAATTTCAGTTTCCGTTGTTCTTTTCGCCTTTGCTACAGTTATCGGTCAGGCAAGCTACGGTCTTGTTTCCCTTGACTTTTTGGGCGGCAAAAACAAGCTGAGACTTTGTTATCTTGCTTTTATCCCCTTTTGCTCCTTGGTTGGAGCCATGATAAACGCAGATACTATGTGGCAAATTGCCGATCTTATAGTTTCTGTTATGACCATTGTTAATGTTTTGTCGCTTTCAGTTTACATAAAAAGCAAGAAAACACCTCTTTAACATTTTAGTTTGTTAATTAACTAAAATATTTTTGCGTTTTGTATTGCTTTATACTTACAATTGTGGTATAATTTGAGGGTATTTTTGGTTCGGAAAGGATTTTAAAATGAATAATATACTTTTAATTGCTACGATTGTAGTGTATATGGTATTTATGCTTACCGTCGGTGCTGTTCTTTCAAAGCGAAACAAAAGCACCGAGGATTATTATCTTGGCGGCAGAACGCTCGGCCCCTTCGTGACGGCAATGAGCGCTGAGGCATCCGATATGTCCAGCTGGCTTTTAATGGGCCTGCCCGGTGTTGCTCTTGCAACAGGACTTGCAGATGCGTTCTGGACAGCAGCTGGTCTTGCTATAGGTACATATCTCAACTGGCTCATCGTTGCGCGCCGCTTGAGAATCTACACAGAACTCAATAACTCCGCAACTATCCCCGATTTCTTCTCAAACCGTTTCAGAGACAAGAGCGGTTTGCTTCTTGCGATCAGCGCCATCGTTATCATCGTGTTCTTCGTGCCCTACACAGGCTCAGGATTTGCGGCAATTGCCAAACTCTTCAACTCGCTCTTTGGTGTTGACTATCACGTGGCTCTTGTAGTTGGCGCACTGGTTGTTGTGTTCTACACAGCGCTTGGCGGCTTCCTTGCAGCCTCCACAACCGACTTTGTGCAGAGCATCGTTATGACTCTCGCACTCGTGGTAGTTGTTGTGTTCGGTCTTAAAACATCCAAAGGTATTGATGCAGTTGTTAATAACGTAAAGGATCTCCCCGGATATCTCAGCCTGACAGCTATGTACGACAGCGCATCCAACGCTTCCACAGAATATGGATTTATAAAGATCGCTTCTATGCTTGCATGGGGACTTGGCTATTTCGGTATGCCCCACGTACTTCTCCGCTTTATGGCTATCAACAACGAAAAGAAGCTTAAGCTCTCCCGCAGAATCGCAACAGTTTGGGTTGTTATCTCTATGGCAGTTGCTATCTTCATCGGCGTTGTTGGCTACACATTCGTAAAGGTTAAGGGTATTGATCTGGCAGACAGCGAGCGCATCATCATCGAGGTTTCAAGAGTTCTTGGTGACACAAACTGGCTTGGAGCAATCGTTGCAGGTCTTATCGTTTCAGGTATTCTTGCAGCAACAATGTCCACAGCTGACAGCCAGCTTCTTGCAGCCGCATCAAGTATGTCAGAAAACCTTGTTCACCGCTTCATCGCAAAGAATATGAACGAAAAAACATCTATGCTTGTTGCAAGAGCAACAGTTCTTGTAATTTCCCTTGTTTCTCTCGTGTTCGCATGGAATCCCGGTTCCAAAGTGTTTGATATCGTTTCTTTTGCGTGGGCAGGCTTTGGCGCTGCATTTGGTCCCGTTATGCTTTGCGCTCTCTTCTGGAAGAGAACAACAAAGTGGGGCGCATTCGCAGGTATGTTCACAGGTGGTGTAACAGCAATCGTTTGGTGCTATGTTCTTAAACCCTTCGGCGCTTTGCACGGCATCACAGTTCTGAACATTTATGAACTTCTTCCCGCATTCATCGTTGGTCTTGTAACGATCATTGTTGTCAGCCTTCTCACAAAGGCTCCCGATAAGGAGATCACAGATGAGTTTGATAAAGTTAATGAGCTTATGAAAGCGTAAGCTAATGAAAATCCGCTTGACTGTTGTCAGGCGGATTTTTTTAAAAATATTAACTAATATTGGCTATATTATTGTTTTGCACAATAAACCTTTACTAATAAATGCCATACACCCTTCGGGGAATTTCGCTCTCTGCGGAGAGCGACCAAGGAGCTGTGCCCGCCGAGTTGGTTTCGCCAACTCGTGATCTCCGGTGAGTAATAGTTTTTTCGCTCGTTGAGACGAGCGAATCAGGGCTCTGCCCTAATTACCCGCGACCTTTTTCAAAAAAGGTCGATAAAAACAATCCTACAATGTGCAGCACTAAATTATCGTTTAG
>JAGAPL010000076.1 GCA_017623255.1 Clostridia bacterium
AGAGGTAAAGAAAAATGAAAAAAATAAAATTAGTTACAATAGTACTCTTATGCTTATTTGTTGTTGCTGTTATATTGTTTGTGTTCTTTTGGGAACACCCATCTATAAGATCAGGTGCGGAAGCCCACAACAGTTCGTTAACAGAAAGCCTTATTTTATCGGCACCCAAAGACACATTGTTAGATATAAGATATTTGCTCATGGAGGGTAATTTCAAGGAAAGTACATCTGAAACAGAAGCATCAACTATAGAAAGAATGACATCCGAGGCGGAGGATAGTCCTAAGGAAAGTACATCTGAAACAGAAGCATCAACTATAGAAAGCATGACACCCGAGGCGGAGGATAGACCTAAGGCAAGTACTACTGAAACAGAAGCGTCAACTATAGAAAGCATAACAGCCAAGGCGGAGAATAGTCCTAAGGAAAGTATCACTGAAACAGAAGTACCAACTATAGAAAGCATAACAGCCACGACGGAAGATAATCCTAAGGCAAGCATTCTTGAAACAGAAACATCAAATATTGAAAGCATAACAACACAAATAAACAGCGATATTTCTATGGATGATGCGCTGTTCATTGGTGATTCAAGGACAGTAGGACTTATGGAGTATGCAGGCATTGACGGTGCAGACTATTTTTGTACGGTTGGAATGAGTGTATATAACATTCATAAAAAGACTGCTTCTGTTCCAAACGCAGGTAAAATGACCTTGATGGACTTGTTAAATAGTAAAAAATATGGTAAAATATACATAATGCTTGGTATCAATGAAGTAGGATACGAATTTAGTATCACCGTCAAAAAATACGGTGAATTGATTGAATTAATTAAAGAAAAACAAGCCGATGCTGTTATTTTTATACAGGCAAATCTGCACGTCACTAAAAGTCGTTCAGATAGTGATAAAGTGATAAACAATAATGCTATTAACGGGTTAAATGCAGAATTGGAAAAACTCGCTGACGGGAAAAACAAATTTTATCTTGATGCAAATATTCTGTTTGATGATAAAACAGGCGGACTATCTTCCGAAAAATCTGCTGACAGCGTACATCTATACGCTAAGTATTACAGTGAGTGGGGCAAATGGATCATAAGACAAACGTCTTCACTGATCGGGGAGGGATGATTTTGACAGACAAAGAAGCTTTTTGCGAACATATACGGCTTTGTGAAAAAGCAATGTATTCTTTGGCTTTTTCTATTGTCAGGAATGATTCAGATGCAGGCGAAATCATCAGTGAATCCATATACCGAGCCTATAAATATTTAGAAACACTAAAAAATGAAAATTCTTTCAAGCCGTGGATATTGCGTATTGTTCACAATACAGCAGTTGAAATGATTCGTAAAAATTCAAAAATCATACCTATGGGAGAAATACCGGATTTTCCTGATGATAATCTTGAAAATGACATAACTACAAGACTTACAGTTCGTGAGGCTGTAAATAGACTTAAACAACCTTACCGTACAGTTGTTGTACTGTTTTATTATGAAAATCTTTCGGTATCAAAAATCGCGCAAATTACAAGCACGAATATGGTTACTGTAAAAAAGCAGCTTTCCCGTGCCCGAAAGATGCTGCGAGAAATTTTGAAAGAGGATTTTAACGTATGAATAATTTTGATGAATATATAAAAAACAAAGCAGCGGAAGAACAAAAAGATATTCCTGATATTGTGAAAAAACGTATAGAACAAACACTTGCCGATTTACCCGAAAAGAAATCCGTTATAAAACAAATTCATATATTCCCGCGTATTGCGGCGGTAGCAGCCTGCTTAGTATTTATAACACTTTTCTTATTGCCTAATGTAAGCGTAGCATACGCACAGACTCTGGGACAAATACCCATCATCGGTGATATTGTTCGTGTTGTAACGATCCGTAATTATTTCTATGCTGACGATAAACACGAAATGGATATTAACGTACCACAAATAGAGGGTGAGAGCAGCGAAGCTGTTGATTATATAAACAAAGATGTCAGTGTGCTTACAACAGCTCTTGTAAATCAGCTTTATAAAGATCTTGAAATTACAGGTAATAATGGCTATGGCTCTATCTACGTTGATTATGAAGTGACAACAAATACAGAGCGTTGGTTTACGCTCAAATTATTTGTAAGTGAAACGGCAGCAAGCAGTAATACTTATTTTAAATTTTATCATATTGATAAAAAGCAGGGAAATATAGTGGAGCTGGGTGATCTGTTCAATACTGATAAATATTCCGATATTCTTGTGTCAGAAATCAAAAAGCAAATGAAAGAACAAATGGCAAACGATAAAAATGTTTCATATTGGATAAATAACAATGGTACAGGCGAAGAATTTGCCAAAGTCAGCGCAGATCATAATTTCTATTGGAATGAAAACGGCGATTTGGTAATTATCTTTGACAAATATGAGATTGGTCCCGGTTCAATGGGAAATCCTGCGTTTGTTATAGACAGAGATGTTTTTAAGGATATTCTGAAATCGGAATTTAAAGACATTGTTTTTTAAAAGACAGGGATCCTACTATGTCCTAATAAAAAACGGTAAAGAAAAAAAGAAAAAGAACTACGGCAGGGAGTTTATAGGCTCCCTGCCGTAGTTTTTACGTTGTTTTAAGTTTTCGTATGCGGATAAAACTTTGATCAATAGTATATTCCGTCCCAATAACCGTTTGCATCAAGCCAGCACCAACCATAGCTGTCTTTCACCCAGTTATTTGTTACCATTCGACCTTCTGCATCAAGATAGCACCAGCCATAACTATCGCTCATCCAAGCATTGGTTATGCAATAGCCATCTGATCCAACATAGCACCAGCCCACAGAGTCTCTGATCCACTTGTTAGTTACCATTATTCCGCTTTCGTCAAGGTAAATCCAACCGTTGCTATCCTGGCGCCACGCATTTGATACCATGATTCCGCTGTTTTCAAAGTAGTACCAATGGTTATTGATATTTTGCCAACCTGTCGACATCTGACCGCCGGGAAGCATATAGTACCAAGTGTTGTTTATAAACTGCCAACCTGTCTGCATTGCGCCGTCATTGTTAAAGTAATAGTATGTATTACCGATATACGCCCAACCTGTTGCCATTTGACCGTCGGAATGCATATAGTACCAAGTGTTGTTTATAAACTGCCAACCTGTTGCCATTCCACCACTTGAATACATATAGTACCAAGTGCCGTTTATAGACTGCCAACCGGTCTGCATTATTCCGTTACTGTTAAAGTAATAGTAATTGTTGCCTATATAAGCCCAACCGACAACCTTTTCTCCGCTTTTATAATACACCCAGTTATTGTTTTCCTGGAACCAGCCATCCTTATGGATTGAATTGTAAGTTGCTGTATAAGATGCATCAGCCTCAACGGTTACAATTTCTTTATCCCATCCTGCAAAAGTATATGTATATAGTTCATCTGCAGGTTTAGTGGGATAGGAAGGTACGCTCACAGTATCACCGTAATGATAATCTGTTTTCTTTGAAAGCTCTGTGCCATCCCAGTTGTTAAACACAACTGTGTAGTTGATATAAAATTCGTCAAATACAGCAGTGTAGGTTGTATTCCCTGTAACTGCTACAACCTCTTTATCCCATCCTGCAAAGGTGTATGTATATTTTTTATCAGCAGGTCTTGTAGGATTGGAAGGTATAGTTACAGTATCACCGTAATGATAATCTGTTTTCTTTGAAAGCTCTGTGCCATCCCAGTTATTAAACACAACTGTGTAATTAATATAAGTTGCTCTAAATACGGCAGTGTAGGTTATATCACCTGTAACTGCAGTAACTTCTTTGTCCCAACCTGCAAAAGTGTATGTATATTTTTTATCAGCAGGTTTTGTAGGATTGGATGGTACTGTTACAGTATCACCGTAACGGTAATCGATCTTCTTTGAAAGTTCAGTTCCATCCCAGTTCTTAAATATAACGGTGTAGTTAATATAATCAGAACCTGTTACATAATCGGAATCTGTTATATAATCAGAACCTGTTATATAGTCGGATCCTGTTGTATAATCAGATCCGGTTACATAGTAAGGTGAGACTTTGTAATCAGCCAAAGCACCAACATTGGGTGCAAAACAGGAAACAACAAAGACTGTCGCCAGAACTAAAGAAAAAACACGTTTGTTAATTCTGTTCATTATATATTCCTCCTTAAAATTATATAATTATCAAATACTATTTTTGGTAATTGCTCCTATTGTACTCCGTTGGAGCAATAAAATCAAGTACTTATATCAAGAATAGCAATATTTTATAAAAATGTGCGACAATGATAAGAAACATTCAAATCCTTTGATTTTTGTAAAAGGGCAATGCATATCCAGAAAAACGGAGCGCATATTACTATGCTGATATTGAAAAACGCTTGAATCAAATAGCATAAAGTAACGGCAAAAAATATAAGTGTGAATTCATTTTTTAAAAGCGTTTTAAATGATTTTAAAGCGACAGAAATCAGAAAGGCAAGGTATAAAATCAAACCAATCAAACCGTTTGTAAAAAATATACTTAAATACTCATTATGCGGATTATCCAAAACAAGTGATGAGCTGTTGTAGTTGCCGTTTGAGCATTCCATAAAAACCGTTGCATAGCTTCCCAGTCCTGTGCCGAAAACAGGTGATTTAAGGGCAATTTTAAAGCTCTCAACCCAAATTCCTATACGCCCTGTACCCGAATTCATTGTGATTTTTCCATGTAACAAATCTGCAATTTCTGAAAGTAAATTCTTTGTAAAGCCTGAATCAGAGTCTGCAAAGCTGTAATTGTAAATACAAATCAAAATAATTGATACCACAATTATTTCAGCCACCACTACGATATACCAAAGATTGACCCGTATGATTTTCTCAGGATTTTTCTTCAACTGTATAAAGCCAACTGCCAAAAGTATCAAACCAAGAATAAGTGAAATCCAAAACAGAAATGAAAATGAAAGAGAAACGTTTGTCTTTTGTGCTTGTTGGATATATTCCAAATTTATTAACGCACGCAATGAACAAGCAAAAACGATTGAAAACATTAAAAACAGTGATTTATATAACAGAACGCCTTTTTTAAGTAAAACAGGAAGCAGAATGAAAAACAGCGTTATGTATGCAATATTTCCCGAGTTCACTTCAATCAAAAATACCGAATAAGTATTTAAGAAAACAGAAAACAGAATCAGTGCCGACAATAATCGGGAAGTATTTAAGAACAAATAAGTGAGATTGATCAGCGGTAAGGTTATGCAAAATACGCATGAAAGCAAATCAATATTACCAATCGTTGAAGCGAACATATAAATACCGCCAACGCCGCCATCAGGGAATAGCCAAAAAGGATTATATCCAAAACTTTGGATAATAGTTATAATTGACATCACACAAACGCTGATTGTCACTAAATATAGATGCACCTTTTTAAAACTACCATATTTGCTAATGAGTAAAAATATCAAAACGTATAAAGACAATGTCAAAAAGCCGTCATACCTGCCGTATCCAAATATAAAGGACGACATTCCGCTTGGGTTTTCAATATTTTTATACGGGGATAGTAAATAGGATATTACCGAAAATAACAGAAAACATAACAGAAAAAACTCCGCCTTGTTTTCACCAATATTCAATGAAATTCTCGGTTTATACCCATCAAGCAAAAGTCCGCAAAAGGAATATAAAACACTTGCAAAAAATAAAAGTGTAAAAACAAGAAACAAAACATATTTAGTGCGCGTTAAATTGGAGTAGTTTATGATAAATAAGGGGAAAACGAAGAACATTGACATTAAATAGATTTGTGATATAAAACTAAAATCTTTTTTCATCAGTTTTTCGTATGATTTATTTTCTGAGACAGATCCAATCTTCTTAATAATAAGCACCTCCCCTAAAAAATATACTTCTTTCCATATTTATTATACTACTGTAAGCTATATGTTTCAAGCAATCTAAGGCTTTTTTATGATTAATTATATCTTCTTATATCTTTAAACGACAGAAGCTGCAATAAAATATTTTGTGCGTAAACGACCTCGTTACGCTGACAGTCAACATATTGTGAGGCTACTTTAAATTGCAAACTATATACGCATATTTTTTTAACAAAAACAAACACTAACCATATTAAACTTGGAGGGTGAAGTATGGAATCTGTTTGGGAGAAGGATGTGCCGAAAGTTTGCTTTGATAAAATGGATGGCAAAAAAAGCACTGATGTACTGATAATCGGCGGAGGAATTGCGGGGATTTTATGCGCACATAAGCTAAAAAGCACCGGTGTTGCTTGTATGCTTGTGGAGGCTGCAGAAATATGTAACGGTATAACCAAAAACACCACGGCAAAGATCACTCTTGGTCATGGACTGATTTACGATAAACTGATTAAACGATTTGGGGAAGAAAAAGCTCGTATTTATCTTCAGTCACAGATCAGGGCGGGGGAAGAATATGCGCAGCTTTGTGAGAATATTGATTGCGATTATGAAAATAAGGATTCCTATGTCTATTCTCTTGATAACCGCAAAAAGATTGAAAAGGAATTGGATGCTTTGAATCTTCTGGGCATAAGAGCAGAGTTTTCTGATGCAAGTGAACTACCTATAGAAGTTGCAGGTGCGGTGTGTGTGAGAAATCAAGCGCAGTTTCATCCTTTAAAATTTCTATATACAATCGCCAAAAATCTGCCCATATATGAACACACGAAGGTTTTGGAGCTTATGCCAAATAAGGCAATCACCAATCGTGGTGAGATAACCTATAAAAAGCTCATCATTGCAACTCATTTTCCTATTTTGAATAAACACGGCAGCTATTTTTTGAAGCTATATCAGCATCGTTCTTATGTAATTGCTCTGAAAGGTGCAGATAATGTGGCCGGAATGTATGTAGATGAATCGGATATAGGTCTTTCCTTCAGAAGCTATGGTGATTTGTTGCTTCTTGGTGGCGGTGGTCATAGAACGGGAAAGCAGGGAGGATGCTGGCAAGAGCTGGAAAAATTCGCAAGAGAGCATTACAAAGGCGCACAAATAGCTGAAAAATGGGCAACGCAGGATTGTATGACGTTGGATGACGTTCCGTATATAGGACAGTATTCCAAGAGTACTCCCGAGGTTTTCGTTGCAACAGGATTTAACAAATGGGGAATGACGAATGCTATGGTTGCGGCAAATATCCTATGTGACCTTATGCAAGGAAAGCCAAATCCTCACTCCGAGGTGTTCTCTCCATCACGAACAATCCTTCGGCCGCAGCTTGCAATAAATGCAATAGAATCAACATTGGGACTTATCACTCCCACTGCGCCAAGATGTCCTCACCTTGGCTGCGCCCTAAAATATAACCGTGCCGAGCACTCCTGGGATTGCCCCTGCCACGGCTCCCGATTTACAGAAGACGGTGAGCTTATTGACAATCCTGCAACGGATGATAAGCAAATGTAATTTGTTGAGCAAGGAGGTTTAGGGTATATATTAGTGACTAAAGAATAGGAGTACAGTGCTTGTTATCTTCATTTTATTCTGCTATAATAAATCTACGGTATGATATAAAAACAAAATGAAAGACAGTAGTTAATCTATGGCAACCATTGAACAAACACTAACAAGGCTGAAACAGTCCGATTTCAGAGCAAAATTCCACTTATCAAAAAAGGATAAGGAATATATATCCCAAAAAGGAATGGATAAAATAAGATCTCACGCTGAGGACTTTATACGTACCCGTCTTGCACCTAAAAATCCTGAAAACGATGGTAAGCAAACTCCCATGCGCGGACATCCGGTTTTTGTTGCACAGCACGCTTGTGCCTGCTGCTGCAGAGGGTGCCTTAATAAGTGGTATAAAGTACCATTGGGCACAGCACTAACGGAAAAGCAACAGGAGAAAATAGTAAATTTACTTATGGCGTGGATTGAGAGTGAAATAAACTGAATCTTTCTACTTAAAGGAAAGATAGAAAATTAGAAGGGGAAGGTTTAATGCCTTCCCTGATTGCGTTTGTACTCCAATCTGTCTGTTTCCAAAAAATACCCATCACAATGTTTCTCAAATCTATTGAAAAAAGTGTGAAAATGAGTTACAATTTACTCTGTTGTGTTACAGTACTAAAACAACTGTAAATGACTGAATACGAATAAAATTAAATAAATAACCGACAATAATTATGAACAGTTAGAGAGCTATCCATCCTCTGACTGTTTTTATTTTTATGATAAAATTTAATAGAAAGGCAAAACTCAATGGAGAAAAATCAAAAAAAATTCAGCCCGTACATTCCGGCAGAGAAGGTTACTCCTGAAATAACAGTCACTTCCATCGTTATGGGGATTATTCTTTCCGTGATATTCGGCGCGGCAAATGCATATCTGGGGCTTAGAGTTGGTATGACTGTATCAGCTTCTATCCCCGCGGCAGTTCTTGCAATGGGCGTTATCCGTGTTATAATGCGCAAAAACTCCGTTCTTGAAAGCAACATAGTTCAAACCATAGGTTCTGCAGGAGAATCTCTTGCGGCAGGCTCTATATTCACTCTTCCCGCGTTGTTTTTGTGGGCAGCAAGCGGAACAATGGAAAAGCCCGGTCTTGTTGAAATAACATTTATAGCTCTTCTCGGAGGACTTTTGGGAGTGTTTTTTATGGTCCCTCTCCGCAATGCGTTAATTGTTAAGGAGCATGGTGTTCTTCCTTATCCCGAAGGACAGGCCTGCGCAGAAGTGCTTCTTGCAGGTGAAGAGAAGGGTGCAAATGCGTCAACAGTATTTGCAGGGATGGGATTGGCAGCTCTGTTCAAGTTTATAATCGACGGGCTCAAAGCTGTTCCCGGTGAGATATCATTTAGAATTCATGGCGCAGGCTATAAAGGTGAAATCGGAACGCAGATATATCCTGCCGTTATGAGCGTAGGATATATTTGCGGCCCTCGAATTTCATCGTATATGTTTGCAGGCGGAGTTCTCAGCTGGCTTGTTATCATTCCACTTATCGTTTTCTTTGGTGAATCAATGGTTCTATATCCGGGCACAGAACCCATAGGCACTATCTTTGCTGAAGTTGGCGCAAGCGGCATCTGGAGCAGCTATATTCGTTATATAGGTGCAGGAGCATTGGCGGCAGGCGGTATTATAAGTCTGATAAAAAGCTTGCCACTTATTATCAAAACCTTTATCGGCGCAATGAAAAGTATGGTAAATGCAGGTAATGCAGGTAATTACAGAACTTCGCGTGATATCAGTATGAAGGTTGTGCTTATAGCCATTGCAATTCTCACAATTCTTGTATGGCTTGTTCCTGCAATTCCCGTTAGTTTCATAGGTGCTGTGATAGTGGTTATTTTTGGATTTTTCTTTGCTACAGTATCATCACGAATGGTTGGTATCGTTGGAAGCTCCAATAACCCTGTTTCAGGTATGGCGATTGCAACTCTGCTTATCGCAACCCTTATTCTTAAATTCACAGGCTCCACAGGTGCACATGGAATGAGAAGCGCTATTGCAATTGGCTCTATTATTTGCATAGTGGCTGCTATTTCAGGAGATACCTCTCAGGACCTTAAAACAGGATTTCTTCTTGGTGCAACACCTAAAAAACAACAGATAGCCGAGATAGTAGGCGTGGTCGTGGCGGCATTTGCTATTGGCGGAACGCTTTATTTGCTTGACTCAGCTTGGGGATTTGGCTCACAGGAGCTTGCCGCGCCGCAGGCAACACTTATGAAGATGATTGTTGAAGGCGTTATGGAAGGCAATCTTCCTTGGACTTTGGTGTTTATAGGAGTGTTTACCGCTATAGTCGTCGAAATCGTAGGAATTCCCGTGCTGCCTTTTGCTATAGGCATCTATCTTCCCGTTCATCTTAATGTATGTATTATGATCGGCGGTCTTGTTCGCCTTGCATTTAATAAGATGAAAAAGGATGAGGAGGAAAAGAGAGCTACAGTGAGTGACGGTATTCTTTTCTGCTCAGGTATGATTGCAGGCGAAGGACTTGTCGGTATTCTTCTGGCGCTTCTTGCAGTATTCGGGGTAGATAAGCTCATTGATATTTCAGGTATTCTTAATTTGCCCGAATCAATTTCAACTGTTCTCAGCCTTGTAGTTTTTGCGCTCATTATCCTTAGCCTTCTTATGTTCTCGGTTTTCAGAAAGCGTAAAAAGAACGGATGAAGAAAAAAGAAGTTATATCAAAAAACTATTTGGAGAGAATCCCCGTAAGGGCCGAACGGATTCAGTGGGATACAGATGAAAATGGAATGGTAACTCTCCATATAGAGAATAAAGGAATAGTGAAAAAACTCACTCAGATACTTTTGTATAAGCCAAAGGTGTCGCATATTCATTTTGATGAAACAGGAAGCTTTATTTGGCTCATAATAGACGGTGAAAAAAACATAATATCTATCGGTAATGAAGTTGAAGCGCATTTTGGAGATGAAGCTAATCCTCTGTATGAGCGCCTTGCAAAGTATTTCCGGGTTCTTGATAGTTACGGATTTGTTGAGTGGAAAAACTAAACAAAAAAACTTGCTGACTTTTAAGTCAGCAAGTTTTTTATATTTCAGATAAATAATTCTTCAGTGCTTCAAAAGATGTGTCGCTGATTGCGTGCTCCATTTTGCATGCATCTTCCTCAGCTGTTTTTCTGTCAACACCTATTTTTATGAGCAATTCTGTTATAACTCGGTGTCGCTCGTTGATTTTGGATGCTATCTCAAGTCCTAATTCAGTCAGGTGAAGGTGACCTTCCTCGTCAACTGTCACATAACCGCCGTTCTTAAGCAGACCGATGGCGCGGCTGACACTCGGCTTGGAATATCCCATATATTCGCCTACATCAACAGATCTCACGGCATTCAATTGCTTTGAGAGAACATATATTGTTTCAAGATACATTTCGCCCGATTCCTGCAGGTGCATATATGTTATCCTCCTTTTGTAATAGTTTTTATATTTTAGCATATAATTTTAACTTTTTCAAGAGTAATTTCGCATTATTAGCCAATGATTTGCTTGACAAAAAAACTGTGGGGTAATACAATATCCTCACAAGATTTGCAGCCTTCTGGATTTTTCCAAACGGAAGGGAAGTGCCAAAATATGTTCAATATCTTGGCAAAGCATTGCCACTCGCAGTGTTTGCAATGCTGGTAGTGTATTGTCTGAAAAACGTGGATGTATTTTCATCTTCCCATGGCCTTCCTGAACTTGTTGCAGTCATAGTGGTGGTGCTGCTTCACCTGAAATGGCGTCAAATGCTTGTTTCAATAGCAGGAGGCACTATTTGTTATATGCTGCTTGTGCAGTTGGTTTTTGTATGAGAGGTTTTATGAGAAAATTGTTTGAATTATTTGCGGTATTCTTTAGAATAGGAGCATTCACATTTGGGGGAGGATATGCGATGATTCCTCTTATTCAGAAAGAAACAGTTGAGAATAAAAAATGGATAACCGACGATGATATTCTTGAAATAGTTGCTATTGCCGAGTCCACTCCGGGCCCTATAGCGATCAATGCAGCAACATTCGTTGGATATAAAGTTGCAGGATTCTGGGGAGCTTTTTTTGCAACTATCGGTATGGTTGTGCCATCATTTGCAATTATTTTGCTCATATCGTATGTTCTGCGCCGTTTTAATAATATAAAGGCGGTACAGTATGCATTCAACGGAATAAGAGCCGGAGTTCTTGCTCTGCTTATAAAAGCACTGTTCACAATGTATAAAAAGGTTGGTAAGAACGCATTATCATATATTGTCATGGCTTTTGCTTTTGTGTTCACAGCCATTGTAAAAATTAAGATCATATATGTAATTATCCTGTGCGCAGTTTTTGGACTTGTAGTTTCCTATATTGCTGAAAGGAGAAGTGCAAAATGATATACCTTGAACTGTTTCTCACTTTTCTGAAAATAGGGGCTTTTACATTCGGTGGAGGATATGCGATGCTGCCGCTGATTCAGGCAGAGGTTATCGCTCACGGATGGATGCAACAGGAGGCAATCATTGATTTTATTGCTGTAAGTGAAAGCACGCCGGGACCGTTTGCCGTAAATATGGCAACATATATAGGTTCAGAAACAGGTGGCATATTTGGCTCAGTTTGCGCAACAATTGGAGTGGTACTGCCATCGTTTGTTATAATACTTATCGTAGCAAAATGTTTTGAAAAATTCAAGCAGAACAAGGTGGTTAAAGGCTGTATGTCAGGGCTTAAGCCTGCGGTTGTAGGGCTTATCGGATCTGCCGTTATAACAGTGGCGGCAACGGTCTTTGTTCCCTCAGGCTTTTCTTTTAATATTTTTACAAACATAAGCTTTTATGTTTCTCTTGTCATATTTGCTTTGTCATTGGTGGCTGCTTTTAAAAAGGTTCACCCCATCATTATCATAAGCCTTTCGGCTGTTGCGGGAATTTTATGCGGATATCTGGTATAAGAATAAATAAGCCTTCCTTTTGGAAGGCTTATTTGTTTTATCCGCAGCCGCAACCGCAGGAGCCGGAGCTATTTATAGTGGTGTTGTGCTTTGTCATAGTGCTTATAGCGGGAGGGCAAAATTCAGAAATGGGGAATTTCATGCTATGGAACAGCTTGCAGGGGTCGTTATCCTTTGCTTCCACACATTCCTTTTCGGGCACACAGTATTCAACTGCGTTTATGAGATACTGAGCAGGGCGTTCAATTCTGACAACTGAGAAAAGGCCCAGTGTAACAACCAATTTGTCCCCCTCACCGTCGCAAATATCGTCGCTGAGGCATTCGCACACGTTTTTTGGAATATCATCGCAGCAGCTGCAGCAGCATTTGCATCTGTGAGGCTCAACAACACAGGAGTCAAGAATTATGGGTTCAACTGTTTCAAGCACGGCGATGGGGAGGTTGGTGGATTTTGAGCATCCGTTTGTTCCGTGGTGTGAAGGGCAGAAGCCTGAGCAGCCCGTTGTGCTCTTGAAAACACTCACGTTTCCTTCGCTGCCGAAAAGAATAACCTTTTTTTCAACAACGCTGATTCCTTCAAATTCTCTTATGTTTCCGGGAGAAACGCAGGCTTCTCCGATGATGCGGATATAAAGCTTTATTGTAAGCTGATAGAATCCGCGGTTAAAGGGTACGGGATCAATATCAATATAGGCCCAAATTATTCTGGCTGCTTTGGCGCGGATAGCAGCGCCGCGCTGCAATAATTCCTCGCCGCAGTTTGTCAGGAAAACGCGAACATTTTCAAAACAGTCTTTATCGCGGCAGGAGTCGAGCACGCGGTATGTATCCAAGCACACCATTTCACGCGAAGACGGGCACTGTCTGTTTTCAGACATGGAGTATACCATTCCTTTCTGAGCATTTTTAACTGCTTTTAGACAGCCTATTGCTGCCTACGGTATTATTGTATGCAAGGAAAAGCGGTTTTGATATTTATTCTTCGTAAAAAATGTAATCAGGGAAGCTTTCTGCAAGCATTCTAAACCCACCCGTTATGGCAGAAAAACATTTGTCTGCCTCAGAACCACCTTCGCAAATGAAACGGATATTGGCATAACCCGAATGTATGTCACTTATAAGATTTGAAACAAGTCCGTTTTTTTCGGCTTCTGTAAGATAGTAATGCAAAGTCAGGATAAGAATTGAAATGGCAGAGCAGAGAATATCATTTCCTCTCTTTGCAAATCCCGTGTGCCCTGAACATTCAAGAATATGTTCATCGTAATAGGTATTATGCGTTATATATGTCAATGGAATTTCCTTTCGTTTTTCGAAGTTGGTGTAAAACCTCTTCCTTGCCTTCAAAATCCATCATTGAAAGACAAATTTTTGCAGCTTCTGAATTTTCTTCCCTGAACATACCAAGCTCATATAGCTTGCAGGCAAGCTCATTTTCAACAGCTTTTGAAAAAGCAGTTTTTTTATGTGCGTATACCTTAATATCATAAACCGGAGATTTCAGAACATTGTTTTGTATTGAAATAAAATCAATACCGTCATTTCCTGTTATACGATAGCAGTGGGGCAGAGTATAAAACTGACGTATCAGTTCAATTATCAGTTTACATATTTCCTCAAAAGAGCGATAAGAGGCAGAAATCATATCTCTTGTCGTTTTACTTCCTGCCTCCTGAAGCGCGGCGATAGCACTGGCTGCTGTAACTCCACCCGTAACAGTACCCTGTGAGAAATCTCTGTTTCCGGATGTTTCCTTAAGCTCGTCTATCTTGTGCTGAAGGATGGAAACATAAACTGCAGGCAGAGTGGGAACATCAATTGGCATAATGGCAGAGTTGGGATCCCCTGAGCCGGAATAGTGAACAAATGGCTTGTCCCAGTCGGCAAACTCTTTTTCATTGAGCGGTCCGTCAGCACGAACAAAAAATCTTCGCCCCGATGCCATTTTTGCGTTCTTTACAATAGACGATCCCAGTGCGTCTATCTCACTTTGTGTACCCTTCATGGCATCAATTATTCCAAATCCGCAGGGACTTGCTTTTACAGGATACAGAGAGTCAAATACAAAAGGATATTTGCCGTGATCGTAAAATCCGCGCTCCTTGTATAAAGGATCATTTTCCGAGGCATAAAGCAGTATACCGTTAACAAATTTGCAGTAATGAACTATTGTTTTTGTACCGATCCTCTTTTTGTAGTACCAGTCAATGACAGCGGATTTATCGCTTGTGTCAATAGCGTCATCATATATGTATCTGGCTGTGTCTATAGAAGGCGAGGAAAGACTGTCTGTTGTTGCAGGATAACGAGAGGATAGCGTCTCATTGTCCCATAGAGCTACGTGGAAAACATTTTTTGAATTCTGAATGTTCGTGATGCCCGGCTCCCAAAATAGATTGAGGATGTCAATATTGTGAATATCAATGCTTCCGAGACCGAAATCAAGTGAGGGATTCCAAAAAACGCCGTAACACCCCGTTCCGTTTTTTAGCTTGTCAAACCAGCACTGAGAATAAACGCTTTCAAAGTTTGTTTCTTCAAGAATACAAGGAATCACCTGATCAAGCAACTTGGCTGTGTCTGTGTCTTTCTTCTCTCTGGGAAGGCAGGCGCAGGTAGGTATATTATCCATAGCATCAGCGTGCTTGTTTATCACAGAATTAAAAAGCCAGGCGGAAGGTGTTGTGTCTTTTTTCGTTTGGTGTCGAATTCTCCACCATTCTTCATTTTCAATAAGTCTTGCTTCAAGATTAGCTTTTGCAGCCTTATATTGCTGCAGTATTTCAGTTGCGCGAAGTATCGAGGCATCGCTGATAATATTTTTTTCTTTCATTGATTACTCCTTTAATATGAAAATTGTGAATATCGTTTGTTTGTCGTGCTCAGCGGGTCAATATCTGGTAAGGATATTTGTTCACTGATATTAGGTTTTATCGGTCTTGACATACAGAAGTATCGGAAGGAATCAGCAAAATGATCTTCTTGGCTTGTGTCAAGATCCTCAGGGGAATGTTCGCTGTAATTAAGCAGTGGTAAAGTGCGGATTGCGTGGCGGCAGGTGTTAAAAAAATAAACCATCGGTTTTCCGTCGTTATCAAAGCTGAGTCTGTAATGGCATTGCATCCAGCCCGGTATACGCTTGTTGTCGCCGGGTTGAAAATATACGAAATTCCTGTCAGCAGATTCGATAATAGCCTCTCCTCTTGAAGCATCCCAAATAGAAGGATCGGCAACTCCGAAAATTTGCTTTCCGGCAAGCCATCTGTGTTCATTTTCCAATCTCTTTATTTCGGAAAAAATCTTGTCAGGCGGCCATTTTATACCTTCGTTAGCCTCTGTGCAGCCATATAGCTGCAAGATGAGATAGGCTCTGCCATCGTAGTCAATTGCCCACCAATCGCAAGAAAAAGGCTTGGAATAGCCGAAGTCAAAGCTTCTGTAAATTCTCCAGTCACGAGGTATTTCAAAAGGCTCAATAACGTGTGTCCAAATCCGATCTTTGTAATGATTGGGATCATTTCGAAATTCTTCAAAAAACTGTCCCTCAAAAATATTCCAATCTCCTTCAAGCCATGCTTTTCGAAGCTTACCCGGCAGGGCTTCAAGCTTTTTAACGTACTCAGGATCTTTTTCAAGAAGCGCATTGTTATCACCCACAAGGCTCTTGATAAAAACGTAGTCATTGTTGCTTTGAGGGGTGTCAATAAAAAGTTCTTTGACCCAGTTGTGCCCAACACCGCCCGGATTACAGGTCAAATAAACTCTTTTTGGAAAATTGTTTACTCCACGCACGCATGCGCGTATACGATCGAACATTTCGCGTGTAAATTGAGTTGCTTCATCAATAAAAACAACGTCAGCTTCAGTTCCTTGAAATTTGTCTAAATCTCGTACGTTTCTGCAAGAGGCAAATTTCACACTTGATCCGTTAAGATAGACAAGTTCCTTTTTTGATTCTGAATAGGTTGCAACAGAAGCGCAAATCCTGCACATTTCATTTATATGGTTTGCGCGCAATTCGGGATAAGTTTTTCTGATTATAAGAATCTTTATTCCGGGATATTTAAGCGCTAAAAGCAAAGCTTTTGTGCGCACCGCCCAGCTTTTTCCTCCTCCTCTTGCACCGCCGAATGCTGTGTAAGTTGCGTCGGATAATAAAAAAAGTTTTTGCTTGTCTGACGGCGGCGAAAGCTTCAGCTCTATGTTGCCCATTTTTCTTCCTCCTCTCCAAAACTGATGCTGATTTTTGTTTCATTGGAGTTTTGAGGCTTTTCGTCCTTTTCCAAAGCTTTGATAACTGCGGCAAGTTCTTTGGCGGCCACTGTCAACTCTTTGAGCTGCTTGATATCGCATTCATCGTAGCGTTTCATAGTTGTTGCCTCGCTTGATATTATATCTGCAATAACGGATATGGCAGATTGCAGTTTTTCATCAGTTGTTTTCTTTTTTGCTGCTATATAGCATTCATCTCCTTTCTGACAGAAAATATGATACATAAATTTGATATTGATTTCTCCCCATCCGGAGCGCTGAATATAACACAGTCAAAATAAAATGAATATAATGTAGAAGGGAAAAAGAGTAAAAAACGAAAGGAGAGGACTATATGTGTATAGCAACTGTAAGGAATATGACAGGTGCAATGAAGATAAGAGATGCACTTGTCAGGAGCGGAATAAAAGCAGAAATAGTGTCTGTTGATGCATCACTGACCCGACGCGGATGTGCTTATGGGGTAAGTTTTCCTTGCGAAAAAGAAGCTCAGGTGAAACGTATCCTGGCATCAAAAAGAATGGAATACGGAGTGCTTATTGGCGGAAGGAACGGCTATTGAGATGAGGGAGCTTATATACCTTGATAATGCTGCTACAACTATGAAAAAGCCGCAGTCTGTAAAGACAGCCGTAATAAAATGGTGTCGGTGCGGAAATGCCGGCAGAGGCAGCCACAGAGCTGCTCTGGCGGCTGCTGAAAAGATCTATGAATGTCGTGAGCTTGCAGCAAGACTATTCGGTGCAAAAGCAGAAAATGTAGTGTTCACAAATAATGCAACAACGGCTTTGAATATGGCAATCAAAGGTTTTATACCCGATAACAGCCATATAATAACAAGTGATTTTGAGCATAACAGCGTGCGTCGTCCTGTTTTGAAGCTTTGCAGGGACAACGGTTGCCGAAGAGATGTGTTTGTCAGCGAAAGGCAGGATATGATACTTCGTAATGTTGAAAAGATGATAAACAATGAAACATCCGCCTTGGTTTGCTTACACCGATCGAATATAACGGGCAGGACTATGCCCATAAAAAAGATTGGTGAATTGTGCAGAAGAAAAGGAATAGCCTTTATAGTAGATGCTTCGCAAAGTGCGGGAAATGCGGATATTGATATAGAAAGGGATCATATTGATATTCTCTGCTTAGCAGGTCATAAAGGACTGTACGGCCCTCAGGGAACGGGGCTTCTTATTATGCGTGATGGAGTAAATATAAAACCTTTACTTGAAGGTGGAAGCGGAACAGATTCAAAGAAGAAGATATGCCTGATTACTATCCTGACAGGCTTGAAGCCGGCACTTTATCTGCTATGGCGATAGCAGGCCTGGGCGAAGGAATAAGATTCGTGTTGAGAACCGGCCCGAAGAATATTCACAAAAGAGAAAGAGAGCTGTTCGTGAGGTGCAGAAATGCACTGGATAATAAGAAAATAAGGATATACGACGATAATTGTGAAGGGGCAAATCTCCTTTTTAATATAAGAGGAAAAACTGCCGCAGAGGTTTCGGCTGCTCTTGATAGAAAGGGAATATGCACTCGTCCGGGGCTTCATTGTGCACCTGACGCACATTATTCTTTGGGAACTCAGCAAGATGGTGCGGTGAGGGCAAGCTTCAGTTGTTTCACAACTGAAAAGGAAATAGACATTTTTGCAAGAGAAGTAATAAATCTTACAAAATAAACAAAAGCCTTTCTCACGTGAGAAAGGCTTCATCTGTTGACAAAAAATGCGGGTTGTGATATACTCAAGTGTTGTAACAACAACAAGTGAGGAGAGTTATGGAAGAAAGATTTAAAACGTTTACCTTGCTTATGAACGGCATAAACAGAAGCATTCACAAATTGAAAACAGCAGCAATGGCCGAGTATCAATTGAAGAGCTCCCATGTTTCCTGTTTGTACTATCTGTATAAGAAAGAAATGACCGCAAAAGAGCTTTGCGATATTTGTGATGAAGATAAAGCAAATATTTCACGCGCAGTCAAATATCTTGAAGGAAACGGATTTCTTGAATGTAAATCAAAAGCTCAGAAAAAGTATCAAACTCCCATTTGTTTAACGGAAAAGGGAAGAGATGTTGCAGGCAGGTTAGTTGCCAAAATAGATAGCGTGCTCAGCGCAGCAGGAAACGGCGTTAGTGAAGAAAACAGAATAATAATGTATCAAAGCCTTGCGGTGATAGCGAAAAATCTCGAAGAACTTTGTGAAAAAAATTAATTTTATATAAAGGAAACAGACGTTATGGAAAAGATGGACCCCAAGTACGAAGCCCTGTTTACTCCTTGGAAAATAGGCAACGTAGAGATCAAAAACAGAATAGTTATGTGTCCTATGGGAGGAACCTCACTTTTTGGCTGGTTTGAGTTGGGCGGTTGTCATTTTGACCGCGAAGCTGCTAAGTTGTTTATTGAAAGAGCGAACAACAACGTTGGACTTATTATTCCCGGAATCGCACCCCTGCGTGATACGTTCTGGGGTAAATGGCTTTGGCAGAACCCCAAAATGTTTGAGGAACTTAAAGAGTTTATGGATGAGATCCATAAGACAGGCGCAAAGCTGTTCGTTCAGCTCACAGCAGGTATGGGTCGCTCATGGGCTATCACCGAGCTTGTGGCGCCGCTTCATAAAAATAAATTTACACGTGCAATTATAAAGCCTATTATTGATACATCACATGAATTGGCTTCACCCAGCCCTCAGCCTTCCCGTTGGGCGCACGATATCCAGTGCCCTGAGATGACAGTTGAGCAGATTCATGAAATTATCGAAGCATTTGCAAAAACAGCTAAGCTTTGCCGCGATGCAGGTGTAGACGGTGTTGAAGTTCATGCGGTTCACGAAGGTTATCTTCTTGACCAGTTTGCAATAGAGTTCTTCAATAAGCGAACTGACGAATATGGCGGAAGCTTTGAAAACCGCTATCGTTTTGCAGCCGAAGTAGTTCGTGCTATTAAAGAAGCTTGTGGTGAAGATTATCCTGTTTCTCTGCGTTATTCTGTTGAGTCCAAAATGAAGGGCTTCTGCGAGGGTGCAATGCCCGGTGAGGAATACACAGAAGTGGGCAGAAATATGGAAGAATCTGAAAAGGCTGCTAAATATCTGCAGGATGCAGGATACGATATGCTCAACGCAGATAACGGTACATACGATTCATGGTATTGGGCTCATCCCCCTATGTATATGCCTGAAAACTGTAACCTTGACGATGTGGCTCATATCAAGCAGTTCGTTGATATTCCCGTAGTATGTGCAGGTAGAATGGACGCAGAGGTTGGCGCTAAAGCCGTTGCAGACGGCAGAATTGACGCGGTTGGTGTAGCTAGACAGTTCCTTGTTGACCCCCAGTGGATCACTAAGATGATCGAGGACAGACTTGAAGATATCAAGCCCTGTATCTGCTGCCATTCAGGCTGCTTCAATTTCTCATCTTCTAAGGGACATGCTAATACTCAGGATCTTACCGACACTATGGGACTTGCGCGTTGCGCGCTTAATCCTGAAACAATGCAGTCCAAGAAGTATAAGATAACACCTGCTAAAAAGCAGAAGAATATTGCAGTTATCGGCGGCGGTATCGGTGGTATGGAAGCTGCTATCGTTTGCGCAAAGCGCGGACATAATGTAACTCTTTATGAAAAGAGCGGTAAGCTTGGCGGCGTGTTTATAGCAGCAGCAGCTCCTTCCTTTAAAGAAAAGGACAGAGCGCTCATTGCTTGGTATATCCGTGAGGTTGCAAAGCATCCTATCACAGTTAAGATGAACACAGAAATCAAGGATATTAAAGAGCTTGATGCAGATGAGATCATCATTGCAACAGGCGCGGTTGCTAAGAAAATACCCGTTAAGGGCGCAGAAGGAGCAATTGAAGCAGTTGATTATCTGCTCGGTAATGCTCAGGTTGGCGAAAACGTAACTGTTATCGGCGGCGGACTCACAGGTTGCGAAATTGCTTATGATCTTTATCTCCAGGGCAAAAAGCCTACTATCGTTGAGATGCAGGATGACCTTGTAACAACTCCCGGTATCTGCCTTGCAAACACAAGCTATCTCCGTGATTTCTTCAAAACAAATAAAGTGCCCGTTCATCTTGAAACAAAGCTTTCAGAAATCACAGACAGTGGTGTCAAGTTGGTAGATAAGGACGGAAAAGCATTTGAAATTGCAGCAGATTCAGTTATTATGTCTGTTGGATATAACCCCGCTCCTGTTGCACCCAAGCAGAAGCATGTTCACGTTATCGGTGATGCTGATAAGGTTGGTAACCTCAGAACAGTTATCTGGGGAGCTTGGGACGTTGCTATGAAACTTTGATGAAAGGACTTTAATAAAATGGCTATGATCTTAAATGATGAACAGCAGGCGATACTTAACGGCTCCAAAGGCGAAACAATGGCAAAGGTTATGAAAACTCTTGTTATGTATGGCGAAACCTTTGGTGCAGAGCGCCTTGTTCCCGTAACAAGCAAATATAATCATCTTGTAACATCATTCGGACTCAAGGTAATGAGCCCCGTGTATGACCTTATGGCGCAGATCCTGGACGCAGGCGTGTCCTCTTCACAGAAATTCTCTGTGGACCCCCGTCCTCTTGATAAGAACGTTCCTGCAAACTTCCTTCAGAATCTTGTTTTCAATAAGTTTATGTATACAAAGCAGGATTTCTATGAAGGACAGCTTGAAAAGCTTGGCCTTATGAACGAAGATGCATTCTCTTGCACTTGCTATATGGACGAAGTTGGAAATAAGCCTCAGAAGGGTGAGATACTCAGCTGGGCTGAATCCTCAGCAGTAGTTTATGCAAACTCCGTTCTTGGAGCAAGATGTAACCGCAACTCAGGTATTATCGACCTGATGGGTTCTATCGTTGGTTATGTTCCCGAGTTTGGTCTTCTCACAGATGAAGGAAGAAAAGCAACATGGGTTGTTAAGATTGAAACAACCAAAAAGCCTGAGGCTCAGCTCCTCGGCTCTGCCATCGGTATGAAGGTTATGGAAGACGTTCCTTATGTTGTTGGCCTTGATAAGTGGATAGGTAATGAGCTTGATGACAGCGCTTGCACATATCTTAAGGATTTCGGCGCAGCAACAGCTTCAAACGGCGCAGTAGGTCTTTATCATATAGCAAACCTCACACCTGAAGCAGTAGAGCTTGGCGAAAGCCTTATAGCTGAAGGCGCAAAGGAATACGTTGTAACAGATGCCGAGCTTGAAAGAGTAAAGAATGAGTACCCTGTAATCTGGAAGAATAAGGACGCAACTCCCAAGCTTTGCTTTATGGGATGCCCCCATATGTCTCTCCAGCAGCTTAAGGATTGGACAGATAAGGTTGAAGCAGGTCTCAAGGAAGCAGGCAACAAAAAGGTTCTTATTCCCACAGTATTCACAGCAGCACCCGGAGTGCTTAAAGAGTTTGAAAAAACACCCTATGCAGCAAGACTTAAGGCAACAGGTGTTATCACATCATATATTTGTCCCCTTATGTATATGAACAATCCTCTTTGCAAGAAGATGCCCGTTATAACATCTTCCAATAAGCTTCGTACATATACAACAGCACGTTATTATACAGATGATGAAATTCTTATGCAGATCACAAAAGGAGGTAAAAACTGATGAAAACATTTCAGGGAAGAGTAGTAGCACCCGGACAGGTAACAGCAAAAGCGCTTGTATCTCACGGTGGTCTTAACACACTTGCATCCTTCCAGAATGCGCTCCAGTTTGGAGATAAGCAGGCAAAATGCGGAGATCAGAATAACCCCGATCTGTATGGAAAGCCTATGGTAGGCACAGCACTTTGCCTCCCTCAGACAATCGGCTCAACAACAGGCGGTCTCGTGCTTTATTGCGCGGCTGCTATGGGCCGTCAGCCTGCATGTATGCTTTTCTCAAAGCCTATCGACTCTCTTGCAGCAGCAGGTGCCATCCTTGCTGATGTTTGGGTAGATAGTGTAACAATGCCCGTTGTAGATAGCCTTGGTGAAGAATTCCTTGATTATGTTAAGGACGGAATGACAATCACAGTTAAAGAAAACGGCATTGTTGAAGTAGACTAAATCAAATCTCCATAATAAAAAGCACGCTCATTGAACCAATTTGGTACGGAGTGTGCTTTTTGTTTGTATTGTTTTTTATCTTGCCGTGCAAACAAAGCTTTTTGCGCCCATATCGTAGAGATAGTGGTGAGCGTAGTCTGCCTTTTCCGTGTCATCAAAGATGCCGAAAACAGCAGGTCCACTACCGCTCATAAGAGAGGTAAGCGCGCCGTAGTCAAGGAGCTTTCCTCGATAAAGGGATGCTTCTTTGTGTTCTCCAAGGATAACACTTTCAAACGTGTTGAAAACGGAGAGGGAAAGCGCGCTGAGATCGTCCATTTCAATTGCGGAAATAACTCTCTGGATATCAGAGAAGGGACGCGCCAGCATTTCTCCGAAATTCTCGTCAAGCTTTCTGTAAGCGGCAGGAGTTGAAACGCCTTCACCGCCTCTTGCAATAACAACAGTGAAGGGGGTCATAGGCTCTATCTTAGTCATTATTTCACCAACACCGCGGCAAAGAGCGCATCCGCCTTCCATACAGAAAGGAACGTCAGCTCCAAGCTTTGCGCCAAGCATAAGAAGCTCTTCTTTTGTAAGCGGCTTGTCGTAAAGCTGGTTGAGCGCTTTAAGCGTCGCACCTGCATCCGTACTTCCGCCTGCGAGACCGCTTGAAACGGGAATACGCTTTTCTATGTGTATCTTTGCCCCACCTTTAATTCCTGTGTGGTCATAAAAAAGGCGAGCTGCTTTGTGAGCAAGATTTTTTTCATCAAGAGGAACCGTGTCTTCGCTTGCACTGAGTGTGATGCCTTCATTTTGAAGAGTAACGTCTACAATGTCACAAAGAGAAACGGATTGCATAATGCTTTCGATTTCGTGATATCCGTCAGGGCGTTTGCCCAGAACGTCAAGATAAAGATTGATTTTTGCAGGGGCTTCAAGAGTTATATTGTTCATATCAGTGCACCAACCTAATCAGGAAATTTTGTTTAACGTCAACTGCAACAAGAGGGCAAAGCTCCTGACAGCAATAACAAAGAATACATTTGTTTCTGTTAATTTTAGCTTGCTTTTTACCATTTTTCTCTACAAGTTCAATGGTGTGCATAGGGCAGGAGCGAACACATTCTCCGCAGCCTACGCACTTATTCTTGTTTATATAAGGCTTAGGACTGAAATAGTTTGCCAATTTGCCGTCAAAAAGATTGGGCAGCTGATTTAAAAATGTTTTTCTCTGTGCATCAGGTGCCATAACATCACTTATAACAAGATCATCAATCTTATCGCCAACAATTTCCAACTGGTCGGCTGAAGCAGGACAAAGTCCTCTTTCTTTTGCCAAAGTAACCATAGGGGCTGTTCCTTCGAAACCAAGGATTTTTTCTGCCGCAAGGTCAAGACAATAAGGTGAAAGAGAAGTGAGCACAACATCGAATTTTCTTGGGGTGCCGCCTGTAGGTCCGTTGCCTTCCATGCCGAGGATGCCGTCACAAACGTTGATAAGCGTCTTTGATTTTCTCAGCATTTCTGAAAGATCGCAAAGCATACTGCGAAAATCCTTTTGATCGCTGTAAGCTGCGTGCATTTCAAATTTTTCAACACCGGGCACAACGCCGAAATAGTTCTTCTGTGCGCAGGAAATTTTTGTGAGTGAGTGGGTTTTCAGCTTGCAAACGTTCAGAATAACATCAGCTTCTGCAATAGGTGATATAACGTTAAAGCGCTTGCAGGTAACTCCTTCGGGAAACATCATTATTTGAGCATCTGTGGAATAATTGAGGGAGGCTCCGCAGCTTTCGTCAATGCCGCAAACTGAGTAGTGGTTTTTGATTGTGGCAGTCGTGTAAGGTCCGCCCGCGCTTTCTGCCACAATAAGAGTAGTGTTTTCTGCTCCGAACATCTTTAAAGCGGCTATTGCGCTTTGCAGAAAAACAGGATGGGTTGTTGCAGCAGCTTCCGGCTTTTTGGAGATAACAAGATTTGGTTTGATTGCTATTTTCTTGTTCTCAAGCATATCGCGGGTAACACCTGCAGCCAGCATCTGTTTATAGAGCAGTTCGGTCAGATTTTCATCGTATTTTGTGTATTTGTTAATTGCAACAGTGTAGTTTTTCAAATTGATACCTCGTTGGGTTTGTAGGGCGGCTTGCTCTCAAGCCGCTGTTATAGATATGATCCAAACAAGCGACGGCTTGAGGGCAAGCCGCCCTACGATTATTTTTATTCAGTCTTCAACAACGTAGTGAGCACCGATGCTTTCTTTTCTTGCAATTGCTGCTTCAAAAACGAGCTCGGCTGTCACAGTCATATTGCAAACCTCATAAGCTTCCTTGCAGTTAAGCTCAATACTGTCATATTTAGCCTTAAGGATGCGAATAATATCAAGACCTTTCTTAAGTCCTGAGGGTTTGCGGACAGCATTAGCGTAGTCAGTCATTGCTTTGCGGATAGTGTTGCAGTCAAGTCCGATCTCAGCAGTGGTTGAAATGCTGTGATAATCTTTATGTTCAATTGTGGGCAGGTCAAGCTGAGCGCGCTTTGCAGCGTTGATATGTCGTGCGGCGCGTCGACCGAAAACGAGGCATTCAAGCACAGAATTGCTGGCAAGTCTGTTAGCTCCGTGAATACCGGTGCAAGCAGCTTCTCCGCAACTGTAAAGACCTTCAACATTGGTCATGCCGTCAAGGTCGGTTTTGATTCCGCCCATCATATAGTGTTGAGCGGGACGAACAGGAATGCTTTGCTCGGGAACGTTGATTCCTGCTTTTCTGCATTCTTCAAAAATAGTGGGGAATCGCTTTGAAAAGAATTCCTCGCTCATGGAAGAAACGTCAAGAAAAGCATTTGTTTCGTTTCTGCGAGTGATCTCATTGAGAATGTG
The DNA here is from genome assembly GCA_017623255.1 of Clostridia bacterium. Taxonomy (GTDB): domain Bacteria; phylum Bacillota; class Clostridia; order Oscillospirales; family CAG-272; genus Avispirillum. The sequence goes on from JAGAPL010000076.1 coordinate 25,636, forward strand.
GCGTGTAACAATATCTCTGGGAGCAAGATCCTTGAGCTTGTGCTTATCTGCCATAAAAGCCTCTCCGTCAGCGTTGCGGAGTATGCCGCCTTCGCCGCGAACTGCTTCGGATATAAGGAAAAGTCTGTCGCTGGACTTAGGTGAATAAAGGGTGGTTGGATGGAACTGAACCATTTCCATATTCTCAGCTTTTGCTCCTGCGCGAACTGCACAAGCAAGGCCGTCACCTACAGCACCGTTGGGGTTGGTGGTATATTTATAAAGATATCCGATTCCGCCTGTTGCGAGGATAATAGAAGGAGCTTTGAGAACTTCGGTTTTTTCTCCGCGGACTATAGCGCCGCAAACCTTGTCGTCATTTGTGAGGATATCAATAAGATATGTGTTGAAGAAAATATCAATGTTTTCTTTGGTCATCGCGATCTGTCCAAGGCGCTTGGTCGTTTCGCGTCCCGTTGCATCGCCACCGCAATGAACTATACGGCGGCATGAGTGTCCGCCCTCGCGTGTTATCTGGAGCTCACCTTCAGGATTTGTATCAAAGGGAACGTTGAGCATACAAAGCTCGCCTATATTTTCGGGTCCCTCTTCAACGAGAACGCGAACTGCTTCCTCGTCGCAAAGGCCTGCGCCTGCTGTGAGAGTGTCTTCAACGTGAGAATCAAAATTGTCCGTGGGTGAAATAACAGCCGCTATTCCTCCCTGCGCGTAGTATGAGCTGCCTGATGTAAGGTCAACTTTTGTAACTAGGGCAACCTTAAGAGCAGGATCAATGTGAAGAGCAGAGTAAAGTCCTGCTATTCCACTGCCGATAATAACAACGTCGTATTCCTTCTTGGGAAGAAGTGAAAGATCTCCATTGAATAAATATCTACGCATTAAAAATCAAGTCCCTTCCAAATAGCTTAAATAAGCTTGAATTTCAAACTGATGTCAAGAGCCTTAACTGAATGAGTGAGAGCTCCTATGCTTATAAAATCAACTCCTGTTGAAGCAACTTCATAAAGATCGCGCTCGCCCATGTTGCCGGAAGCCTCTGTTATAGCTCTGCCGCCTACGATCTCTACAGCCTTTGCCATATCTTCGCAGCTCATATTGTCAAGCATAATGATATCAGCGCCGGCATCAAGCGCCTCGCGCAGCATGTCAAAGTCTTCAACCTCAACTTCGATCTTAACTGTGTGAGGAACTCTTTTCTTTGCAGCGGAAACAGCGTTTGTTATAGAACCTGCTGCAACGATATGGTTGTCTTTAATGAGAACGCCGTCAGAGAGATTGAAACGATGGTTCGTACCGCCGCCGCAACGAACAGCGTATTTCTCAAGATATCTGAGACCGAGAGTTGTTTTTCTTGTGTCAACTATTTTTGCATTAGTGCCTTCAACCTTTTTAACAGCTTCATTGGTCATGGTTGCTATAGAGGACATATGCTGCAAAAGGTTAAGACCAACTCGCTCTCCTGTGAGAACACAGTGAGCATTTCCCGTAACTTCGGCGAGAATATCGCCTTTTTTAAAATGTTCTCCTTCGGGAACATTGATCTTCAATTCAATTGAGGGATCCAGAAGATCAAAAACTGCACGAACAATATCCCAACCGCAGATAACGCCGTCTTCTTTAGCGATATATCTGCCGTAGGCTGTAGCAGTTGCGGGAACTGTGGATTCAGTTGTGATGTCGCCGTTGCCTGCATCTTCAGTAAGAGCTGTACGAAGCAGGGCGTCAACTGCGGGAACAGAAGTTATTTTCATAGTATTTGACCTACCTTCATAAATTTAATAATACTGAGTTAAGTATATCACATAACACAGTTCTATGCAATAAAATTTACAAAAATATAATACTAAAAATCCATATTCTGATTGACTTTGTGATATATTCGTCATAAAATAGGTAAAGATAAGACGAAGGGAGCATTGGTAATGAAAAAAATGCTTTTTCTTATAAATCCCGTGTCGGGCAAATTAGTTCTTAATGACAGCCTTATGGAAGTTATTGAAGTGTTTGCAAACGGTGATTATGAAATAAACGTAAGGCTAACGAAAAATAAAGACGATATGATTGAAACTGCCAAAAATGCAGATCAGTATGATATAGTAGTATGCTGCGGAGGAGATGGCACTCTTAACATAGTTGCAGGAGCCGTGTATGAAAAAGGTGCAGATACACTTATCGGCTATATCCCCGGCGGAACAACAAACGATTTTGCCAATTCAAGAAGAATAGACACAGTAGCTGTGGGCGCAGCAAAACAGATAGTTGAGGGAAAGATAAGAGACACAGATCTTGGCCTTCTCAATGGTTTACCGTTTGTGTATGTAGCAGCGTTTGGTATGTTTTCCGACGTTTCATATATGACAAGCCGCGAGCTTAAACAAAACCTCGGCCATGCAGCATATTTGCTTGAAGGACTGAAATCTATAGGAACGGCAAAGCCTTATAATGCGAGAATAATATACGACGGTGGTATTATAGAAGGCGATTTTATATACGGAATGGTAAGCAATTCCCGCAGAGTGGGCGGCTTTGAAATGCCTATTATGCAAAATGTCCTTTATGACGACGGCGAAATGGAAATGCTCATTGTTCGTCACCCCAAATCAGCGGCAGATATTCAAAAAATTATTAACTCTCTCGTAACTCAAACCCCTGATGACTCAATGGTTTATATGTTTAAAACCACAAAAGCACATATTGAAAGCATAGAGGATATTCCGTGGTCTCTTGACGGAGAGTATGGCGGATCATATGCAGATGCAGTCATAGAGGTCAAAGAAGCGGCAGTTAAAATGATATTTTAAACAAAAAGCCTTTTCTGTATAGCGGAGAAGGCTTTTCTGTTGACTTTGAAGGTAAAAAAGGGTACAATGTAGTTAAGTAAAAATTGAGGTTGAAGTATGAAAAAATTACTTATTGTAGATGGCAACAGTATTCTTAACAGAGCGTTTTACGGAATTCGCCCTTTGACCACCAAAGAAGGTATTCCTACAAATGCAGTGTATGGTTTTGTCAATATTCTCAAAAAGCATATAGATGCATTGTCTCCCGATTATCTTGCCTGCGCCTTTGATATGAAAGCGCCCACTTTCCGTCATAAAATGTATGATGGCTATAAGGCAAACAGAAAAGGTATGCCTGATGAGCTGGCAGAGCAGCTTCCCATTGCAAAAGACGCGGCAAAGTATATGGGCTTCAAAGTGCTCACCTGTGAGGGCTGGGAGGCAGATGATATCCTTGGCACACTTGCATGGATGGGAGATAAAGAAACTGATGTTCATTCGTACATTCTCACAGGAGACAGAGATTCTCTCCAGCTTATAACAGAAACAACAAGCGTCGTGCTTGTAAAAACAAAAGAAGATATAGTGTACACTCCCGAGTTGTTTTCTCAGGAGTACGGAATCACTCCCGAACAGTTTGTTTATGTAAAAGCACTTATGGGTGACACATCCGATAATATTCCCGGAGTTATGGGCATAGGTGAAAAAACAGCGCTGAAGCTGATTTCGTCCGCAGGAGATCTTAACGGATTGTATGCTGATGAAAACCTCGGCGGCGCGGGAAAATCTGCCAAGGGAAAGCTCCTTGCAGGCAAGGACAGCGCATATATGTCATATGATCTGGCAAAAATAAGCAGAGAAGCGCCTGTTGGTATTGAGTTGGGCGAGCTTGAAGCAGCTCCTGATAACAAAGCTTTGTCAGAATTGTTTGTGCGCCTTGAGTTTTCTGCGCTTCTGAAGAGATTTGGGTTGGAAGAAGAAAACACACCTTCTCCCGAATTTGAAATGCCCCGGCTGAGTGAAGCGGATATAGAGGCTCTTGGTGATGAAGTTGCTGTGGCTGTAAATGGTGAAAAGATTATCGCAACAGACGGAAAGATCCGAATTTGTGTTGATATAGAAGCAGCAAGACCGGTTCTTGAAAAAGGCGTTATCTGTCACGACTATAAAAAGCTGTGCATAGCTTGCGCTCCTCACGGTATCGAACCTAAATGTGTTTTTGATACAATGACCGCAGCATATCTGCTTTCTCCCGGTGAAAGCTCTTATCCTGTTTCCAAGCTTGCTCTCAGGTATTTGTCGGCAACTGCAAATGAGGAAGGAGAAGAATGGTTTTGTCATCTTATGTATCCAATTATTTTGGATGAGTTAGAAAAAGAAGGAATGACAAAGCTGCTTTATGAAATAGAAATTCCTCTTTCTCCCGTGCTTGCGTCAATGGAGGTCCTGGGATTCCGTCTTGATTCGGATGGACTTCACGGCTATATGGAAAGTCTTAAAGCGCTTATGCACGAAACAGAGCAAAGAATATATATGCTTGCAGGAAAAGAATTCAACCTTAATTCTCCCAAGCAGCTTGGTGAAGTGCTTTTTGAAGAAATGGGACTTCCTGCACTGAAAAAGACAAAAACGGGATATGCAACCGATGCAGAAACTCTCTCAAAACTGAAAGCAGGCAATCCTATAGTTGAAGATATACTTTTCTACCGTCAGGTAGCAAAACTGGTAGGTACCTACGGAGATAATCTCATAGCATTGTGCGATGAAAACGGCAGAATACACACAAGCTTCAATCAGACAGGAACCGCAACGGGAAGACTTTCTTCTGTGGATCCAAATCTGCAGAATATACCTGTAAAAACTGAGCTTGGCCGAGAGCTTCGCAAATTCTTTGTGGCAGAAAACAGTGATTATGTGCTTCTTGATGCTGACTATTCTCAGATAGAGCTTCGCTTGCTTGCGGAGATATCAGGAGATGAAACTATGAGAGAAGCGTTCATTTCAGGAGAGGATATTCACGCGTCAACAGCATCAAAAGTATTCAGAGTTCCCCTTGAAGCTGTAACAAAACAGCTTCGCTCAAGAGCAAAAGCCGTAAACTTTGGCATAGTTTACGGAATAGGAGATTTTTCTCTTGCTCAGGATATTGGCGTTTCGAGAAAGGCTGCGCGAGAGTATATAGATAACTATCTTGCAACCTATACAAAGGTCGATCAGTATCTCAACAAAACGAAGGCAGAAGCGAGAGAAATGGGATATACTGTAACGATGTTCGGCCGTCGCCGTCCTATTCCCGAGCTTAGTGCAAAGAATAAAAATCTTCAGGCGTTTGGCGAGAGAGTAGCTATGAACAGTCCTATTCAGGGCAGCGCTGCCGATATTATCAAAATTGCAATGATAAATGTCTATAACGCACTTAGAACGGCTGGTATTGATGCAAAGCTGATCCTTCAGGTGCATGATGAACTGATTATTGAATGTCATAAGGATTGCGTTGCAAAAGCATCGGAAATTCTCAGAGAATGTATGGAGAATGCAGTTGAAACAACTGTTCCCCTGACGGCAGAAGTTTCAGTGGGGTCTAATTGGCTTGATGCAAAGTGATGGTTTTGAAGAGCTTTTTGATAGGTGACTGTCGAAAAGCTCTTTTTTAGACTGTTGCAGATAATTCGCTTGGATTTTTGCACTGTTGTTGATATTATTATAGATGTCAAAAATCACCCAAATAAGTGATAAAAAACTTGGTTTGGTTGTGCAAGATGCAGAAAATTCGATTTGTAGCATAAAGGTTTCGTAAAACAACTTTCATAATTCGATAAAATATGATACAATTGAGCATAAGTATTTCTATATAAAAATCTATATTATTTTTTCTTTTGTACGGAGGAGAATATGGAGCGCTTAAACGGTGAGCTTGGCATTATCGCCATGAAGGGTTGCGAACAGTTCGTAGATGTAGTAGATGCATATCTCAAGCAGTGGAGACGTCACGATGACGACCAGGATTTCGTTATGAACGCTGATTGCATCAGATTTGGTTCCGGTGAAGGCAAGGCAATGCTTCACGATTCGGCAAGAGGCCATGATATTTATATCATTTCTGATTGTTTCAACTATGGCGTTGAGTATAAGATGCAGGGCAGAATGGTTCCCATGAGTCCTGACGATCATTTTGCTGATCTTAAGAGAGTAATTGCTTCTATCGCAGGTAAAGCAACAAGAATTTCTGTTATTATGCCTATGCTTTATGAAGGCAGACAGCATAAGAGAACAAGCAGAGAAAGTCTTGACTGTGCGCTTGCGCTTCAGGAGCTTGTAAATATGGGTGTATCCAATATTATCACATTTGATGCTCATGACCCCAGAGTTCAGAATGCTATCCCCCTAAGCGGATTTGATAATATCCGTCCTTCATATCAGATGCTCAAGGCACTTGTTCGCGCAGTACCCGATGTTCGCTTTGATAAGGAAAGTATGGTGTTCATCTCTCCCGATGAAGGCGCAATGGGCAGAAGTATGTATTATGCATCTCTTCTCGGCGTTGACCTTGGTATGTTCTACAAGAGAAGAAATTATGCAGTGGTTATCGACGGTAAGAACCCCATCGAAGCCCACGAATACCTTGGAAGAAGCGTTGAAGGCAAGGACGTTATCGTTGTAGACGATATGATTTCTTCCGGTGACTCTATCCTTGATGTATCCGCTCAGCTTAAGGCCAAGGGCGCCCGCAGAGTATTCCTCTTCGTAACATTCGGTCTCTTTGTTTCCGGCCCCGGCGTGTTTGACCGCGCTTATGAGCAGGGACTCTTTGATAAGGTGTTCACAACAAACCTCACATATACAGACCCTGAAATTCTTGCTCGTCCTTGGCATGAATCTGTTAATATGTGCAAGTATGTGGCATATATTATTGACACACTCAATCACGATTCTTCTATTTCCACTCTGCTCAATCCCGTTCAGAAGATCCATAATCTTCTTGACGCGCAGAATGCAAAGTTTACTAATAACTGACCATAAGGTCGAAAAAGGATGAAGCGCGGCTTTGTCCTTTTTCGACGTTTATATCCTTACACGAAAAAAGTGAAAAGAAAGGGAAAAATCAATGCTTGATTTCAAAAATCAGCTTTCAATGCTTGCAGCAGCTGCAGCTGAGGAAAAGTTTCCCGGTTGTGATCTAACAGCTGAAGCAGTTTTTGAAATGCTTGAATATCCTCCCGACACAACTATGGGAGACGTGGCTCTGCCTTGCTTTAAGCTCAGCCGCACACTCCGTAAGGCTCCTCCTATGATAGCGAAAGAGCTTTGCGAAGCAATTTCAGGCAAGGGCGAGGGGGTTATCTCCTCTGTCACAGCCGACGGCGGATATCTTAACTTTAAGATATCCAATAATTATCTTGTGAATAACGTTCTTCTCGCAGTGGAAGAGAAGGGCGATATGTACGGTTCAAACGGTATGGGTGAAGGCAAAACAGTTGTTCTTGACTATTCTTCTCCAAATATATCCAAACCATTCCACATAGGCCACCTTGGTACAACTGTTATAGGACATTCTCTCAAGCTTCTTCATGAGTTTGAAGGCTATAAGTGTGTTGGCATCAACCATCTTGGTGACTGGGGTACCCAGAATGGTAAGCAGATCGTTGCATTCAAAAGGTGGGGCGATCGTGAAAAGGTTGAAAGAGAAGGAATTGACGCGCTGGTTGAGCTTTATGTAAAATTCCATGCAGAAGCAGAGCTTGATCCTTCGCTTAACGATGAGGCGAGAGCCGAGTTTAAAAAGCTTGAAGAGCATGATCCTGAAAATATTGCTCTGTGGAAATGGTTTATAGACGTTAGTTTCAAGGAATATGAAGTAACTTATAATCAGCTTGGTATATCCTTTGACAGCTATAACGGTGAAAGCTTCTACACGGATAAGATGGCAGAGCAGATCGACAAAATGAAGGATATGGGCCTTCTCAAGCTTGATGACGGTGCATCTATCGTTGACCTTGAAGAGTATGGAATGCCTCCTTGTCTTATCCTCAAGCGTGATGGCACCACTCTTTATCCCACACGAGATATTGCAGCTGCAGTTTACAGAAAGCGCACTTACGATTTTGATAAGTGCATCTATGTAACAAGTAACGGCCAGAGTCTCCACTTTGCTCAGTGGTTCAAGGTTGTGGAAATGATGGGATATGATTGGTCAGATAAGCTTATCCATATTCCTTACGGTACTGTTAGTATCGGCGGCGAAAAGCTTGCAACCAGAACGGGTAACGTAATTCTTCTTAAGGACCTGTTCCGTCAGGCAATAGAGAAGGTTACAGAGCTTATGGATGAAAAAAATCCCGATCTTCCCGATAAAGAAGCTGTTGCAGAAGCAGTAGGCGTTGGTGCTGTAGTGTTCCACTATCTCTATAATAACAGAACAAGAGATATCAACTTTATTCTTGAAAACGCTCTCAGCTTTGAAGGTAGTACAGGCCCCTATGCACAGTATACCTATGCAAGAACCTGCAGCATCCTTGAAAAAGCAGGTGAGCTTGCCAAGGGCGATGTTGTTATCACAGCAGAGGAAGAGGCTGACGTTCTCAAAACTCTCAACCGTTTCCCCGAAAAAGTGCTTGAAGCTATCAGTGAATATGAGCCTTCTGTTGTCACAAGATATATCATTGATCTGTGCACAGCATTCAACCGCTTCTATCATAACTGCCCCATTATTTCAGCAGAAGATGAAGCAACACGTAACACACGTCTCAGAATCACTGCCGCAGTTCAAACAGTTCTCGGCCGTGCACTCAGCCTCATTTGTATGAAGGCACCTAAGAAGATATAAAAGCTTTCTCCTTTGGAGAAGATTATAAAAGAGGAGTTAAATATGTCCGGACATTCAAAATGGAATAACATTAAAAACAAAAAAGCGAAGACAGATGCCCAGAAGGGTAAGATCTTCACAAAAATCGGTAAGGAAATAGCAATCGCTGTTCGTGACGGTGGCGCTGATCCCAATGCTAACGCTAAGCTTCGTGACCTTATTGCTAAGGCTAAGGCGAATAACGTTCCTAACGATAATATCGACCGCGCAATCAAAAAGGCAGCAGGCGGCGAAGTTGCAAACTACGAAGAAGTTGTATACGAAGGCTACGGTCCCTCCGGCGTTGCTGTTATAGTTGTTGCTGCAACTGATAACCGTAATCGTACAGGTGGTGAGGTTCGTCATTTTTTTGATAAGTACGGCGGAAATCTTGGTCAGATCGGTTGCGTATCCTTTATGTTTGATGATAAGGGTGTTATCGTTATCGAAAAGGATGATGCTATCGACGAAGATACACTTATGGAAGCATCCCTTGAAGCAGGCGCGGCAGATTTTGCCTCCGACGGTGACGTATACGAGATATTCACTGAAACATCTGATCTTTCAGCTGTAAGAGAAGCTCTTGAAGCAGCAGGCTACACAATTCTTTCTGCTGAAAATGATAAGATCCCTCAGAACTATATCACACTTGAATCTGAAGACGATATCAAGAATATGAACCTTCTTATTGAACATCTTGAGGATAACGACGACGTTCAGGATGTTTATCATAACTGGGAAAATTGCGATGAATGAGGTAGGTTTTCCCGGATTGGGACTTGGTCCCTTTACAATTGACAGCACGGCATTTACAGTTTTCGGACACGAAATAAAGTGGTACGGAATTATAATCTGTGTAGGTATGATTCTTGCCTATTATTATGCATGGACCAGAGCAAAGTACGAAGGTATTAAGACTGATGACCTGATTGATCTTGCTTTGGCACTGATGATATTCGGTATTGCAGGCGCAAGAATATACTATATCATTTTTGAACTTGATAGCTATATTGCAACAGGTGGAACATTTTTCTCTAATTTGTGGAACACAATCAAAAATATGTTCTCCATCCATAATGGCGGACTTGCTATATTTGGCGGTATTATTGCAGGATTTTTCACTGCGATGGTTGTGGCAAAAATCAAGAAGATTCGTTTTCCCATTCTTCTTGATGTACTTGCGCCCTCCGTTATGATAGGCCAGCTTGTCGGCCGCTGGGGCAATTTTATGAACGGCGAAGCATACGGTGTTGAAACAACTCTTCCTTGGAGAATGAGTATAACCCAGGTGCTGTCAAGCGGATTTAAATCAGCAACTATAGAAGTTCATCCTACATTTTTGTACGAATCGCTGTGGAATCTCATAGGATTTGTTGTTATAGCAACACTTTATAAAAAGAAGAATTTCCACGGCCAGTGGCTTTGCTTCTATCTGGCGTGGTACGGTCTGGGAAGAGCGTTTATTGAAGGTCTGCGCACAGATAGCCTTATGGTAGGACCGTTCAGAGTATCTCAGCTTCTTGCGGCAGTGATATGTGTTGTAGGTATAGTTCTTCTTGTGCTTGGAACAGTAAAGGCAAAGAAAGAGGCAAAATAATGGCTCATATAATTGATGGTAAAAAGATTGCCGCAGAAACAAGAGCGGATATTGCACAGCGAGTTGCAGCGTTTGAAAAAGAAAAGGGCTTTAAACCCGGCCTGGCTGTAATAATTGTCGGAGAAAATCCTGCTTCTCAGGTTTATGTCAGAAATAAAAAGAAAGCCTGTGAAGATGTTGGAATGTATTCTATCGTGATCGAAATGCCCGAAGCAACAACCCAGGATGAACTTATGGACAAAATAGAGGAGTTGAAAAACGACACCGCAATTCACGGAATTCTCGTTCAGCTTCCTTTGCCCGCACATCTTGATGAGGATGCAGTTATTGCTGCTATCCATCCTGAAAAGGATGTTGATGCATTCCATGCTCAGAACACCGGTAAAATAATGATCGGAGATTTTGATTTTCTTCCTTGCACACCTGCCGGCGTTATGAAGATGCTTGAGTATGAGGGTGTGGAGATTGAAGGAAAAGAATGTGTGGTTGTAGGTAGAAGCAATATCGTAGGCAAACCTCAGGCGATGCTTCTTCTTCATAAAAACGGCACCGTAACAATCTGTCATTCCAAAACAAAGAATCTTGCAGAGGTAACAAAGCGTGCAGATATCCTTGTTGTAGCAGTAGGCAGAGCCGATTTTATAACAGGGGATATGATCAAACCCGGTGCAGTCGTAATTGATGTGGGTATGAACCGCGGTTCTGACGGAAAGCTCACAGGAGACGTTGATTTTGATACAGCCTCAAAGGTTGCAGGTATGATAACTCCCGTTCCCGGCGGTGTTGGACCTATGACTATAACAATGCTTCTGGAGAACACATTAACAGCTGCAAAAAAATCTGCAAATTAATAAAAATTATGCTTGACAAGCCATAAGTGGCGAGGTATAATATAGAATGCCGCGTGGTATGGGTAGAGTAATAGCGAAAGCTAACCCGATCCAGCGAGACGATATGAAAGAGAGGTGCTTTTCAAATGTACGCAATTATCGAAACAGGCGGAAAGCAGTATAAGGTCGCTGAAGGCGACGTAATCTTCGTTGAGAAGATTGGCGCAGAAGAAGGCGCAGAAGTTAAGTTCGACAAGGTAATCCTTGTAGGCGATGAGAACGGTGTTAAGGTTGGCGCTCCCAACGTTGACGGTGCTGCAGTTAGCGGTAAGGTTCTCAAGAATGGCAAGGGCAAGAAGATCTATGTTATGACTTACAAGCCTAAGAAGAATGAGAAGAGAAAGCTCGGCCACAGACAGCCCTACACTAAGGTAGAGATCACAAAGATCGAGGCATAAGGTGACTAAAATTAAATTCTTCCGCCGTGATGGACATTATTACGGGTTTGAAGAAACAGGTCACGCGGGATATGGCGAAGCAGGTGACGATGTTCTCTGCGCAGCGCTCTCCGCAATGACTATGCTTATTATCAATTCCATTGAAATCTCCTATGCTGCAAGCGTGCAGTATGAGGTAGACGAGGGAGCAACACGCATTTCAGTTAAATGTATGGAGGCTCTTCCCGATTATTCAACGGACGAAAAGAAACAGTACGCGATTTCAGGACTGTTTCAGGGCTACTTTTTCCAGCTGAACGATCTTGTTGAGGAATATTATGATTTCCTTGAGGTCGAAGAGGTTGACGAGTAAGCTTTATCTTAAATTTTTCATGGAGGTAAAAACAATGCTTAGAATTAGTCTTCAGTTTTTTGCACATAAGAAAGGTGTAGGTTCTACAAAGAACGGCCGTGACTCCGAATCCAAAAGACTTGGTGTTAAGAAGGCTGACGGTCAGGGTGTAATCGCTGGTAACATCATCGTTCGCCAGAGAGGTACACACATTCATCCCGGTAACAATGTAGGCCGTGGCTCCGACGATACACTGTTCGCTCTCATCGACGGAACAGTTAAGTTCGAGCGCATCGCAAAGGGCAGAAAGCAGGTTAGCGTTTACGCTGCTGAGTAATTGCTCAAAAATTGCACATAAGCCGTCCGAAAGGGCGGCTTTTTTGTTTAGACAAAATATTTATTTTTGTTGTAATAAGTATATTTCTGTGATATACTTATATAAATATGATATTATTGAGGTGGGGAGTGATATATTTGAAAAGAATAGTATCTGTTGCTCTTATGGCGTTGATGCTCTTAACACTTGTGTCATGCACTTTGAGACCGATTGATGAGAATATACTTCCTGAAACAGAGCCTGCAAATGCAGAAACAAATGATAACTCTGAAAGTGAAAGTGAAACTGAAAGAGAAACCGAAACAGAACCTGTAACAGAGCCGGTGGAAGATGTTATAACAAAAGCATCTTTTGTTGGTTGCGGAGATAATATAATCTATTACGGAACTTACAGAGATGCAAAAAGTCAGGCTGTGTCAGGCGGTAGAGCATATAATTTCAGACCTATGTATTCTGAAGTTGAAAGTATAATTTCCTCAGCAGACCTTGCGTTTATAAACCAGGAAACAGTTATTTCTCATAGTAATGAGCCGCAGTCATATCCAAATTTCAACAGTCCCGTTGATATTGCGGATGATCTTGTGGATGTTGGATTTGATATTATAAGCGTAGCCAATAATCATATGCTTGATCATGGAGCTCTTGGATTAAAGGAAACTTATGATAACTGGAAGGCTCGCAATGTAACACTTGTCGGTTGCCACGAAGAAAACGAAAGTGGAAAGTACGTAACTTATATAGAGAAAAATGGCATAAAGATAGGTATTGTTTCTTATACCTACGGTACAAATCTCGGGGAAGATCCTGCAAAGTATGGACTTTACGCATCATATCTGAAATATGCAGATGTGGCAGGCGAGGTTTCTGAGGCAAGAGAAAATGCCGATTTTGTTATTGTAAGTGTCCATTGGGGACAGGAAGGCGCTATGACGCCCAGCGAAGAGCAGAAGAATTATGCTCAGATAATGGCGGATAATGGAGCTGACGTTATAATCGGTCATCATCCCCACGTGCTTCAGCCAATAGAGTGGATCGTGGGAACAAGCGGTAATAAATCATTGTGTGTGTATTCTCTCGGCAATTTTTTGCATGAACAGGATTGGGAATATAATGTTCCAGGTGGAATGATAACGTTTGATATTCAGAAGATTAATGAGGAAAGAGCAACTGTTGAGAATATTCAGTTTATTCCCACAGTTTGTCACTATCCCAAAAGTTTTTACGGCAACAAAATTTATCTTCTTGAAAACTACACGGCAGATCTTGCAAATGCCCACGCAGTCAGAACGTATTATAAACACAACATATCGCTGGAAGGTCTTATATCAATAGTAAAGAAAACCATAAGTTCGGAATTTTTACCTGAAAGTTTTAAATAAGTAAATAAGGTGATAATATGATCAAAAACGTATCAGTAGTACTGCCCTCATATAAACCTGATGAAAAGTTAGAAGCAACCGTAAAGGGCTTTATTGACTCCGGTTTTGAGGATATCATCGTGATTGACGATGGCGGCGGAGAAGAATATAAGGCGATTTTTGAGAGAGTTGCGCAGTATCCTCAGTGCACAGTGCTCACTCACGAAGTCAATCGAGGTAAAGGCGCTGCACTAAAAACCGCATTTAAATGGTATAGTGAAAACCGTGATGGCATAGGGGTAGTAACAGCTGACGGCGATGGTCAGCACACCCCTGAGGATACATATAATATAGCTGTAGCTATGGAAAAAAGCGGCAATATAGTGCTTGGAGTACGTGATTTTTCACAGCCCGATGTACCTGAGAGAAGTAAAAAGGGAAATACAATAACATCAAATGTGTTTAAAATTTTTGTGGGAATGAAAATATCTGATACCCAAACAGGTCTCAGAGGCATACCTGCAAAGTATCTTCCTAAAATGTGCGAAATATATGGCGACCGTTATGAATATGAAACCAATATGCTTCTGTATATGAAGCGATGGGATTTTCCTTTTGAAGAAGTTAAGATACGAACAGTGTATATCAACGAGAACGAAACTTCCCATTTTCGTCCCGTGAGAGATTCTATGAGGATCTACTCTCTCATAATTAAGTTTCTTGTAACGGGAATGTTTGTGAAATTCCTTGGAAGCTCTGTTATAAGCTTTGTTCTTGATTACGGATTGAACGTAGTTCTTCAATTATTTTTAAGGGCCGTCAGTCCCGAAGTGATTGCAACGGCAGCTTCTTATATCGGAGCGCGAATCGTATCTTCCTTTGCAAATTATTCAATGAACAGAAGAATATTCCAAAGCAACAGCGGCATGAAAAAGACAATATTCCGCTATTATGCGCTTGCCGTATTTATAATGATTGCAGGAAGCGCTGCTGTAACAATATTTTCAGCCATGGCAAACGGATTGCCGATAATCAGTTCAATGTTTGCGGATATGGGCGAAAATGAAGTGAAAACTATTGTTTCAACATCAATAAAACTGCCCGTTGATATGCTTTTGTTCCTTATAAGCTATAATGTTCAGAAAAAATATGTGTTCAGAAAGGACGAGCAGTGATGAACGAAGAGGTAAATGTGCCTTGCAATGATGAAACAGAGCTTGTAACAGCGGCTGATCCACCTCCGATAAAAGAAAAGAAGAAAAGAAATGTTGGTAAGTATATTTTCAGAATCTTTTTCTCTTTATTCACAGCCATTGCAATTTGTGTATATGCATTGTTATCCCTATGCTATACAATAGCAACAGGACCGAGCGAAACTGCAAGAGATCGTGCGGTGCTTTCGGCATTACAAGCCAGTGCAACTAAATGGGTGCCGGGATTATTTCTTGATGACGCAACCGTTAAGTATATCAGCGAAAAAAGTGAAGTCGTTGTAGAAGATGTGGTTCCTCTCAGTGAGTATGATAAGAAAACTGATGAAGAGATCAAAGCGGAAGAGGATAAATGGGCAAATGCTAAGGATGGTATAATCTACGAAACAGTAGCTAAATCCACATTTAAAGCCTATGTAGTCCTTGTGCGCGATCCTTCCAGAGTTTTCACAGGAGTATCTTCTTCGGATTATGCAAATGCCACGGAAGGAATAACAGTGTTTAAAGCGGCAGAAAAATATAATGCGCTTGTAGCTATAAATGGCGGTGAGTTTGCCGATACGGGCGGAACCGGAACGGGTTATGCTCCCGTCGGCCTTACATATTCAAACGGTGAATGCGTCTGGAACGACGGTGCAAGAAGAACCTTTGTAGGATTCACAAAGGATAATAAGCTTATTGCAAGCGAGAATATGACGAAGGAAAAAGCAGATGCACTCGGCATGCGTGACGGTGTAAGCTTTTTAACGGGAAACACTCTTATCAGCTGCGAAAATGATACGGTAACAAGGTACTATGCTGATGGAAATAACGGTGCGGCCCAAAGAACTGCAATAGGCCAGAGCGCAGATGGAACCGTTATTCTTGTTGTAACTGACGGACGCAGCGCCAGCAGTATCGGTGCAACACATAACGATATGATAGATCTTATGGTATCTTATGGAGCAGTTTCCGCAGGTATGCTTGATGGAGGCTCATCCTCCGTTATGTACTACAGAGATTTCCATGAAAAGCTGGGCATTGATTATGAAACGCTCAGTGAATATGGAAAGAAAGGTCTTGTCAATAATTATGTAGCATTCACATCTCCCAGAAGATGTCCCACCTATTTCATAGTTTCGGGGGTGGATGAATGAAAAAACGTAAATTTTCTGTGTTCTGGTGCATATATGCAGTTCTTGTAATTGCGGCAATTGTGGTGATACACCTGGCACTTGGACAAGTTGAAACTTTTCTTGCGCAATATGAGGCTTCTCAGCCCAAGAACGCAGCAAAAGCTGTTTTTGATGAAAACTTTGCGAATTTTGATGCGCTCAGCTATCTTGATAAGTTTGATGATGAAATATTTGGCCTTGAAACAAAAGAAAACGTTGCTAAGTATCTTAGTGAGAAAACAAGTGGTGCAGAGTTTTCATATTATAGTATTTCATCTGCTGAAAGCGGTACGTATAAATACGCTGTTCGAGCAGGTGCAGTGAAGATTGCAGAGTTTTACCTTTATGAAAGTATGGGAGAAAACGGATTCCCTGTATACACGGCAGGAGATTTCAGTGTTTATTTTGCCGCAAATGAAGATGTAGGAGTAACTGTTCCTAAAGGATCAACAGTTGAACTTAACGGCTTTCAGCTTGATGACAGTTATATCGTAGAAAACGATATCCCCGATCCGCATAACGAATACCTGCCTGAAGGCGTAGAAGGTAAGTTTTACACTAAGTATAAAGCGGGAGGATTTGTGACGACTCCATATATCAAGGTTACAAATTCAAACGGCGAATTAGCGTTGATCGAATCAGAGGAGGGATATGCAACAGCTCCCGTATATAGTGACACGCTGAAGTCTGCTTATAGTGAGTATGTGCTTTCCGCGTTGCAGAATTACGCCACTTATATTCAGGGAAGATATAGCAATGGCGGCGTAACTCTTGATATGGTAACAAAGTTTTTTGATCCCAAATCTGAAGTTTATGCAACAGTTAAAAAAGTTTCAAACAAATATGTAAATTCTTATGACTCATATGAGTTTAAAAATGAATTGGCAGACGAATTCATACAGTATGACGATAACACATTTTCATGCAGAGTGTCATTTGATCAGGTTTTACACCGCAGCGGAGCAGAGGATTATGTGGATCATATAGACTACACCCTTTATCTTCGCAAGTTGGGCGATAAATTTTTGATTTTTGATATGCAGCATGAATAAAGGAGAGAGATATGGTTCCTTATTTTCCTGATTTTATCCAGAATGCCGATGTGGCAATACTTAATTGGATACACAATTTCTTTTCCTGCCTTTTTCTTGACGTAGTGATGCCTGTGATAACTGCACTTGGCAATAAAGGACTGTTTATGATCCTTGTGGCAGTAGTTATGGTATGCTTCAAAAAAACAAGAAAAACAGGCATTGCAATGGGTATAGCGCTGGTTTTGGGCCTTGCTCTCGGAAACGGACTTCTCAAAAATCTGTTTGCAAGAGTTCGTCCATATGAGCTTGAAGGTGCCCTTGTGACAGATCTTCTCATAAAAGCACCTCACGATCATTCATTCCCCTCAGGACATACTCTTGCCTCTTTTGAGTTTGCTTCGGTTATGGCGATCTGCTATAAGTCGCTTCCCGGAAAGAAAGTGACGGCAATAATTTCAGTTGTTCTTGCAGCGCTGATAGCATTTTCGAGATTGTATTTGTATGTTCATTTTCCTTCAGACGTTCTTGGTGGCGCAATCCTCGGAACATTCTTCGGGTTCTGCGGTGTATGGATAGTGGATGCAGTTGAAAAGAAGATAAAAAAGTGATAAAAAAGAACCGGATATCCGGTTCTTTTTTTATAGCTCAATATTGAACAGTCTCATGGAGTTTTCGATAGTAGCCTTTGCGAGAGTTTCTTCATCCTCACCTCTGGCTGCGGACATTGCTGCAAGAGTGTGAACCATAAGACCTGAATGATTGATCTTTCCTCGATGAGGCACGGGTGCAAGGTAGGGGCAATCTGTTTCTATCAGAATTCTGTCAAGTGGAACAACTCGGCATGCAGCGCGAACATTTTCAGCATTCTTGTAGGAAACAGGACCTGCAAAAGAAATGTACCAGCCTCTACGAACATAATCCTTTGCCATCTCAGCGCTACCGCTGTAGCAATGCATAACTCCTTTAACGTCGGGATGCGCACGCAGCATATCAAAGATATCACCGTGAGCCTCTCTGTCGTGAATTATAACGGGTATCTTTTTTTCTTCTGCAATGCAAAGCTGCATTTCAAAAACTTCCTTCTGGATATCACGGGGAGTGTCCCAATGGTAGTCAAGTCCTATTTCTCCCAGCGCAACAACTTTTTTGTGTGAGAGCAGGGAGGCGATGTTGTCAACTACAGAAGAAAGCTCGCTTCTTTCAAAATTAGCTGCGTCCTCCGGATGAAGACCTACAGCAGCAAAGCCTTTGTCGTATTTTTCGGCGATTTTAATGGCTTTTTTGCAGTTTTCAGGCTGAGTTCCAACACATACAAAGCCACAAACTCCCGCGTTAAAAGCGTCTTTTATAGCGCCATCTGTACCGTCGGGATATTCTTCGTCAAATCTATGGTCGTTATAATGTGAGTGTGAGTCAAATAATTTCATAATACACCTAAAGCTTAAGGGGACTTGTTAAGTCCCCTTAGAAATTTCTGTTGTTTTTATCTGATTCTTTCTCCGAGAGGAGTTTCAGGATCAAGGAATACAACGCGGATCGTTTCTTCTCCGCTTGCAAGGATCATACCGTTTGATTCAATTCCGCAAAGGGTTGCAGGGCGGAGATTGCAAACGAGAATGATCTTTTTCCCGATGAGCGCTTCGGGCTCATAGTATTTAGCAATACCGGAAACGACCTGACGCTTTTCATATCCAAGATCAACTTCAAGCTTCAGAAGCTTCTTAGCCTTCTTAATCTTTTCGCATGCAACGATCTGAGCACTTCTGAGTTCAACACCCATAAAGTCCTCAATGCCGATAAGAGCGCATCCTTCGGGTTTTTCAGAAGCCTTAGCGGCAGCTTCTGCAGCCTTCTGTTTTGCTTCCATCTCAGCATTAAGCTGTTCAAGCAGTTTTGCTTCGTCAATTCTTGAGAAGAGCATTGCAGCTTCTCCAAGTGTTTTGCCGGATTCAAGCGCTCCGAATGTTTCGATTGAAGCATAGTCGTTCTTGTCTGTTGCAATCTGAGCGAAAATGGATTCGCAAGTTGCAGGAATTGCAGGAGTGAGAAGAACGGCAGCGATTCTGATTGTTTCAAGCAGATTGTAAATAACGGTACCAAGGCGGGCTTTGTTTGCCTCGTCCTTTGCAAGAACCCAGGGAGTTGTTTCGTCGATATACTTGTTAGCGCGGCGAAGCATTGTATAAACGGTGTCGATTGCATCTGCAATGTGGTAGTTGTCCATATTTGTCTTAAAGCTGTTTATGGCCTTTGTAATTGCTTCTTTGAGCTCACAATCAGTACCTTCATCGCCTGCGCTTGCAGGGATAACGCCGCCAAAGTATTTCTTAGTCATAGCGTGTGTACGTGAAACAAGGTTGCCGAGATTGTTTGCAAGATCGTTATTGTAACGAGTGATAACGGATTCGTATGTGATGGAGCCGTCTGTAGCGTAGGGCATTTCGGAAAGCGCGTAGTGACGAACACCGTCAACGCCGAAATGTTTAGCCATTTCATCAGCGTAAATAACGTTTCCTCTGGATTTGCTCATCTTGTCCTGCCCGAAGTTGAACCAAGGATGTCCGAACACCTTTTTGGGAAGAGGTTCGCCAAGAGCCATAAGGATGATGGGCCAGTAGATAGTATGGAAACGGAGAATGTCCTTGCCGATGATGTGAACATCTGCAGGCCAATATTTCTTGTAGCTTTCAGGCTGATCAGCATGGTCAGGATCAAATCCAAGCGCTGTGATATAGTTTGAAAGCGCATCTATCCAAACGTAGATAACGTGGCCGTCGTCAAAGCTTACGGGAACACCCCATTTGAAAGAAGAACGGGAAACGCAAAGGTCCTGAAGGCCGCCCTCGCACTTGAGGAAGTTGTTGACCATTTCCTTTTTGCGGGATTCGGGTTCGATGAACTCGGGATTGTTATCAATATGCTCAAGAAGCTTGTCTGCGTACTTGCTCATCTTGAAAAAGTAAGCCTCTTCCTTTGCTCTTTCAACGGGTCTGCCGCAGTCTGGACATTTTCCGTCAGTTGCCTGTGTGTCTGTGAAGAAGGACTCGCAGGGAGTGCAGTACCAGCCTTCGTAAGAGCTTTTGTAAATGTCACCCTTGTCATAAAGCTTTTTGAAAATGTTTTTAACTGCGGTTTCGTGATAATCATCTGTTGTGCGGATGAACTTATCATAGCTTGTATTCATCAGGTCCCAAACGCCCTTGATCTCACCGGCAATGTTGTCAACATATTCCTTGGGAGAAATGCCTGCGTCTGCAGCCTTATTTTCAATTTTCTGGCCGTGCTCGTCTGTGCCTGTCAAAAAGAAAACATCATATCCGCGCTGTCTCTTGTAGCGCGCGATACAGTCTGTCATGATAACCTCATATGTGTTGCCGAAATGAGGCTTCTGAGAAGCGTAGGCGATGGCCGTTGTTATATAAAACTTTTCTTTTTCCATTGTAAACACCTCTGTATAGGAACGTTACTAATTATTATATACCAAATGCTGATAATTTTCAATACAAATGGCAAATTTTTACTTGATAAGCAATTTGTAAAAAGCTCCTTTAGACATACCCCTGTCTTTAGCTGCAGCTTTGATGGCGTCCATGTGAGCCATTCCTCCTGACTCATACATTGCAACATGGGCTTCGGGGTCTTCGGGAAACTCATCCTTGCTTTCTTCCTTGATGCCGCCTTCAACAACGAGAACATATTCGCCGCGGGGATCCTTCTGTTCATAAAGAGCAACAGCGCTCAAAAGTGTTGTGCGTATTATCTCCTCGTTGAGCTTTGTCAGCTCGCGGCAAAGCGTGATTTTTCTCTCACCCATATATTTAAGCATATCGGATAATGTTTGCTTAAGCTTGTGAGGAGCCTCGTAAAAGATCATGGTTCTTTCTTCGCTTGCAAGCTTTTCAAGCAATGCTTTTCGCTCACCCTTATTGGTTGTAACAAAGCCCTCAAAAGCGAATCTTCCGGTTGTAAGAGCCGAAAGGGTAAGGGCTGTAACGGCTGCGCAACACCCGGGAATACATGTTACTGGAACTCCAACTTCAGCGCAAAGACGAACGATATCTTCTCCGGGGTCGCTTATGGCGGGCATACCTGCATCAGTTATAAGCGCGCAGGATTCTCCTGCCTGAAGGCGAGAAACGATATATTCTCCGCGTTCACGTTTGTTGTGTTCAAAGTAACTCACAAAAGGCTTTTTAATGCCGTATCGTGATAAGAGCAGACCGGAGTTTCTGGTATCTTCTGCAGCAACAAAATCCACTTCGGAAAGCACTTTTTTTGCTCTCTCACTTATATCTGAAAGGTTTCCGATGGGGGTTGCAACAAGATAGAGCATACCGCCTATAACCTTGTTTTTTTCATCGCTTGTTGCAGGTGTGTCAAAATGCTTAATATTTTCCATTATATATCCTTAAAATAAAAAATCGAGTGAAGAGGTTTCATAAACCAAATCCATATCTTCTGTATAATCTCTTGAGCCGTCCTTATATGTAAAAAGAGGACGTGAGAGTTTAACGGACGGCGCGGCTCCTTTTTTGCTTTCAATAAGCACCAGACTTGGCTTGGATTTCGTATCAGGGTAAACCGTTACTATACGTTTTGGCTCAAGCGTATTTTCCTTTAAGGCGTGTATAAGCTCGGCGAGTCTGTCGGGACGGTAAACGGTGTAGAAAAGTCCTCCGTGACGAAGAACTCTGTTTGCTGCAGCGCAAAAATCATATATAGTGCCGTTCATTTCGCGGCGGGCAATATTCATTTCATCAGTTTTATTGGCAAAACCTTCCGTCGCTTTGAGATAAGGCGGGTTCGAAATAACTGTATCGATCCAACCCTCAGTATCATCGGGAGTAACGTTGCGGATATCCTTGCAAATAACCGTTACTTTGTCAGAAAAATTGTTCAGAGCGGCGTTTCTCTCGGTAAGATGAGCAAATTTTTCCTGAACTTCAAAGTCATAGAATTTATCTGCTTTATTTTTAGATAAACAGAGAAGAGAAGCAACTCCTGTGCCGCTGCCGAAATCGGCTGCAGTTTTAACTCTGCTTTTCATAAAAGCAGCTAAAAGAAAAGCATCGGTTCCGAAGGTGAGCCCGTCTTTCTTTTGAATGAGCGAAAGGTTTTCGTTTATTTCATCAAGCCTTTCATCAGGCTGAAGATTCACATTGATCATATATTCCTCTTTAAAGTTATTAAGCCGGAGCATAGCGCTCCGGCTTAATTTAACTTATGTTATTTGATTACTCAGCCTTGGGAGCTTCAACAGGGCAAGCAGATGCGCAAGCACCGCAGTCCAGACACTCGTCAGCGTTGATCTCAAACTTGCCGTCGCCTTCAGTGATAGCACCAACAGGGCATTCAGCAGCGCAAGCACCGCAAGCGATGCATTCATCGGAAATTACATATGCCATTGTAAAATACCTCCGTTTATTTTGTTTAAAAGATTATAGCACAATTAATATGCTTTGAAAAGAGTTTTTTTAAAAAAACACAAATTTTCAGCGAAAATAACTAAAAAATCAGTTCTCGTCTGTGATTTCCGCTACCTGAGTTTTATCATTTTTAGCTTTTTTTTGCAGAACTGTCAGTTGATCTCTGTGGAAACTTTTAATGATTTCTCCGTTTTTATCGGGAATAACAACTTTGCATATACCTGTGAGAGGAGCTATCTCACGTACGAATCCGATTCCGTCGGGAGTTTTAACTTTGCTGTCAACGGGAGGAGTTCTTTTAAGTTCTTCTTCGTACACGTCGCTTTCGTACCTGAGGCAGCACATCAATCTTCCGCAGGTCCCTGATATTTTTGCGGAGTTGAGGCTAAGATTCTGTTCTTTTGCCATTTTGATAGAAACCTGAACAAAGTCGGAAAGGAATGTGGCGCAGCAGAAGGGACGACCGCAAACGCCGATGCCACCCATCATTTTTGCTTCATCTCTTATTCCTATCTGACGGAGCTCAATTCTTGTGTGGAAAACGGCTGCAAGGTCTTTAACGAGCTCTCTGAAATCAACTCTGCCTTCTGCTGAAAAATAGAAAAGAAGTTTGCTGTTATCAAAAGTATATTCAGCTTCGATCAGCTTCATTTCAAGCTTATGTTTTGCAATCATCTGAAGGCAAGTATCAAAAGCCTGCTTTTCCAGCTGTTTATTTGATTCATAACGCTGGATATCATCGTTTGTAGCAACTCTTTCAACCTCGCGCAAAGGGGGAACAATTTCAGAGGATGGAACGATTTTGTTTTCGCAAGCAACAAATCCAAATTCGATTCCTCTGGATGTGCGAACAATAACCTTGTCATCAAGCTGAAATTTCATTCCTTCGGGTGAAAAATAGTAGGTTTTACCGGCGGGCTTGAACTTTACGCCGATAACCTCAAATTCAGAAGGCATTTCAATTTCTTCAACTTCTGTATTTATATTGTTTTGGTTTTCCATTTGAGTATATCCTTTTCTCGTAATTATCTGTTTTCTTTCCATGCGTTAGCCGCAAGCGTGCAAAAAACCGTACTTATAGAAGCATTTTTTCTGCATATATCGTCTTGGGCTGCTTCAAGAAGTCTGTAAACACCAAGCAATCTCGGAAGAGTTGTTTTTACAGCTTCAGCGTGCGCCTTTTCTGTGTCAGTATAAAAAAGCGTACTGTGATTTCCGTTTTTGAGGGCAATATAATCTCTGACGGCGGACATTGCGTAGAACAAAATATCCTCGCATTCTGTTCTTTTGCTGTCAATAGTTCTGCAGAAGTTGACAGCTTCGGCAGATCCTGCAAAAATCAGCGCATAAACAAGCTGTTCTGCTATTTCTCTGTATTTGAGAACGGGGGAGGATTCTGATTTGCTGCACAACAAAATAGCGCTTCCAAGCGATCCTGATGCTGCAGATGCAGCGGTCTGAAGCTTGTTTTCATCTCTTTCAGAAATAGTTCCTTCGCTCCTCATTTTATGGAGTGTTTCAAGAATAAAAGGCGCAGAAAGCATTTCCGTTTTTAGAGTATGTGCGCGGCTGCGAATAGTTTCAAGCAAAGCGCCCGAATCAGTAGTCAGTAAAATAAAAACGACGTGAGCAGGAGGCTCTTCCAATGATAATAAAAGGGAGTTCTGAGCCTGAGCTGTCATTTTGTCAGCTTCTTCAATTATGTATATTTTATAGTCGCCGTCATCGGGGAGATAGCCAATGCCTGAAAGCATATTTCGTATAACGTCAACCTGAAAGGTAGCATTATTTCCGCGGTTAACGAACTGAACATCGGTTGAATAACCGGCAGCTATTTTTGCACATGAAGGGCAAATGCCGCAAGGAAGATCAAAACCATCCTTGCCTTTGTTGTGACATAGTATTGCCATAGCGATCTGAAGAGCGGCTGTATGCTTTCCGCTTCCGTCGGGGCCGTCTATAATATATGCGTGAGAGTGCTTGCTGTTGCGTATATCTGCTCCGCAAAGGTTTTTGATCGCATTGTTGCCAAGGAGCTTCGGGAAAATATTATTCATAAAAACTCCTTTCAAAAAATACAGTACATTTCATTATATCAAATTATTTTAAGATTGTCAAACAAAACATATATAAGAATATCATCCTCAATATAACTTGTTTTTTTGATTATAGTTGAGGAAAAATAATTATGCTTCCGTTGAATAATCAGGTGGAACGAATGCGGAAATATTTTAAAATTGTAAGTGGAGTAGTTTTGTTTTTGCAAATGATAGCTTTGTTTTACGGTATAAATACGATTTACTCTTATGCCGAAAATATAGAGAACAGTACAAATGTATTTTTGACATCGACAAATCAAAAATTGACAGGTGTAAAATATAATGAAAAAGTGCAAAATTCCGCAAAGAAAGCAGCCGAGAATATTTTAGGCAACGGGATAAAATTCAAAGCTTCTGAATTTTGCGGTGAAGAGAATAAAATTGTCTGCTATACAAAGAACGTTTATATGGAGCTTAATATTAACAGTATGCAGCCACAGTTTATTGTTTATGAGTGCAGCATAGGAAATGCAAGTAAATCTAATGTGGAATGTGAAACTGCAGTTGAGAGATTTGTATTCAGAAATATGCCACGCAAAGCAAAAGCAAAGGATGCTGAAATTCACTGCGACAGTTTCAATGATAAAACAGCGGAATATCATTTGAATTTTGCAAACGGAACTGTTTGGGCAGTTGTGAGACGAGATACAGGCACCGTTATTTATTATGATGCAAGCGAGTTGTTTTTATAAAGATATTAATTATATGTATATTTATCTTATAAAGCTTGAAAAAAGGCAAAAAGTATGGTATCATTAATAAGATGGCATATTATGCAGAAATGTTTTGGAGGTAAGTATGAAAATAGGTATTCTTGGTTTTGGCAGTATGGGCAAAACACACGCGTATTCTATATCAAACCTGAAATATTTCTATTCACCGCTAAACTTTTCAGCAGAAGTCAAAGGCATTTGCACCAGAAATATAGCAAGAGCTGAAGCTCTTTGCGAGCAGTATGGTGTGGGCAAAGCTTATGCTGATGAGGATGAAATGATAAACGATCCTGAAATTGATGTCATAGATATATGCACACCAAACATCGCTCATTATGAAACCTTAAAAAAAGCAATAAAAGCAGGAAAACACATTTATTGTGAAAAGCCGCTTTGCACAACTGCAGCTGAAGCTCTTGAAATTGCCGAACTTGCAAAAGAAAAGAATATAACCTGCGCTGTCGTTTTTAACACGAGATTTTTATTGCCGGTTATTCGGGCAAAGGAACTTGTTGAGGCAGGAAAGATTGGGGATGTACTTTCTTTCAGAGGAGCATTTCTACACAGCAGCTCTGCTGACCCCAATAAGCCTGCAGGCTGGAAACAGAATAAAGATATATGTGGAGGCGGAGTCCTTTTTGATCTTGGCTCTCATATAATTGATTTGATCTATCATCTTTGCGGAGAATTTGAAGCAGTTACCGGAATGTCCCAGATTGCATATAAAACAAGAGCGGGTATGGACGGAAATAATTGGGAAACCAACGCCGACGAAGCTTTTTATATGACGGCGCGCCTGAAAAACGGTGCTTGCGGAACAATTTCGGTAGGCAAAATAATGCATGGAACAAACGATGATCACTCGTTTGAAATTTACGGAACAAAGGGAAGCCTTAAGTTCGATCTTATGGATCCCAATTTCCTTTGGTTTTATGATGCAACAGCTCCGGAAAACGTCAGAGGCTATACAAAGGTTGAGTGCTGCGGAAGATATGCGGCGCCGGGCGGAGTTTTCCCGGGAGTTAAAGCACCTATAGGTTGGTTGAGAGGCCATGTGGGCAGTATGTATAATTTTCTATCTGCCGTAGCTGATGGTAAAAAAACGAATCCTTCGTTTGACGATGCCGCGCACGTGCAAGCAGTTATGGAGGCAGCTTATCGCTCTGCTGAAACGGGAAAGCTGGAAAACGTATGATCATTGATGGACTCAAAGTCATAGGTATATGTGGCAGAAGCGGTTCGGGCAAGGGATATGTCAGCCGTATGTTTTCCTTGTTCGGAATTCCTTCAGTTGATACTGATGCCGTGTATAAAGGTATAATTTCCGGAGGGGCAAGAACAGAATGTGTGGGTGAGCTTGTTTCCGTTTTCGGTTCCTCCATTGTAGACGATGAAGGGAATCTTATGAAGCGAAAGCTGGCAAACATAGTTTTTGCCGATGGTGCTTCAGATAAGCTTGCGATTCTTAATCAGATCACCCATAAGTACATACTTGCTGAAACGCTCAGACTTCTCAGTGAATACAGAAAAATGGGCAAAAAAGCCGCAATAATAGATGCTCCCGTTCTCTTTGAAAGCGGATTTGATTATTATTGTGATATAAAGCTTTGCGTAACAGCCCCCGAGGATATTCTTGTGGAGAGAATCTGTGATCGTGATGGTATATCAGCTGTTGAAGCAAAAATGCGACTTGATAAACAGATGCCTGTAAGCCGTCTTCGCCAACTTTGTGACGCAGAGATAGTAAACAACGGCAAAACTGATATTATCGCGCAGATAAAGGGAATAATTGAGCAATTTGATCTTGATAAATAAGTTTATGCAAGGAGATTTCTTATGAAATATAAGGAAGCGCTGATGCGCAGTGTGGTTATTATAACTATATTGGTATTGTCAGTCATTTGCGGACTTTTGTTTCAGTTTTTTTATGATAAATATGAGCGAAATGCGTATCCAAAGGAATATGAGGAGTATGTAGAAAAATATGCGTCTCAGTATGGTGTTCCGGAATCAATAGTGTACGCAGTTATAAAAACCGAAAGCGGATATGATTCAGGAGCTGTTTCCAAAGCAGGAGCAGTTGGTCTGATGCAGATGATGCCTGATACATTCAATTGGCTTACAACGCTCACAAAGGAAAATCTTGATAAAGGTCTTTTGTATGATCCTGAAACAAACATAAAATACGGAACATACTATCTATCGTATCTCTATCTTAAATACGGAAGTTGGGACACAGTTTATGCTGCCTATAACGCAGGCGAAGGCAATGTAGATGATTGGCTTGGTGATGCGCTTGAAGCAGACGGCGCCAAAAAGCTTGGCGATGTTCCGTTTAAGGAAACAGAAAACTATATCAAAAAAGTAAACAAAGCAGCTGAAATATATGACAGACTGTATTATAAAGCATAATTAACGGAGGTTAATAAAATGGAAATGGAAAACAAAACAAAGGGTGAACTGCTTCGTGAAGAACTTTTTTACACAAAAAAGAATATTTTTGAAGTAAGAACATTAGAACAGCTTGAAGAGGCAAGAGAATATGCAAAGGGATATGCAGAATATCTTGATAACTCTAAAACAGAGAGAGAAGCAGTTGATACAACAATAAAGATGCTCAAAGAAAGAGGATACGCAGAGTATTCTCTTGGTGATAAAGTTGTTCCCGGAGGAAAGTACTATCTCAACAATCGCGGCAAGGAAATCTTTGCTTTCAGAATGGGTAGCGAAAGCCTTAACGAAGGTATGCGTATCAGCGCAGCCCATATTGATAGTCCCCGACTTGACCTGAAGCAGCATCCTCTTTTTGAGGACGGCGGTTTCGGCTACCTTAAAACACATTATTATGGTGGTATCAGAAAGTATCAGTGGCCCACAGTTCAGCTCGCTCTCCACGGAGTTGTAACAAAGCGCGGCGGTGAAACAGTTGAGATCAATATCGGTGAAGATGCAGGCGATCCTGTATTTGTTATTACAGATCTTCTTCCTCATCTCAGCGGTGATCAGAACAAAAAGCCTCTTGCAACAGCTTTCTCAGGAGAAGGCCTTAACCTTCTTGTTGGTTCCACACCTTTTTATGAGGATGACGGCACAGTAACAAAGGTTGATGAAAAGGTAAAACTCAATATTATGGCAATGCTTAACGAGAAGTACGGAATTGTTGAAAGCGATTTCGTATGTGCTGAACTTTGCGCAGTTCCTGCAGGCAAAAGCGTTGATGTAGGCCTTGACAGATGGCTTCTCGGCGGTTATGGACACGATGATAAAGTTTGTGCATATCCTGCCCTCACAGCTCTCTGGGCAACAGACGATAGTGTACATACAGTAGTTTGCGTTCTCGCTGATAAGGAAGAAACAGGTAGTGATGGCCCCACAGGTATGCAGAGCTGGATTCTTTCCGATCTGATTGATGAACTTTGTGCTGTTACAGGGGCTGACTCCAATATCTGCCGTTCCAAGTCAATGTGTCTCTCTGCGGACGTAAGCGCAGGCTACGATCCTCTTTATTCTGAAGTGTTTGAAAAGCGTAACTCCGCAATCGTAAACTGCGGTGTAGTTATGAATAAGTACACAGGCGCAGGCGGAAAGTATTCCACAAACGATGCAACAGCAGAATTTGTTGGCAAGGTAAGAGATATGTTTGGTGAGGATGTTCTCTGGCAGACAGCAGAGCTTGGTAAGATCGACGTTGGCGGCGGCGGAACAGTTGCGAAGTATATCTCCAACTGTAACATTGACACAGTGGACGTAGGAGTTCCCGTGCTTTCCATGCACGCTCCCTTTGAAGTTATTTCCAAGGGTGACCTTTACGAAACACATAAGGCATTTGTTGCTTTCTGCAAATGAGGATAACTAATGTTAAACAAACTCAAAGAAGTTAAAGAAAAATTTTTATCTATAGAGTCGCGTCTTGCGCTGCCCGAAACTGCTTCTGATAATGAACTCTATAAAAAGCTTATGCGCGAATACAAGCATCTCTCACCTATAGTTGAGAAATATGCTGAGTATGAAAAAACTTTGGCTGATGTTGAAGGCGCTCGCGAAATAATGGAGGAAGAAACAGATAGCGAAATGCGTGAAATGGCAGCTGAAGAGTATTATAGCGGCAAAGATGAGCTCGTTCGCATTGAAGAAGAACTGAAGGTTCTGTTGCTGCCTAAAGATCCCAACGATGATAAAAACGTAGTTGTTGAGATCAGAGCGGGAGCAGGCGGTGACGAAGCGGCACTTTTTGCAGGGGTTCTTTATCGTATGTATTCAATGTACGCAGAGAGCAAGCGTTGGAAAACTGAACTTATCTCTGCCAATGAAACTGGCCTTGGCGGTTTCAGAGAAATCTCCTTTATGATAGACGGTGAGGGCGCATATTCGCGACTGAAATATGAATCCGGAGTTCATCGTGTTCAGCGTGTCCCCGAAACAGAATCCTCAGGCAGAATCCATACTTCCACAGCAACAGTAGCAGTCCTTCCCGAAGCTGAAGACGTTGAGGTTGAGATCAATCAGAGCGATCTTGAAATCGAAACCTGTAAGTCAAGCGGCGCAGGTGGACAGCACATTAATAAAACCGAGTCTGCTATCAGAATCATTCATAAACCCACGGGCATCGTAGTTGAGTGCCAGGATGAGCGTAGTCAGCTGAAGAACAAGGATAAGGCTATGAAGCTGCTTCGTGCAAAACTCTTTGATATGAAGCAGAGAGAGCAGGCGGATAAGATTGCAAGCGAGCGTCGCTCTCAGGTTGGAACCGGCGACCGCAGTGAGCGTATAAGAACCTATAATTTCCGTGAAAACAGAGTATCCGACCACAGAATAGGGCTGACGGTATACACTCTTGATGCCTTTGTGAACGGTGATATAGACGGTGTTATAGATGCTCTTGCAACAGCTGACACTGCTGAAAAGCTTAAGGGTCAGTCGAATTCATAAATATGCTTAGTTATGGGGCGGAGTTTTCTCCGCCCACATATTAAAGGTGAAAAAATTGAAAACAGAATTAGTGATTCCATCTGCTGCGGTATATGAAAGGGCAGGGAAAATACTCCGTCAAGGCGGACTTGTTGCGTTTCCCACGGAAACCGTTTACGGTCTCGGCGGAAATGCTCTTGACCCAGATGCCGCAACAAAAATATTTGCGGCTAAAGGCAGACCGAGCGATAATCCGCTCATAGTTCATATATCCTCCCCTGAAGATGCGGAGAATATTGCATATACAAATGAAACATATTATAAACTTGCAAAAGCGTTTATGCCGGGTCCCCTCACTGTTGTTCTTCCCAAAAAGGATATAGTGCCCGATTCAGTAACGGGTGGTATAAAAACGGTGGCGGTTCGTTGTCCGTCTCATCCCGTAGCAAGAGAACTTATAAGAGTAGCAAAAGTGCCTATAGCGGCACCTTCCGCCAATCTTTCAGGATCTCCATCTCCAACGACTGCGGATTATGTTATGCGTGATATGGGTGGCAGAATTGAAATGATAATTGACGGTGGACAGTCGGAAATAGGTGTGGAGAGCACGGTGGTTTCGCTCACAGGTGAGGTGTGTACAGTGCTTCGCCCCGGTGATATCATTCCTCGAGAGCTGTATGAAGTTGTTGGCGAAGTCGCTGTAGCAGAGGCAGTAAAAGTGCCTTCGGCTGCAGGCGACAATCCCGAATCTCCGGGGATGAAATATAAGCACTATGCTCCCGAAACGCAGCTTATTCTTCTCAGTGGCGAAAGAGAAGACATTATAAGCTATGTAAATAATGAAAAAAGAAAAAAAGCAGTGCTTTCGTATTCTGAGGACACTGAAAAATATACAGATGCATATGTAATTGACATAGGCAGCGTAGATGATCCAAAAAAACAGATGCATAATCTTTTCAAAGCTCTTCGCGATGTTGAAAAGGCAGATGCGGATATCATCTATGCAAATCTCCCTCCCGAAAATGATGATTATCTTGCGCTCTATAACAGGATGATCCGTGCGTGCGGTGGGGAGGTTGTACCTTGCCTTCCTTTTGAGGAAGGGGGACTGCTTGCGGTGGATGAGGAGTCTACTTTTTAGTTTTATAAGTTTAGCTAAGCCAAGACGCCTCATTAGTCTCGTAAACTCGACAGCTTCCAACCGGGGAAGCCAAATATTTTAAGGAACGGTAAAGTAAATGGCAAGAAAAAAAAAGGTAGAGAAGGTAGAATTACCCCATGCACCTGCTGTGAATCAGCCTATCACGGAAACGATCGAAAAAAACTATATGCCCTATGCGATGAGTGTTATAGTTTCAAGAGCAATTCCTGAGATTGACGGCTTTAAACCCTCCCACCGTAAATTGCTTTATACTATGTATAAAATGGGATTGCTTGGCGGCGGAAGAACAAAAAGCGCCAACATTGTAGGACAAACTATGCGTCTCAATCCCCACGGTGATGCTTCTATATACGAAACAATGGTGAGACTCACTCGCGGTAACGAGAGCCTGCTCCATCCTTTTATAGATTCCAAGGGCTCTTTTGGTAAGCAGTACAGTAGAGATATGGCGTATGCGGCATCCCGTTATACAGAGGCTCGTCTTGATCCTATATGTGCCGAGCTTTTTGACGGAATAGATAAAAATGCGGTTGATCTCGTTCCTAACTACGATAATACGACAACAGAGCCAACCTTGTTGCCCACTACATTCCCTAACGTTCTTGTAACACCTAATATGGGTATAGCAGTTGGTATGGCGTCGCAGATATGCTCATTTAACTTGGGTGAAGTTTGCGATGGCACTATTGCGCTGCTAAAAAATCCCAAGATAACAACAGATAAAATGCTGGACCTGATCAAAGCTCCCGATTTTGCAGGCGGTGCAATGCTTATTTATGATAGGGAACAGCTTAAAACTATATATGAAACGGGAAGAGGAAGTGTTCGTCTCCGTTCCAGATATAGCTACGATAAGGAAAACAACTGTATTGATATTCTTCAGATTCCTTATTCAACATCCATTGAAGTTATCATCAAAAAGATAGTTGACCTTATAAAAGAAGGTAAGCTGAAGGAAGTCACAGATATCCGAGACGAAATTGGTCTTGAAGGATTCAGATTAACGATAGACCTTCGCCGCGGAGTTGATCCCGATGCTCTTATGGCAAAGCTCTATAAGCTCACAACCTTGCAGGACGATTTCTCCTGTAACTTTAACGTGCTTATAGATTCTTCTCCCCGTCAGCTTGGCGTAGTTGATATTCTCAGAGAGTGGATCTGTTTCAGAATGAATTGCCTCTCAAGAGAGTTGACATTTGACCTTGGTAAGAAAAAGGACAAGCTGCACCTTCTCAAAGCACTCAGCAAGATTTTGCTTGATATAGATAAAGCTATAAAGATCATCCGCGAAACAGAAAAAGAAGCAGATGTTATCCCTAACCTTATGACAGGCTTTGATATAGATAAAGTTCAGGCTGAATATGTGGCTGAAATCAAGCTTCGCCATCTCAACCACGAATATCTTATCAACAGAGTTAAAGAAATTGAAAATCTTCGCGCTGAAATTAAGGAAATTGAGGCTATTCTTGCTGACGAGATCAAGCTTAAGGGCGTTATAGCAGAACAGCTTAAAGCAATCAAGAAAAAATATGCTAAGCCAAGAAAAACTCAGCTTATTTTTGCTGATGATATTATTGAGGCTCCAAAAACTGAAGAAATTGAAAATTATAATTGCCGAATCGTTCTCACACGTGACGGATATTTCAAAAAGGTTACTCATCAGTCACTAAGAGGCAACGACGAGCATAGACTAAAGGATGGAGACGAGATAATCTGCAGCGAGGATGCTCAGAATATTGATGATCTGTTTATCGTCACTGACAGATGTCACACATATAAGGTGAAGCTCTCAATGTTTGATCCTGTGAAAGCGTCTCTCATGGGTGACTACCTTCCCGCAAAGCTTGATTTTGAAGACGGTGAAAAACCGATTCTTATCAAAGCAATAAATGATAGCTTTAAAGCAGAGCACCATATCATCTATATTTTTGAAAACGGTAAGGGTGTCAGAATCCCTGTTTCAGCATATGAAACGAAATCAAACCGTAAAAAACTCACAAATGCATATAGTGCAGCATCACCCATCGTTGCAGCATTGTATGAAAGCGAAACCTGCGAGATCCTTATGGGTAGTGATGCAGGGCGAGGAATACTTATCAAATCCTCTCTCATCCCTGAGAAAACAACGAGAACGGCAGGTGGCGTAACATTGTTCACCATTAAGAAAAACCAAAAGGTAATTCTTGCGGTAAACGGTGAAAGACTTGAAAAATATGAGGGTGCATCAAAATGCAGAAAGATCAAGATCCCTGCAACAGGTAACCCTCTCACAATTCCTGATCTTGCGGAAATGCAGATAGGTATAGAATAATCCTGTATAGAAAGGTAAGTGAAGTTGAAATGCAGAAAAAATCAGTTAAAACAATAGTGCGTGTTATTGCTGTTGTATTGGTAGCTTTGATGGTGCTCAGCTGCGCTTCTGTAGTGATTCCGTTTCTGTTTGGCTGATTTTCAATATCCTCATATGGAATTTGATTTTCAGTGAATTATCAAAAAACTAAAACAGCGTGCTATCTTGGTTATGTAACCCATGCTGTAGCAGTAAACCTGGCTCCGCTTCTGTTCGCTTGTTTTCAGCGTACATATGAGGTGAAGCTGGGTTTTCTTGCTTTTTTAACCCTTATAACCTTCACTGTGCAGATTTTGGTGGATCTGTCAGCTGTAAAGTTTATTGAAAAGGTGAGTTTCAGAACTCTTGCAGTAACCAGTCAGTATCTGTGTGCTATAGGACTTGTTTTGCTTGGTATTTTGCCCGATATGATAATGCCCGAGGTAGCATTTCTTATAGCTTCGGCTTTTTATTCCGTTGGCAGCGGAATGGCAGAAGTTGTACTTTCTCCGTTGATTGAAGCAATTCCGGAAGAGGAAGGGAAGGGCTCGTCACTGTCGCTTCTTCATTCATTCTATTCGTGGGGGCATGTGCTTGTTATTGTAGTAACAACGTTGCTTTTGAAAATAATGGGAGATGACTTGTGGTTTTTGATACCGATTATCTGGTCGTCAATTCCACTGAGTTGTGCTGTAAAATTCAGTCGAGTACCAATTCCTGATATGATCTGCCACGAAGAAGGGAAAGGTGTTGGAGGTCTGTTCAAGTGTAAATTGTTTATTCTGTTCTTTGTGCTGATGATATCTTCAGGTGCATCAGAACAAATAATGGCGCAATGGTCCTCTTATTATGCTGAAATAGCTTTAGGTGTTCCCAAAATAGCCGGTGATCTGATCGGACCGCTTATATTTGCAATAACCATGGCTCTCGGCAGAACCTTCTATGGTGTGTTTGGCAGTAAGCTTGAATTGCGAAAAGCACTCACCGCTTTTTCTGCCTTGACAGCAATATGCTTTATTATAGCTGCTTTGGCTCCTGTGCCAATAGTGTGTCTGCTTGCTATGGGAATTTCGGGTGTCGGGATAAGCCTGCTGTGGCCGGGAGTACTGTCTCTTTCAAAAGATAAGTATAGTGGTGGAGGAGCGTCAATGTTTGCTTTTTTGGCTTTCAGCGGAGATATCGGATGCTCACTTGGACCATTTATGTGCGGCGGCGTTTCCGAATTGATTGAGAGCTCAAATTCACTTAGAATAGGTATTTTATCCGGAGTAGTATTCCCAATCATAATGATTATAGGTTTAAATGCGATAAAAAAAAGAAAGGAAGCCTCAATTTGAGGCTTCCTTTCTTGGCATATGTATTTGGTATTCTATGAAAAGAATTTGGAAATCATTTTTTGTGGCAGCTTTCGCTGAATGCACAGCCGTTGCAACCACAGGAGCAGGAGGATTTTCCTTGCTTCTTTTTTATTATTTCATTTACAATGATTGCAATAAATATAATTGCAATCACTGATGCGATAATTATTGTAGGAGCGTTCATAACGACCTCCGTAGGATTTACTTTTTGTTGAATTTATTGGGGCGAACAAGAAGCCAGATGAGAGCAGCAAGCACAATAAATGCGATTGCTGTGGCTACTGTAAATGCGCCGCCTGAAATAAGTGTACCGATCTGGAACACGATAAGGGAAATTGCATATGCAAATACGCACATATAAGCAATTGCGCCAACGGACCATTTCCAGTTGTTCATTTCGCGCTTGATTGCACCCATAGCTGCAAAGCAGGGAGCGCAGAGAAGGTTGAATATCATAAATGAGAAACCTGCAAGCTTATTACCTGCAAAAATTTCATAACCAACGAGAGCAAGCTTTGCAGATTCACCGGCTTCAACAAGCTCGAATGCAAGGTCTGCGTCGGCCATAGATGTGAGTGAACCGAATACGCCAACAACTTCTTCTTTAGCAACCAGACCGAGAATTGTAGCAACAGCAGCCTGCCATGTGCCGAATCCGAGGGGCTTGAAAATAGTTGCAATTGCCGATCCTATGATATTGAGCACCGATGTTTCATCACCAGTTATAAAGTGAAGTCCACCTTCAAAAGAAATACTGTTGAAAATCCAAATTAGTATGCTGGCAGCAAGAATAACAGTGCCGGCGCGCTTTATAAAGGACCAACCTCTGTCCCATGTGGTTCTGAACACATTGCTTGCAACGGGAGCGTGGTATGCAGGAAGTTCCATAACAAAGGGAGCGGGGTCACCTGCAAAAAGCTTTGTTTTCTTGAGAATTATTCCTGAAACAACAACTGCGCCAATACCAATAAAATAAGCAGCAGTTGCAACCCAAGCGCTGCCGCCGAAGAGGGCGCCCGCAATAAGACCAACTATAGGCATTTTAGCGCTGCAGGGAATAAATCCTGTTGTCATAATTGTAATTTTACGGTCGCGATCCTGTTCAATTGTTCGGCTCGCCATAATTCCGGGAACACCGCAGCCGCTGGCAATTAGCATAGGGATAAAGCTTTTTCCTGAAAGACCAAACTTGCGGAAAAGTCTGTCCATAATGAACGCAACTCTTGACATATAACCGCAGTCTTCAAGGAGAGAGAGCATAATAAATAGGATGAGCATCTGAGGAACGAAGCCAAGAACTGCGCCAACACCGCTGAGAATTCCGTCAGCAATAAGACTTGTGAGCCAATCAGCGCATCCTGCATTTACAAGAAGATCTGTAGCGCCGGGAATTATCCATTCTCCGAAAAGAACGTCGTTCATAAAGCCAACAGTCCAGTCGCCGATCGTTCCGATAGAGATTGTATAAACAAACCACATAATTGCCGCAAAAATAGGAAGGGCAAGTATTCTGTTAGTAAGAATTTTGTCTATTTTATCAGAGGTTGAGAGCTTACCAGCATTTTTCTTAACATAGCACTGGTGAACAATATTTGTTACATAAACATAACGTTCATTGGTGATGATAGCCTCAGCGTCATCATCAAGTTCTTCTTCTACTGCAACAATATCAGCTTCTATATGTTCAAGCTTGGACTTTTCAAGTGAAAAGTCTTCAAGCAGCTTATAATCGCGCTCGAATATTTTGATAGCATACCATCTTTGCTGCTCTTCGGGAAGGCTGTGAACCGTTGCTTCTTCAATATGAGCTATAGCATGTTCAACAGTTCCTGAGAAGATATGACGTGGAATTACCTTGCCGATTTTTGCTGCTTCAATTGCTGCTTCAGCTGCTTCAATAATGCCGTCGCCTTTCAGCGCAGATATTTCAACGATTTTACAACTGATTTTTTTGCTAAGCTTTTCGATATCTATTATATCACCGTTTCTTCTTACAACGTCCATCATGTTAATAGCAATAACAACAGGTATACCAAGCTCCATAAGCTGTGTTGTAAGGTAAAGGTTTCTTTCAAGGTTGGTACCGTCAACTATGTTCAGTATTGCATCGGGACGTTCACCTATGAGATAATTTCTCGCAACAACTTCCTCAAGAGTGTAAGGAGAAAGGGAATAGATGCCGGGAAGATCTGTAAT
The DNA here is from genome assembly GCA_017623255.1 of Clostridia bacterium. Classification (GTDB taxonomy): domain Bacteria; phylum Bacillota; class Clostridia; order Oscillospirales; family CAG-272; genus Avispirillum. The sequence continues at coordinate 62,759 of JAGAPL010000076.1, forward strand.
TGTAACGTTATCGTATTTTTTGACTTTTCCTTCTTTTTTTTCAACGGTAACTCCGGGCCAGTTACCAACGTACTGGTTAGCACCTGTCAGTGCATTAAACATAGTAGTCTTACCGCTGTTAGGATTTCCGGCAAGAGCAATAGTAATATTCATCGTGATGTCTCCTTGTCGTTAGCAAATGCTAACTGTATGTTATAAAAACAAAATAATTTCAGGTTGGATTATTCAACCTCTATCATCTCGGCATCAGCTTTTCTGATTGAAAGCTCATATCCGCGAACAGTTATTTCAAGAGGATCTCCAAGGGGGGCAACTTTTCGAATGCAGAGGTCAACTCCCTTTGTGATACCCATATCCATGATTCTGCGCTTAACTGCGCCTTCTCCATGTAGTTTTATAACTTTAACAAATTTTCCTATTTTGGCATCTTTAAGTGTGTTCATATGAATCTCCTTCAACATATAAACGTTGGGTTAGCAAATGCTAACTGTACTTAATTTTTTAAGGTTAGCCTTTGCTAACCACAACTATAATACTACCATATTTATCCTTTGTCAAGTATTTTTTTAGATTTTTTTTATTTTGTCAAAATTGAACTATTTTCGTTTACAAATGTAAAATCCTGTGGTATACTTTTTTCTATGAAAAAGGGTATATTTATATATTTTGGTTTTGAAATGGAAATGCGAGCCCGCATTGATCTTATAAAAAAAGCAGGCTTTGATTCTATAATGGTCTGGGCAGCAGATGAAGATATTGCTCACACAGTATCATATGCCAGGGAGCATGGTATTTATGTTTCCAACGCCCATCTGCCTTTCAAAAATATCAACTGCATATGGGAAGAAGGAGATGCAGGGGATATAATGGCGGATGAGTTTTGCCATCTTTTAAAAGTTTGCGGTGAGCTTGATATTCCTGCAGCTGTTTACCACGTGTCAAGTTCCTTTACGCCCCCACCATATAATATGAAGGGAATAGATCGTATCAGAAAGGTAGTAAGCGCCGCTGAAGAATACGGGGTTGATATTGCATTTGAAAATCTGCGCAGGATAGACTATTTGCAGTACGTTTATGATAACGTTACCTCAGAGAGAGCAAAGTTTTGCTTTGATTGCGGTCATCATAATTATCTTTGCCCCGAGCTGGATCTGTTTGAAATGTTCGGTGATAAGCTTGTTGCGGTCCATCTGCACGATAATTTTGGTGACTATGATTGGCATATGTTGCCCTTTGATGCAAAGGTTGATTATGAAAGGGTAGCAAAAGGTCTTGCATCTGTTGGGTATGATGGTCCTGTTTCTCTTGAGGTTCATCAGGACGTTCACGAGATGTATAAGGATTACACACCGGAGCAGTTCGTGTTTGAAGCATATGATAGAGCTCTCAAGCTGGAAGAAATGATCGTAAAGGAAAAATATCCTCAATCTTATTGACAAGTGTTCGAATATGTGGTAGTATTTATTAGAACATTTTTTGTGGAGGTTACCATAATGGAACGTATTAAGACCATCGAAACCCGCAATCTGTGTGACAGCGCGAAGAATGGCGGATGCGGCGAATGCCAGACTTCCTGCCAGTCTGCTTGCAAGACAAGCTGCGGCATTGCTAACCAGCAGTGTGAAAACACAGAAAGCAAGTAATTTGTTCGATATAAATGCCGCCGAATCGGCGGCATTTTTTCATATAGATTGGAGTTTTTTATGATACATCAGTATAAACTGGGCGGCTATAATATTGTTCTTGACGTTTGCTCAGGCGCAGTTCACGTTGTTGATGAAGTTGCCTATGATATAATCGGCATGTTTGAAACCAATAGCAAAGAAGCTATTGTCAAAGCAATGGCTGAAAAATATGCCGATCGCGATGATGTAACAATTCCGGAATTAGAGGATTGTTATGATCAGGTAGTTGCGCTTAAAGAAAGCGGAAAGCTTTTTGCGCCTGATAATTTTGAGTCAATGGCAGGGCATCTGAAGGCTAAAACTGCAGGCGTTGTAAAAGCGCTTTGTCTTCATATTGCTCACACGTGCAATCTCAATTGTGAATATTGCTTTGCAAGTCAGGGAAAATATCACGGCGAAAGAGCTGTAATGAGCTTTGAGGTAGGTAAACAGGCACTTGATTTTCTTATAGCAAATTCGGGCACTCGCCGCAATCTTGAAGTGGACTTTTTCGGCGGAGAGCCGCTTATGAATTTTGAAGTTGTTAAACAGCTTGTTGAATATGCAAGAAGTATTGAAAAGCAGCATAATAAAAACTTCAGATTTACTCTTACTACCAACGGACTTCTCATAGATGACGACGTTATAGATTTTGCAAACCGTGAAATGAGCAACGTGGTTCTCAGTCTTGACGGACGCAAAGAAATTCACGACCGCTACAGAGTTGACTATGCAGGCAACGGAAGCTGGGATAGAATAGTTCCAAAATTCCAGCGTCTCGTAGAAGCAAGAGGCGGCAAGGATTATTATATGCGTGGCACCTTCACTCATGCAAATCCTGATTTTCTCAATGATATAAAGCAGATGCTTGATCTTGGATTTAACGAGCTCAGTATGGAGCCCGTTGTATGTGCTGACGGTGATCCTTCACAGTTGACTGAAGAAGATCTCGCTGTAGTAATGGATCAGTATGAAAAACTTGCTGAACTTATGCTTGAAAAGGATAAAGAGGGCAAACCATTTACCTTCTATCACTATATGATCGATCTGACCGGTGGACCTTGTATATATAAGAGAATTTCAGGTTGCGGTTCAGGAACGGAATATATGGCTGTAACACCTTGGGGTGATCTTTATCCCTGCCATCAGTTTGTGGGTGAAGAAAAGTTCAAGCTTGGTGATATCTGGCAGGGTGTGACCAATAAAGAAACACAGGCAGAGTTTGCGGCATGTAACGTTTATGCACATCCTGAGTGTAAGGATTGTTGGGCGCGTCTCTATTGCTCCGGCGGATGCGCGGCAAATGCTTATCATTCAACAGGAAGCGTAACAGGCGTGTATGAGGATGGATGCAAGCTTTTCCGCAAGAGAATGGAATGTGCTATCATGGTAGCCGTTGCAAGACAGCTTGGAAATAACTGATGAAAACGCCTATATATGATTTTGTGCGCCGCTACGCAGATAGCGGCGCTATGCGTTTGCATATGCCCGGTCATAAAGGGGCAGGGGATATTGAGAGATACGATATAACTGAAATAAACGGTGCAGATAGCTTGTATGAAGCTGAAGGAATAATTGCAGAAAGTGAAAAAAATGCAAGTGAAATTTTCGATTGCAGCACTTTCTATTCAACCGAAGGCTCTTCTCATTGCATACGTGCCATGCTCTACCTTGCAGGTTTGCGCGCGGCAGAGCAAGGAAAAAAACTGAAAGTTCTTGCGCTCAGAAATGCCCACAAAACCTTTCTGAGCGCAGCAGCGCTGTTGGATTTTCAAGTCTGTTGGGTATATCCCGATGAATCTGAAAGTTATCTTTCATGTAGCATAACTGCCGAAAAGCTTGGGGCAGAACTTGATAAATATGGTTATGCCGTAACAGCAGTTTATGTAACAAGTCCTGATTATCTTGGAAATATAGCCGATATAAAGGCTATTGCTGAAGTATGCCGCAAGTATGGAGTTTTGTTGTTAGTAGATAACGCGCACGGAGCATATTTACGCTTTTTATCTCCATCACTTCATCCAATAGATCTTGGAGCTGATATTTGCTGCGATTCTGCTCACAAGACCCTACCCGTACTAACAGGTGGAGCATATTTGCATGTTGCGGATAATAAACTTGTAAAATATGCAAAAAATGCTTTGGCATTGTTTGGTTCAACAAGTCCTTCATATCTGATATTGCAATCTCTGGATAAAGCTAATGAATATTTGGCTGCTGATTATCCTGAGCGATTGAAAAAGCTGTGCGTTGAAATTAATCAGTTGAAAGAAGACTTGCATAAAAAGGGATACACTGTTGTAGGTAACGAACTGACGAAAGTAACCATTGCTGCAAAAACTTATGGTTACACGGGAATTGAACTTGCGGATATTTTGCGCCAAAAAGGAATTGAATGTGAATTTGCTGATCCTGATTATCTTGTGCTAATGCTGACACCTGAGATATCAGAAGCAATTCCTTATATTAAAGAAGTGCTTGTAAATATTGGAAAAAAAGAACCTATTCTTGTTTCTCCGCCTTCATTTGCCAATGCTGAGGCAGTTGTGAGTGTTCGTGAGGCTATGCTTTCTCCAAGCGAAACTGTTGACGTAGGTGATAGCATCGACAGAATTTTAGCCGCTGCAACAGTAGGTTGCCCCCCTGCAGTTCCCATCGTCGTAAGCGGCGAAAAAATAAATAGCCGTTGTATTGAATGCTTTGAGTATTACGGTATTAAAAAATGTGTAGTTATGAAAAAAAGTCCATTTTAAATGGACTTTTTTTTCATTTTGCTAAGTATTGCAAATATTAATTTTACAAGAGAAGAAATGGCGATGATTCCCATTGCAAGAGCAAGAGCGAGTTCCACTGTGTAAAAAGCTCTTGAGAAGAAATCGTACCATTGTTGGTTCAGGGCAAATTTCATAGTGTAATAAAGAGATCCGCCCGGAACATGGGGAATAATTGCAGGAACAAGGAACGTAGTTGTTGGCGTTTTCATAATTCTTGCCAGTGCTTCGGCATAAACGGCAACGAAGGCAGCGGAAAGAAAATATCTTATAACCTCGCTTTCAAACCAAATCTGCAGAACAAGGCACAAGCTCCAGGAAAACAATCCACCGA